>PCVX01000069.1:0-3277 GCA_002796105.1 Candidatus Omnitrophica bacterium CG11_big_fil_rev_8_21_14_0_20_63_9 | reverse complement strand
GCGCTACTACCAATACCAGGTGCTGCTCAAACCCACGCCGGACAACATGCAGCAGCTCTATCTGGAGAGCTTGCGCGCCTGCGGCATCAGGCTCGAAGACCACGACATCCGCTTCGTCCAGGACGACTGGGAATCGCCGACGCTGGGCGCCTGGGGTTTGGGCTGGGAAGTCTGGATGGACAGCCTTGAGGTCACCCAGTTCACGTATTTCCAGCAGGTGGGCGGCATCGACCTGGAGCATATCGCCTGCGAGATCACGTACGGCCTTGAGCGTATCGCCATGTTCGCCCAGCGGACCGAGGGGGTGTACCAGCTCGCCTACGGCCCTGGCGTCAGCTACGGCGACTTGCACCTGGCCAATGAAAAGGAAGGGTCCGAGTACAACTTCCATCACGCCGATGTGGCGCTCCACCAGGAGCTCTTCGCGAAGTACGAGACCGACGCCAAGCGGCTGCTGGCCGCCAAGATGCTGATGCCGGCGTACGAGCAGCTCCTGCAGTGCAGCCATACGTTCAACCTGCTGGATGCGCGCGGGGCGGTCAGCCAGTCTGACCGGCCGCGGTTCGTACTGCGCATCCGCAGCCTCGCCAAGCAATGCGCCGAATTATATCTTGAACGCATCACAGGGGCAGGGGGCGGGAGCCAAGGGACGGGGGAAGCTAGTGCCAAATGAAGCGCTCTAAGATTTCGCACGCCCCACGCCCCACGCCCCACGCCCCCCAAGCTGCGGATCTGTTGCTTGAGATCGGCACCGAGGAGTTGCCGGCGGCCTATTTGCCGGATCTCATCGACCAGCTGCGCCGGGAAGCCGCCGCGCTGCTGGCCGCCAATCATCTGACCGCTGGGGAGGTGTCTGCCTGGGGAGCGCCCCGGCGGCTCGTGCTGCACATCCGCGCGCTCTGCGCGGTGCAGCGCAAGCCGGCGGTCGAGGTCCGCGGCCCATCCCAGCAGGCGGCCTACGATAAAGAAGGTAACCCCACGCAAGCGCTGCTGGGGTTCCTGCGCTCCCAACAGGGAAGCGTGAATCATACCAAGCTCATCTCCGGAGACAAAGGCGCGTACGTCTTTCTGGTGAAGCCCGCGATCACCACACCGACCGTTAAGGTCTTGCCTGAGCTGCTGCCGCAGCTCATTGGAAAGCTGAAAGCGCCAAAGACCATGCGCTGGGATGCGAGCGGTGTCCGGTTTGCGCGCCCGATCCGCTGGCTGCTGGCACTCTATGGCACCACCCCGATTCGCTGCACGTGCGGGCGCTTAAGCAGCGCTGCGCGCACATGGATCGATGGGCCGAAACATCCTCGCGCCGTCGCTGTGAAATCCCCTGAACAGTATCTTGCGGCGCTTACGCGCAGCGGCACGCTGTTGAACCAGGACGAGCGGCGCGCCTGGATCGAGCAGACGATCAACAAGGCCGCCAAGCAGGCGGGTGGGCGCATCGCCCCTGAAATGATCAGCTACGGCCTGCTCGATGAGGTGACGCACCTGGTGGAGCGGCCGGTGCCGCTGGAAGGCCGGTTTGATTCGAGCTATCTGGCGCTGCCGCGTGAGGTCTTGCTGGCCAGCATGGCGAAACACCAGCGCGTCTTCGCGATCGACGCTGGAAGTAAGCTGGCGCCGCGGCTCGTGGCGATCCTGGAAGGGACACCAGCCAAGCCTCAACAGGTGCGCCAAGTCATCGAGCGCATCCTCAACGCGCGGCTTGCCGACAGCCTGCTGTTTTGGAAGGAAGACCTCAAGCGGCCGCTGGAGACCGTGCCGATTTCCGGCATCGCGGTGCACGAAAAGCTCGGCTCGATGCAAGACAAAGCCGAACGGCTGCGCCAGCTGGCGCACACGCTCGCCGAGCTGTGGCAACTCGGGCCGGAAGAACGGCGCGACCTTGAGCGGGCCTGCCGGCTCGCCAAGGCCGACCTGGCCACCACGATGGTCCGCGAGTTTCCGACGCTGCAAGGCATCATGGGCAAGCACTACGCGCTGCAGCAAGGCGAGCCGCGCGCCGTGGCCGAGGCGATCGGCGAGCACTACCTGCCGCTGGCGGACAAGCTGCCGAAAACATTGCTGGGCGGGGCCTTGTCGATCATCGACAAGTACGACACGCTCGCCGGGTATTTCAGCATCGGCATCCAGCCGACCGGTGACCAGGACCCGTTCGGCTTGCGCCGGGCCGCGCAAGGCATCGTGGAAGTCGCCTGGAGCGTGCACCGTCCGCTGCGGCTGGATGCGCTCTTGAAAACCCGCGCCACCCTCAAACCGTTCGGCGCCAACGCCCAAGCCGACGCGGCCGCCATCGGCCGCGGCATTCGCCAATACCTCGTCGATCGGCTGTATACCTTCGCCTGGCCCAAGCCTGCGCCGAGCGTGGATTGCATCGACGCGGTGCTGGCCAGCCCGGGCGATGACCTCATCGACCTCATGGATCGCATCCGCATGCTCCAGCAACTGTACGGCCACCCCGCGCTCCTGAAGGCCGCGAAGGTCATCGAGCGCACGCGCAACATCCTGAAAGGGGCATCGGTGAGCCAGCGCGACGTGGATCCTGCCCATCTGAAGGAAGCTCCGGAGCGCACGCTCTGGGACCTCTACCAGCAGCAGCATGGCCGCGTGGCCGAACTGGCCCAGCGCAAGTCGTATGCCGATGCCACGCGGCTGTTCGGTGAACAATTCTTCGAGCCGCTGCACGCGTTTTTCGACCACGTGCTCGTCAACGTCCCGGAGGAACCCTTGAAGCAAAACCGGCTCGCCTTGATGCGGGCGATTCACCAGTTGTATACTGATCGCATTGCCGACCTGTCGAAACTCTCGATCCTGCAAACCGCGCAACCAAAGGAGTCATGATGAAGAAATCCCCACGGAGAACCGCTGTGCTCACCCAGCCCAAACGCGCTGCGTCCGCGCGGGCGTCCGGAAAAACCAAATACATCTATGCCTTCGGCGCAGGCAAGGCGGATGGCCGCGCCGAGATGAAGCAATTGCTGGGCGGCAAAGGCGCCAACCTGGCCGAAATGACCAACATGGGCGTGCCCGTGCCGGCCGGTTTTACGATTACCACCGAGGTCTGCCGCAAATTCTATGAGTTGGGGCAACGCTGGCCTCAAGGGCTGGACGCGGAGCTGGCGCAGCGGCTGAAGTGGCTCGAGGGCGTGACCAAGAAGGGTTTCGGCGATCCGCGCAACCCGCTGCTGGTGTCCGTGCGCTCGGGGGCTGCGGTGTCGATGCCGGGCATGATGGACACGATCCTCAACCTCGGCCTGAACACCCAGACGGTGCACGGCATGAT
>PCVX01000013.1 GCA_002796105.1 Candidatus Omnitrophica bacterium CG11_big_fil_rev_8_21_14_0_20_63_9 | reverse complement strand
AGCCGGGAAAGGCGATAGGTGCGCTCGCCGATCAGTTCCGCATTCTGGAACTGCACCAGCTCGTTACCAATCAACGCGGCGTTGGCACCATTCAGCACGGCCAACTGGCTGACACCGGCGAGGCTGCCGCTGGTCAAAACCACTTCCACCTGATTCACCTGATCCCACGTTTCCGTGATACCGGCGGCAAGGTCGGTGATGATTGCGCCGAAAGTGGCCGCGCCCTCCAGCCCAGCCAGCAGGTTGAAAGTATTGCCGCCATCTTCCCCGCCATCGTCGGAACGGTAAATCGCCGCACCGTTCCAATCCGCCCCATCGGGAGCCACGCCAAGGCGCAACAA
This sequence comes from Candidatus Omnitrophica bacterium CG11_big_fil_rev_8_21_14_0_20_63_9, assembly GCA_002796105.1. GTDB lineage: Bacteria > Omnitrophota > Gorgyraeia > Aquiviventales > Aquiviventaceae > 21-14-0-20-63-9. Next base: position 11,800 of record PCVX01000013.1, on the reverse strand, counting down.
TCCCTGATTCTGCACCGTATCCACCGGCAGCGGCGGCGCATCCACGAATTGAAGCAATGTGTCCGGCACCAGCACCGGCGGCGTGATGTTCCGTGATGTCTCACCCGGCGGGGTGTAGAAATCGTAGGAACTCACATCCTCCGCCACGGCATTGATTTTCATCAGGCCGTTGGCTTCCATATCGGTTTTGATGACGCGCATTTCATGCGCCACCCCGGAAACCGTCACGGTGATAACGTCGGTCGGTTCCAGCCGTACATATTTAGGCGGCACGGTCAGGCTAAAACTCAGGCGCTCCTTCCATGTGCCGTAAAGCGTAATGTCTGCCACTTGTTTTGCCTGTGTCGCTCCCATGACAATCGGCAAGTTAATGGTCACCTGATCCACTGCACGCACCACCTGCCGTTGGGAGGTTTGCGTTACCGGGTCATAATTGAATGGCCGGTCGATATAGGTGACGTTCACGCGCTGGGGCAATTCAAGCTCCTGCGCGTAATGGATCTCCAGCACATCCTGCACGCCGCTCTTGGCGCTGGGGATGAGGTCATCTTCCGGGATGGATTTTACCGATGCATTGCCACGCGGCACGCATTTCAAAATCCCGTCGCTTTCCACCACATCGAAGAAAAACCCACTGGCCAGCTGCTCCAGCGCATTACGCACCGTGATCGGCTGTTGCAGGATAAACCCTTCCAGCGAGGCGGTCAGGCGGGTGACGTCATAATCCGAAGGCGTGAGGCCTGCGGCTTGCAGCAACTCCGCCACCACCGCGCCCAGCGTGGAAGCGCCCAGCTTGCCGTTCACCCAATGGCCGGTTGCCCAAAGGATGGAATCCTGCCACACGCCTTCCAGATCAGGCCAGAAGGAAAACGGGCGTGCGTCCCATGTCCAGATAAAGCGCCGTGCCACGAGGCCAGCATTGCCCGAAGTAGTTTCCCGCGCTTCCAGATAATCCAGCGTCGCATCCAGCGCCACGCGCTGCGCCTGAAAGTCGGTGCGGCCTTTGCTACCACGCGGGAAGAAGCTCTCGCTGGAGGTCGGATCATAAAACACGTTGGGCTGGTTGGTGCAGCCATCCACCGAAGGAAAGCCAAACTCGGTGAACCAGACCGGCTTCATTTTGGCAGTCCACGCGGTTGCCACCGCATTCGGGTTTACATGTGTGTTTTTCCACCAGTGTTCGAGGTTTTTCCATGCGTAGGTTGGATCACCGCCATAGCTGGTTAGGCCGGTACGAGCCACGGAATCGGCATAGTAATAATCCCAGCCTTCGCCGCTTTCCCAGTATTCGGTAATCAGCTCCGGCGTGATCTGGATTTGCGGCAAGTCCGGCGTCAGCGGGAAATAGCTATCAATCCCCACAAAGTCGATGTTGCTGGAAGCCCAAAGCGGATCGAGGTTAAACCAGCCACCCGTGCTGTGGTACTCGCTCCAGTCAGCGGCATAGGTTATCAGTGTTCCGGGCATAGCGGCTTTTACGCTGGCGGCTAAACTCACCAGTTGCGACACCGCCGGATAGCTTCCGGGCGAATCGGTAAAGCCGGTCATGCCGATCAGCTCCGAGCCGATGACAAACGCATCCACATTACCACTGAGTAAATTGGCATAGTGCATGATGAAGGCATTATAGCCGTTGGTTTTAGTAAACCAGCTGGCTGCATCCGTGGCATTGGCAGGCTCGATGCGCCCGCGCCACGGTTTCGGCACCGGTGTAATCGTATCCACGAATGGCATGGGGTAGAGCATGACATTCAGGCCACGGGATTTCAGTTCCGCGCAGAGCTGCACCACCGTGTGATCCGAAGGCGTGCCGCCATAGGTGGGTTTGTCATCATCGAAAAACAGCACGGTTTGCGCGGTGGCACGGGTGTAACCGGCCACGCTCCAATCCTGCGGCAATACCTGCGTGGTGCCTTGAAATTCCACCTTGGGGATGATTTCACAATCCCCGGCATCGGTGTTCGTTGCGAACCATGTCACCACCACCGCCACCCATTCCAGATTCGGCAGCACCTTCAGCAGCTGGTCAATCGCCACCTGCACATCGGCTTTACCTTCGTAATTGTGCATGTTGACGCTTTTCTTATCGCTGGAAGGCGTGAAGGCTCCGCCGAAATAGGCGTAATACCCATCCTGCTTGGTAGTGACCTGCGTGCCATAGACGAATTCCCCCGCGCCGGGGATCATCACGATGTCTTTGACCTTATCTTCCACGCTGGGCTGGAATTTGACCGTATGGCGCACCTCGAACGTAAAATTGGGGATACGGTTACCGTAAGGAGCGAGTGGAAAATCTTCCACCACCACATAGGCCATGCCGCGATGCGCCGGAATCGTGCCAGCTGGCAGGTATTTGGCCATGATGTCATCGACACCCTGTTCCTCGTCACCGAAATGGACGTTATACTTGCCCTGCGCGGCGGAGAGTTCCGCTTCCGTCAGCACTTTGCTATCCGCCCAGACGCGAATCACCTCGTCAATCTCGCCCTCGCAAATGGCAATCGCCAGCGTGACGAAATACTCATAGGAAATCGTGGTCTGGCTGGTCGTGGTTTTGCCGCCGCCACCGCCTTTGCCGCCGCCGCTCGATGTTTGCGTGGTGGTTTTCTCGCTGCGGACTTCCTTAATATCGGTTGCCCAGATGACGTTTCCGGCCAGCCGCATCGTGCCGTACACCCTTGGAATGATGTTCCCATAGGTGGAAATCTGCGCCCGGAGGTCGGCAAGACGTGGTCCTTCCTGAGTCGGAAGCTGGACGCGCTGGCTTTTCGGGAAGAACGCACCCGCAGCCATGCCGCCCAGATTCGCGCCAAGGATCGCCCCGGAGGGACCACCCAGCACAAAACCGGCCACGCCGCCAACGACAGGAAGGACAATATCAGCCATGACTTACTTCAGGGAGTTAAGTTGTTTTGTTTTGAATCGGTAAACGTGCGTGAGCATTCGCAGCCAGCTATCTGAAAGCGGTTGCTCCACCACTTTTCCGGCGCTGGAATTGCAATGAATCAGCCCCGCGCCGCCGGTCGGGTATTCCGTCAGCAAGCCTACATGCTGCGGATCGCGGAAAGTGCGGAACAGCAACACATCACCTTGCGTCATTTTTTCTTTCGGCACTTCGCGCAGATGGTTACGGATAGCGCCCACTAGCCGCCCGCGCTCCGGGTACATGGAGTAATTGAACTCGTCATGCCGGGAGAGCGGATTGCCTTCACCATCCTGCAAGCCCAGCTCGTCAATCACGCCGATGATCAGCCCGATGCAATCCACGCCGCCAGCGCCAGCCTTGGATTTCTTCAAGCGCCCTTGGTGGTGATACTTCGTGCCGAGCCATGTGCGGGCTTGCGCTACGATCTGTTGTTTCGTGACTTTAGTCATTACGGTTGCCTTTGCTTAATGTGCCTGCGGTAGTGAGCAGCGCGTCCACGCCGGGGACATACGGCTCGCCACGGAAATTAAGGATGTTGCTGAATTTGGCCTGACAGGTTTCGTGGGTCTTGTCGCACCCGGCGATGATCTTGAATTCGTCACCCACCTGAATAGATTTTCCCATCGGCAGCGCCAGCACCACCTGCGCGGAAGCGAATTCCTTCACCTCCATGCGCCGCCCGTCATTATTTCCGGATGTCCATTCCACTTCGCCGCCGGTGAACCACCCAGCCGCCTGTGTGAGTGCGGAGGCCTTGAAGGTCTGGTTATTCACTACTTCGGTGATCGTGGTGGTGACGGTGAAGCTGGCCAGCGCCACCTTGCAGCGGCTATCGCCCAGCACGGCGCGGCAAGAAGGCGAATACACCTCGCCGATGGTCTGGCTTAAATGCTGCGTGAGGCCGCGCACTTCGGCATGGAACATCTGCGCGTTCAGCGTCACTTCACCCAGCCGACCGCGCTTCACCACCAGCTTGCCCTGAGACAGATCCTCGTAATTCACCATGAAGATTTCAATTTCGGCATAATCATAGAGGCCTGCCAGTAAGTCGGACTCCGTGATTTTGGAAGGGAATGTCTGGCCTTCCAGATCAAGGTTATCCACGCTCATGTTGGATTTGCTCTCCACCGTGGTGGGCGTGAACCCGGCGAGAGAGTCATATTCCAGCGAGTCGATCACCAACGCCCGGTCATGATCGGTAAAGCCAAGCTCGGTAGTGTCCTGCCGGGTGAGGCGCCAGCAGGTAGCGAGCGTGGTTAGGCCACTACCGAAATGCGTTTCCAGTTGCGGGGAAATTACTCTCATAAATTTATTGCCTGATAGGTGTTTCTTCAAATATGTTAAGCGCATGGCAAAGAAGTTGATCTGCAAAGCCTGCGGTCATGTGGGCAAACCGGCGCGTAAAACCAGAGGGAATCTCCTGATCGAGATTATCCTTTGGATATGCTTTATCGTTCCGGGCTTGATCTATACGATCTGGCGCTGTTCAACGCGCTATAACGCCTGCAAAGCCTGTAACGCTACCGAGTTGGTGCCGGTGGATTCTCCCATCGGACAGCAGCTGGTTAAGCAGTACCATCCGGGTTAAATCCGCACCTCAATCAGCGGAATGCTGTTCCAGCTTCCGGCATCGAAACTATCCAGCGAGAGCGCCAATTCATCCGTATCGAAACGCACCGGCACGTCGAATTCGAAATCGGCCGTCAGGGTTCCGCTCAAGGATGTGGTGATAATGCCGGTGGCGGTGTCTATGCTCCACCCGCTCATTTGCAGGACGCTATCTTCATAAAGTTTGACCGTGCCGGCCACCGGCTTGGTGATGATCCGTTCGGATACCACCGCGCCGCTGACATACTGCTTCACCAGCTGGTGTTCATCACCACCCAGCGCCAGCAATGGCTGGTTGATGGCCTTGTAATCGCCCCAATCCTTGAAGCGAAACCCCACCGCCTTGCCGCGCCGCGCACGGAAGAACGCAATCAGCGCCTGCCATTGCGTTTCGGTTTTGACGCCGGAGGCCGCATTGTAGCGGGCGCGGGATTGGCTCCATTTGCTGTTGCGCTGCTCATGCCCGGATACGGTGGCCACCACGTCCGTTAAGAAAGTGGGTCCGCCGGTCGCGCCATAGCTGATGTCAGTGGGGAATTGGATTTCTACGAAACTCATAAGTTCCTCCTTGCCCGCTCAATCGAACGCGCCATATCCGCCGCGATCTGGCCTTGGCTTTGCCGGAAGCTGCGAACGTCCGGCGTCTGGATGTTCATATTGACGGTGATAGGAGCCGGAGCCATGCCGCTTGTGGGCATAATGTGCATCGGCACGTTACCGGCGAAGGCCATTTCGGGACCGCGCTCGCCGACGATGCCGAATTTACCAGGCTGAAGCCTGCCGCCGTCTGCAAAAAAGCCGCCGAAGAAGCTGCCTACGCTGGAGAGGATGCTGCCGAAGCCGCCACCTCCGCTACCTCCGCCGCTACCGCCGAATAACCCGCCGATGGAACTGAACAGGCCGTCGATGATGCCGCCCTTGCCGGAGATGCCTAAATCCTTCAGCGCATATTGCAGCAGGGTGCGGTTCAGGTCGGACAGGAACCCTTTGAAGAAATCGCCGAAGCTGTCAAAGCGCCCGCCGATAGCGTCCAGCGAATCGGCGATGGTGCCTTCCATCGACTCCCCGATGCGGGCAAACTCACCTTCAATGGTATCGCCGGTTTTCTTGCTGGCTTTGCCCAGCCGTTCCCCGGCCTGTTCTACCGCCCGCCCGAATGTATCCTGATTGATATAGCCTTTCTCCAGCAGGCGATTGAGTGTTTCCATTTCCTGATTATACCGCTCCAGCGGCGTGCGCGTGGCCTCGAAGATGCGTTTGGCTTCCTGCTGCATCTTATTCAGCCCTTTGACGGCTTTGGTGGTTTCTTCTACCTTTTCCGGGGTGGCGGTTTCGCCGAACAATCCATCGAGTGACTGGTTTTTGGCGGCGCGGGCTTCCACGATTTTCGCGGCGGCGTCCTGAATCTCCGCATCAATGGCGTTATTGAACTCCTGCGCTTCCGCCAGCGCCTTATCGAACGCAGTTCCCATCGCATCGAGCAGGCCGGTTTCCAGCGCGGCGCGGGTATTCTCGAAAGAAACACCGCCCAGCGGATTTTCCACGAAGGCGGCGAGGTCTTTGCCCAACGCCTCGAAACGGGCGGAGATTGCATCACCGAAGGCGTTGAACGCATCGCCCACGCCCTCGAATACGGCGATGAACAGCCGCCCGAACTTTATTACCTCAGCGATAAACGCCTTGAATCCCAGCCGGAAAGGTTCAATCGAATCGGTAATCAGCTGCGCCAACCATTTGATTTTATCGGCAATGAAAATCAGAATGTCCGTCAGGCCTGCATCGCCAATGGCCTTCACCAGTTTGGAAAAAGCGTCGCCCATGTTGGAGAGCGCCACGTTGAGCGTTCCGGCCTGTTCCTTCATGGCACCGGCGAATTGCACGTCACCGATAGAGCGCAGATAGTCTTCAATCTCCTTGGCGTTTTTACCCACCGTGGTGCTGACACCTTGGAAGGTAAAGGTCACCTGATCGCCCTGTGCGCGGGACTTGATCCCGAATTCTTTCAGGCGCTCAAATTCACCCGTCGCAGCATCTGCCACCGCTTCGATCATCTGGTTCAGGGATTTGCCCATCGCCGTGGCGGTATTGCCGTAGGAGGTGAGTGCTTCTTCCGAAGGCGTCAGCCCCAGCGCCTTCAGCTTGATGAACGCATCCACCACTTCTTCCAACTGAAAGGGAGTGGCGGCGGCGAAGTTTTCAATAAATCCAAACGCAACGCTTGCCTTATCTGCCGAACCGGTGACGGTGCGGAGGCTCGCTTCCAGCTTCTCGAATTTGGTGATGGTATCGGTAATCTGCCTGCCGACGAAGGCGGTGGCGAACAGACCACCCAGCCGATTCAGCCCGCCGCCCAGCTTTTTGAAGCGACGATCCATATTGTCCACGCCCGCACCGATCTGCGTAAACGTCTGCTGCGTCTTATTTATGGCGCGTATGACGAATTCTGCACTACCGAATGCGGGCATGATTCTTACTCATCGTATCTGCTTGAAGTTCAAAAAATGCGACCCATTCCGTGAATTCACGGGTGGTCATGGCCTCGATTTCGGGAAGGGTTCGGCCAAGCCGCCATGCCAACGCTAACTGGTTGCGTCGGAAGGGATCGCGTCGGAGTTTCCCTTGAGTTGCTCCACGCTCTGGTAAAAGTGGCGCTCGATCTCATCGTTAATGCGAAGGATCACCCGGCAATCGCCGTAATTCAGCAATTCCGTTTTATCCTCCACCTTGAACAGGCGGTTGCCGTCCTTATCGCGGGCTTTCACGATCAGGGAGTTGACGGCGTTTTCCACCGGCGAGGCTTTTTTGCCTGACATGCGCTGGATCAGTCCGGCCTCCGCCATCGTCATGGGGAAGATGTGGATCTCCAGCGGCTTGTCCGGCTCACCCCATTCAGGGACGGAAACCACCAGCCGCTCTTGGGATTGATAATGCTGCTTTACTTGGTCGATAACGCGCATAACGCCTCCTTACGATACGGTTAATTCTGAAAGTGCGCCGGTGCCGGTGAAGCTGAAAGTCGCTTCCACGATGCCGTCAAAGGACGCGCTGTAGGAAATGGAGGTGATGATCGCGTCACCGCTCCAATAGGTCGCGCCGGTATCGTCGCCTTCCGGGTAGAGATTGAGCGTTACCGTTCCGCCCACCGCCAGAGCGCCTTGCCCGGTAGTGTCGGTTTCATCCCAAAAGGCATCAAAACTGCCTGACCAGCTTTTGATGGTGGCTTGGTTCTTGCGCCATTCGGTGCCGATGATGGAGGCGTCCACCGTGTCGGAGGTGATTTCCATCGACCATGATTTTACTTCCGCGACTTGGGACGATCCGACAAAGACCTTCCCCTCGCTGCCAGCGTGGGTAGCCATAATGATTCTCCTATGATTTGGTTGGTTAAAGTGGCGTTTGAGGTGCGTTTTCTTTGACGCTGTACAGAATCACGAACGTGAGACTGACGATGGCGACCGGCTTTTCCCCTTCGCCGGAAAGCCGGGTGGCGGTGGTATCCAGCATGATGTCTTTCACCAGCCCGCCGAGCGTAGGATTGGCGGCGATCAGCTGTTCTACCTCCAGCGCAAGGCTATCGGCCTCGGTGTCGATGTCGCCTCTGGCCTTGAGGTAGCCTTCCACCATCAGCTGCAACTGCCGCATTTGCGTGCGTGGCCGCTGGATAGAAGGCTGCCCCATGCTCTCCTGCGGTGTAAACACCAGCAAGGCCGGGAGCTTGGGATCATCCAGCGCATAAACGCGGGATTCATAGACGCGGCTTTCGGCGGCGGTATTGCCTTTCAGCGCATTCACCACCGCTTTCCTGATTTGGGTGCGGGCGTGGGTCATACGGCCTCCAGAAACAATTCGGTGATGCCTTCGCTGTCCGGGCGGATGACGGCGACTTCATATTCCGTGCCGTCGATGGTGAAGCTATCGCCGACGGTGATTTCCGGAATATCCGCCGTTCTTACCGACAGAACCGGGCTATTCACCACCACATCCACCGTTTCGCCGCCCACCAGTTCCGAAAACGCCTGAAACATGCCGGTAACGGCGCGAGATGCCGCCCCTTGCGGGGTATAAAACATCTCGCGCCCGTCCAGCTTGTCCATCAGCGTATGGTGGTGACCGTGCATGTCCTCCATGAAGGTCATTACAGCCCCACATTCAGCAAAACGGGGATGCTGGCGTCACCCGATGCGGCAGCGGCGGCGGCCACGCCGATCAGGGTATTGCCGGAAGCCGTGGTGGTGACGTTGCTGTTGGTGCTACTCCAGTAGAGTTTCGCGCCTTGTGTCACCGCGCCGCTGGCTTTTGGCAGGCTGAACACGCCGCAGATATGCACCGCGCCGGTTTCGCCGTCGGCGATGTCGGTTTTGGCGACACCCGCGATAGTGCCGATGATGACCAGATCACCCGATGCGACATCCGCGCCGGAGGGAGTGTAGTTGAGGGCTTTGCCCTCCTGAACGTAGTTGGTAGCCATGAGATTTCTCCTTGAGTTTTAGGTATAAAGAAAGCGGCCAGAAGCCGCCGGTTGGTAGAGATGGTGGAAGGGGTTACGCGCCCGGATTCTTATACAGGGTGCGGAATTCCAGCGGCGCTGCCGCCGCGTCGATACGCACCTTGTATTCCACCCCGTCAATCGTCCAGCCATCCTGCTGATCGAGGAACGGAGCGGCGATACCGTCGAGATAACCCACTTCGATGGTGTCGAAGCTGTTGGGATCGGCGGCCAGATACCATGACAAGGTGGAAGCCGCATCCAACCGGGCATCCACGATGATTTCCGCCGCCCCACGCACCGGGTTCGGCACGCGGCTGTTGGTTTTGGACGGATCGGTTTCCGAGGTCATCAGCACCCGCGCCGTATCTTCCTGCGCGGCAGGCACGATCAGGAAGGAAGGCCGGATATTGAGCGTGGCCTTGCCGTCCTTCTGGGTACGCATCGCCGTGCGGCCAGCGCCGACGCTCGCCGCCGTGATTGCGCTGCCGCTACCGGCGAGGTTGCTGTGATCGGCATGGAACAGCGCCGTGCCGTCGCTCATGGTGGGATTGCCGGTCAGGATGCTGAATACCAGATCGCCCACGGTACGCGCCGCCGCACGCCCCATCTTGCGGGGAATATCGGTGAAAGCGGTCAGGTCATCATTGATGATCGCCTGCCGGGTAATGGAGAACAGCTTGCCGTAGGTGGCCAGCTTGATCGCTTCCGCCCGTTCGCCGATGGTGCCGTGCTTGTATTCGCCGCTTTCGGGAATTTCATCCAGCGAATCGAACACGCCCATACCCACGCGACTATGGGTTTTGAAGTCGGTCAGGTTACCGGCGCGGGTGAATTGCTGAAACACTTCCTCCGCCTCGTCATACCCGCGCAGCATGGCCTTGCGTGCATTGTTTTCCAGAATCTTCGGAAAATCACTGGTGGAATGGGTAAAGGCACGCGCCACCAGCTCGCGTTTATCCATATGCTCGGTGCGAACGCCGCGCAATTCCAGCGATTTACGCGCCATCTCCAGCAACGTGTAACCCACCAGTTCCGTGGGTTTGGAGTCTTTAGAGGCGATACCGGCGCGGAAGCCAATCGCATCCTCAGCGGCACGGGAGAATTTCTCCACGTCCGTATCGCCGATTTCGATCCGCTGGTTGGTAGCCACCGGTTCCTCGCGGTTGCCGATAGCTTCCAGCAGCAGCTTGCGAGCTTCGCCCACGTTGGTTTCCGGGTTATCGAGGCACTGATCGCGCAGTTGACCGTAATCGCCGTGCTTTTCAAACAGGGTGCGGATGTCGCTGCGGCGTTTCTTCTCCGTCTCCAGCGCACGCTTTGCGCCTTCGGCCATCGCGTTATCCTGCACGGCGCGGATGTCTTCCGCCTCCGTGCGCTGTGGGGTTTCGGTTACTTCAGGCATGGGATTCTCCTTTTGGTTGGGTTGGGGTTGTGATGCTGGAGGGGTTTCCTCCAGTTTCCGGCCAACCCCAACGGTGGGATCAGCGGGAATATCGACCAGCGATATTTCCATCGGCATCCAGTGGATGACGCGGTAAGTCGCCGGTTTATCTTTAGGTTCCTCGGTGATTTTGCGTTCAATGATCCGGTAGGCCACCGATACGTTACGCAGGATGCCGTCGCGCACGTCCTGCCAAATGCCTTCAGCGTCGGCGCGGCGGCTCAGGCGGATTTCAGCGTAACCACGGCCGTTTTCCAGCCATGCGCGTTCCACTACGCCGATACGGTTTTCCCGTTCGCTACGGTCATGGTTATAAAGCACCGGCGCGGAGTTATTGAGGCGGGAGAGATCGACTTCATCCTTGTCATGCCCCAGCACTTCCACCCACGGCTCGCTGAAAAAGCTCTGCCGGGTGACGGGTTCCTCCGAAGAAAAAGAAAGCCGCACGAGGCGGCTTTCTTCGTCCACGACCGACCGGGAGGCAAGTTCAGCCGTTCGTGTTAGTATTTCCGGTTCCTTCGTCATCGTCTGATTCCTCCTGTTTCGGTTGGGGTTTGGGTGTGCCGTTCGAGCTTGAAAAACTGATCCCGGCTTCCGTTTCCTGTTCGCGCTCCTGCTTGATTTGCTCGAACACGTCCTGCGGATTGCCGCCGCGCTCTCGGATGACCTGCGAGCGTGACTTGAACCCGGCCTGCACCGCTTTTTCCTCCGCCGTGACTTCTTTCTGCGGGTCGATCCACGGCATGGTGGGTCCTTGGAAACCGGCTTTCTTCAGGCTCATCTGGTTGATTTCCGCCTCCGGTGCGTCCAGCTTCCCGGAAAGCACCGCCATTTCCACGAAGCGTTCCCAGATCGGGCGCACGCAGCGTTCGACGAAATACTCCCGCATCACCGCGTAATGGACGGACTGCTCCACCAGTTCCTGCCGCTGGGCGCTGTAGGTGCCGTTGTAATCCTTCGAGATGCTGGAAAAGCTGGTGGCCGTTCCCGCCGCCACTGCCCGCAGCTGCGAGTTACGGAACTGCTCCAGCATGGCATTAGGCCGGTTGCTGTCGATCATCCCGATTTCCTCACCCGGCAGCAGATTGTCGAAGATCATTCCCGGCTGCATTTTCATCAAGCGGTTGCCGCTATCGTCCGTGGTCAGGGCGTTTACGGGACCATCAAGGCTTTTGCGGATATAGGCGCAGATGCTGGCCGCCACCTTCGCCGCCAGCCGTTCGGAGAGTTCATAATCCTTAATATCCTCCATGCGCGTCAGCACGCTGGCGAATACGGAAACGCCGCGTGTCTGCGCGATGCGATCCACGGTTTTCAGGTGGATGATCTTCTCCGC
>PCVX01000098.1 GCA_002796105.1 Candidatus Omnitrophica bacterium CG11_big_fil_rev_8_21_14_0_20_63_9 | reverse complement strand
GCGCAGCCGCACATCACAACCGTGAGCACTCCGATGAACCAACGTGATCGCCGCATGGATGGAAGCCGTACTCGGTATCCTACTCCAAAGGCCACCACTTGACAAGCCACCGACGGACGGAAACAATAGGGCACTGACACTCAGCATGACAACCTCGATTGAAGTCAGCCACCTCACCAAGCGCTACGATACCGTCACGGCGCTGGCCGATGTTTCCCTGTCCGTGCAGCCCGGTGAGATCATGGGGTTCCTCGGCCCCAATGGCGCCGGCAAGACGACCACGCTGCGCATCCTCACCGGCATGCTCGCCCCCACCGAGGGCTCTGTGCGCATCGACGGCCTCGATGTCACCGAGCGGCCGCTGGACGTGCGGCGGCGCATCGGCTACCTCCCCGAGCACGTCGCGCTTTACCCGGAGCTGCGCGTGCGCGAATACCTCGACTACCGCGTGGCCATCAAGGACGTGCCGCGCCCGGAGCAGCGCGCCCGGGTCGATGAAGCGCTGCAGCAGTGCGCGCTGGCCGACGTCTCCCGCAAGCTGATCGGCCGCCTCTCCAAAGGGTACCGGCAGCGGGTCGCGCTGGCCGATTGCCTGCTTGCACACCCCAAGATCCTCATTTTGGATGAGCCGACGGTCGGGCTGGATCCTCATCAGATCCGCCAGACGCGCGAGCTGATCACGCAACTGGGCCGCACCACCACCATCCTGCTCTCGACGCACATCCTGCCGGAAGTCGAAATGATCTGCCACCGCGTCACGATCATCAACAAGGGCCGCATCGTCGCGGTCGACACCCCCGCACAGCTGCGCCAGCGGCTTCAGGGCAGCGCGGTGCTGCGCGTGCAGCTGCGCGGCGAGGTCGCCGCCATCGAATCGGCGCTGAACGCGCTGCCCGGCGTGACGCGCGTCACCCGCGCCGGCGCGGCGGACGGCTTCCACGCCTTCGACGTGCAGTCCTCCCCCGGCTCGGACATCCGCGAGGTGGTCTTCCGCGCGGCGGTGGAGCGGCAATGGATGCTGCGCGAGCTCTCGCAAGCGCAGGCCTCGCTTGAAGACGTCTTCATCCAGCTGACAACGCATGAAGAACCCTAAACGGCCATGAGCCATCTCATCGCGCTGACCGCCAGAGAGCTGAAGTCGTTCTGGTACTCACCGATCGCGTACGTCGTCGGGGCGCTGTTCCTGCTGTTGCAAGGCGTCGTGTTCCACCTGCTGCTGCTGGCACTCAGCGATCCCCGCTCCGACCCCTCCGCGACGATGGCGCGTGCGTTCTTCGGCGGCACGTTCTACTACTGGTTCGCGTGCCTCATCACGACACCGCTCATCACCATGCGCACCTTCAGCGAGGAGAAGCGCACCGGCACCATCGAAACACTGCTCACCGCGCCGGTCACCGATGCCCAGGTCGTGCTGTCCAAGTTCCTGGGCGCGTGGATCAACTACGGCGCGCTGTGGCTCTCGACCCTACCCTTCTTCCTGATCTTCCGCATGCTGACCCCGTTGGACTGGGGGCCGGTCTTCACCGGGTGGCTTGGCACGTGGTTGCTCGGCGGCATGCTGATCGCCCTCGGGATCCTCGCGTCCTCAATCACGCGCAATCAAGTGATCGCGGCGGTGTTGTCGTTTGTGACGATCCTGCTGCTGTTCTCCATCGGCATCCTCGAGGGCTTCATCCGCGATCCGGAGACGGCGAAGATCGTCGAATACCTTTCGCTGATCGAGCACACCGCGGACTTCGCCAAAGGCCTGCTCGACACGCGGCCGGTCGTCTACTATCTCAGCGTCACCGCTATCAGCCTGTTTTTCACCGGACGGGTCATCGCCAACCCGCGCTGGCGCTCCTGATGCAGATCAAGCGGCTCTTCGCCTCGCTCAACCTGCTCACTACCGCGCTGTTGCTGAGCGTGCTCTTCATCATGGTCAACTGGGTCGCCAGTCGGCGGTACGTCCGCCATGATGTCAGCCGCATCAAGCTGATGGCACTCTCCGACAAATCACGGCAGGTATTGAATCAGTTAAAAGCTCCGGTGCACATCACCGTCTTCTACCAACCCCAACACCATCTCTACCAGATGGTGCGCGACTTGCTCAAAGAGTACCAACAGGCGACGCCAAAGATCGAGGTGGAGTACGTCGACCCGGAGCGCGATCTGGACCGGGCGAACCAAGTCGCGCAGCAATTCCAGATCGACCGGATCAACATGGTGATTTTCGCCTTCGGTGAGCGGCACAAGTCGCTCAGCGACGCCGACTTGGCCGAGCTCGATTACGATCAGCTCGCCATGGGAGGCGAACCGCAGGTGCGCACGTTCAAAGGCGAAGATGCGTTCACCTCCGCGATTCTCGGCGTGACCCAGCCGTTCCAACCCATGGTGTGGATCACAACCGGCCATGGGGAGAAGTCCGTCGAGGACATGGATGATTTCGGCATCTCCGATGTGAAGGCGCTCTTGGAGCGGGAAAATATGAAGGTGGAAAGCACCTCGCTGCTGCAGCGCACCGAGATCCCCTCCACCGTCAATGCGGTGATGATTCCCGGCCCCACCAAGCGGTTTACCGAGCCCGAGCTGCTGCTGCTGCAAGCCTACCTGGATCGCGGCGGGCGCGTGCTGGCGATGGTGGACCCGCTGCAGGACACCGGCCTGGACGGGCTGCTCCACCGCTGGGGGGCAGAGCTGGGCATGGATATCGTCGTCGATCCCGCGCTGCGGCTGCCGATGGTTTCGCCTACCAATCTCGTCATCATGACGTACGTGCGCCATCCCATCGTCGAACGCATCGACGTGCAGCGGCTCATCACGGTCTTTCCGGGCACCCGTTCAGTGCGCCCGGCTGCTGAACGGGCTGAGTTGACCGCCACGGCACTCGCCATGACCTCCGAGGCGGGCTGGGGCGAAACGAGCGTCAGCGCGTCCACTACCGAAGCTGGGTTTGACGAGGGTCGGGATGTGAAAGGTCCGGTCTCCATCGCAGTTGCGGTCGAGCGCAGCGGTGCTTCCGCATCGCGGCTGGTGGCCATCGGCGACTCCGAGCTCATCGTCAACGCGCAGCTCTTCAACGCCCCCGGCAATTCCGATTTCATCCTGGGCTGCTTCCACTGGCTGGTCGGCCAGGAGCAGCTGATCGGCATCGGCGCCAAGCCGCTGGAGTTCATCCGCCTCAATCTTACCGCTCACCAGCTTCGCCTCGCGTTCTGGCTGGGCGTCTTCGGCCTACCGCTGCTGTGCGGCGCGCTGGGCGCGGGCGTGTGGTGGCGTCGCCGCACCTAGCTGCTCGATGACGTGGAAGACGACACTCCTCCTGCTCCTCATCACCCTCGGCATCGGCACGTACATTGCCGTGTATGAAATCAAGCAGCCCTCCCGCGAAGAACAGCAGGCGCGCTCGCAACTCGTCGCCAACATCCCGGCCGAGCAGGCCACACATATCGTCCTCGATATGCCGGACGCCAAGACGACGCTGACGAAGCAGGAAACCGGATGGCGATTGCCTCAAGAACTGCGAGCTGACCCGGCAGCGGTCCACCAGCTCCTCTTTCAGCTCTCCCCGCTGCACGCGGTGCGCACGCTTGCCGGCACCGCCGAGCAGTCGCTGGACGTGGCCACGTACGGCCTGGCCCCGGCGCTTGGGCGGCTGAGCGTCTCGGCGGAGGGTCACACGACCACGCTGCTGTTCGGGCATCCCACGCCGGTGCAGTCCAACCGGTACGCAAAACTGGAGGACCGACCGGACATCTTCGTCATTTCCAATGAGCTATTTACCCAAGCCAACCGCCCGCTAGAGCAGTTGCGCGACCCCTTTCTCCTGCGCCTCGATCCCTGGACCACGCAGGAGCTCGCGATCACCACGGCGCAACAACAGTTGGTGCTCGCGCGCCAGGATCAAGAGTGGATGGTGATGCAACCACTGAAAGACCGCGCCGACCAGTCGGTGGTCAACCAGCTCCTGGCCGCCCTGGAGCGGCTCAGCGTCTCTCGATTCCTCGATGACGATCCTCAGATCGAGCAGCTTTCGAGTTGGGGGTTTGACCATCCCTACGCCGAGATCATGGTCCGCCAGGAGGACGCGCCGGCTGTGACGCTGTTCATCGGCGGCACGCTGCCGGATGATCCCGCCCGCCGCTATGCCAAGCGCGGCGACGAGCGCGCGCTGTACGCTGTGTTGATGTCGGAGTTGGAAGGGGTGCTGGCTCAACCGGACGAAGTCCGCGCGAAACAATGCGTGGAGTTTTTCTCAAACACGCTCAGCAGCGTCTCGGTCACGAACGCCGGCCAGAGCTGGACGCTGGAGCGGGAACACGGTACGTGGCGCGTGGCGGGGACGGACACGCTCCTCCCCAACGAGCGGATGGATGCGTGGCTGCAGCGGCTGCTTGAAGTGCGCGTGATCCGCTTTATCGACGATGCGCCAGCGGATCTGGCGAGGTATGGGCTTGCGGCGCCCTCCGGCATGATCGCCGTCTCAACCAGCGATGGCAGGCCGGGGCAGCGCCTGTTGGTGGGCGGGATGCTCGACGGCTCGCTTGACCGCTATGGCCGCATCGAGGGACGCGAGGCGGTGGTAGCACTTCCCGCCGGGGTTTCTGAGCTGCTTGCCACGACTCTGCAGCAGCTGGCCGCCGCGGCTCCTGCAACGCCTTAGCGCTGCGTGCGAGCCGTCACCAGCGCGTGCAGCAAAAACGCCGCCAGAAATACCCCCAGCATAAACAACCCCAAGCACGCTGCGCCAAGCGGCGACGCTTCGCGCGACGGCAAGCGGGCGAACAGATCGGCGATGCCGGCGGCACCCAGCACCGCCAGGCCGATCGCGTAGCCGGCCATGATGCGCCGCGGTCGGCCAACCGGCGCGTGAAAGACCCCTGAGAGCGGCATCACGTACAGCCCGCACACTAGCGCGGCGATCAACCACGCCGACACCCCGGTGATCCATCCGGCGAGCAATGCCGCCAGGCACACTCCCAGGCATGCGCCGATCCAATTGGTCGCGTGGATCTGATCCTCAGAGAGCGCGAGCCGTCCGAACCGGTCGAAGCGCAGTAATAAGTTGAAGAGCGGATCGGCGATCCACGTCAGGATGACGAAGGCGGCGTACGCAATGAGGAGCGGTGCGATGACCGGGGTCAGGGCCGGCACCGCCCGCCCGGCTTCGCGCAGCACGCGGGAGAGAATCACGGCTCCAAACACGACGCCCCATCGCGCGCGGGGGCTCAGCCGCCCCATCCAGAGAAAGTAGCGCAGCATGAGCGCATAGATCGGGTGGCGCGCCTTGAGCGCTTCGACGATGCCCTGCCGCGCCCACTCCAGCTCTGGATCGATGCGCAATGCTTCGCGGAAATGCTCCAGTGCTGGCTCGGCTTCGCCCGCCTCCAGCAGCGTCCAGCCCTGGTTCGCGTGCGACAGTGCGTTCTCCGGATCTCTGGCCAGCGCCACATCGATCGTCGCCCCAGCCTCGCCCCGGCGCCCGAGCTTGACCAGCGCCATCGCGCGCAAATTCGTGCAGCCGACGTGCTCCGGATCGACGGTCAGGCCCTGCTCCGCCGCGTCCAGCGCCTCGCGCCACCGGGCGCGGTCGAATTCGATGGCGGCAAGCCGCGCGAAGTACTCCGGGCGGTACGGATCGAGCCGGATAGCTTCGATCGTGGCGCGGCATGCGTCGGTCAGCTCGCCGCGGTCATGCAGCACGGTGCCCAGCGCGTAATGCCCGAAGGAAGCGTCGGGGGCTTGATGGATGGCACGCTGCGCTTCCTCGGTGGCCTGCTGATACTGCTTGCGGTGGGAGAGGCACAGCGCGAGCAGCGCGTGAGCCGCCGCATGGTTGGGTTCCAGCGTCAAGACGCGGCGCAGCTCTTGCTCGGCGAGCTCGTAGCGGGATTGTTCGAGTAATAGGAGGGCGCGATCCAGCCCGACGTCCATTGGGCTTCAGGCTTTCAGGTACTTCAAGATATCGTCGTACAAGCCGCCTTGGTTGGCGTAGAGCGCGTAGTTGCGGGCGGTGCTGAACCACTCTTTGGTCGAGGGCTTGACCCCGGCCGCCCCGGAGAGCAGATCTTTCGTCGTCAGCGGCTTGGGCGTGCCGGTTGCCATCGCGTCCTTGAGTTTGTGCTCGATGGCGACATCGACGACCGCCTTCAAGTCCGCGCCGGAGAATGCGTCCGCTTTCTTGGCCACCTGGGCATAGTCGATCTCGCCGATAGGCTTGCCACGCACCAGGATGCGCAGAATCGCGTCCCGGGCAGCCGCGTCGGGTGGCGGCACGAAGAGAATCCGGTCAAAGCGCCCGGGGCGTCGAAACGCCGGATCGACGTGCCATGGGGCGTTAGTCGCAGCAAGGATCAGCACGCCCTCGTTGCTGGATTGGACGCCGTCAAGCTCGGCGAGAAACTGATTGATGAGCTGCCGTCCGGCGCTGTGGCGCATGTCCGACCGGCTCGCTCCCAGCGCATCGACCTCGTCGAAAAACAGCACGCACGGACGGTTGCGCCGGGCCTGCTCGAAGAGCTCGTGGAGATTGCGCTCGCTATTGCCGATCCACATTTCCAGCACGTCATTGATGCCCACGGCGATGAACCCCGCTTCGATCTCGCCCGCGGTGGCGCGCGCCAGATGCGTCTTGCCACATCCCGGCGGGCCGTACATGAGGATGCCGCCGCCGATCGGTTTGCCGTACGTCTTATACAGCTCCGGGTGGGTCAGCGGATGGATGATCTTCAGCCGGATCTCTTCTTTCAGCGTCTCCATCCCACCGACATCGTCGAAGGTGATCTTCGGCCGCTCCACCGTCGCCTCGGGGGGCGCGTCAGGGGCCCCCTCCCAGCTGGCGCGGACTTTGCCTTCCACGACCTCGCCGGTCGCCTGCGACGCGCCGATGCCCAGGCGCGCAGCGAATTCCCGGTCGATCAATGACGGGTCGCGGTCGATCGCCTGGCGGTACGACGTGACGGCCTGCGGCACTTCACCCGAGCGGAACAACAGCCGGGCGTGGAGCAGCCAGGCGCGCGGCGGCGCGTTCTTCTGTTTCAACATCTCCTCAAGGATCACGAGGGCGTGGCTGTCTTTGCCCTGCTGGGAAAAGGCGGTGGCCAGCCCGAGCTGCAAGGCCACATCGCTGGGCGCCATGGCCAGGGCGCGCCGGTATTCTTCCTCGGCTTCTTGGGGCTGGCCGGCGGAGAGCAGCATATCCGCCAGATGTTGGCGAAGCGGGAGATTTTCCGGAGAAAGCTTGAGCGCTTCGCGCAGGGTCCGGATGGCGTCGTCGTGGCTCATCGTGAATCCGAGTATACCTGAAGGCTTCCCCGCCTCGCAATCATTCGCGCTCACCGATGAAGTGGCGGGCGCGGACCATGCGCTGCAGCACCGTGCCATGGACCAGCACGCTCAGCGCCAGAAGCGTCCACCAAAACAGGTCATGACCAAGCGGCTTCCATGCGATCAGGCTTCCGGCGGCGAGCCCGAGCAAGTACAGGATGTCCCGCTCGGCGCGCTCCATCAAGTCCGGCCACTCCTGGTTCGACACCGAGACTTCCATCGCGGTCCGCGCCTTCGCATAGCTGACCAACAGCGAGCCGGAGAGCATCGCGAGCGAGAGCAGCCAGTAGCCGGTCACAACCGCCACCGACAGCGCGACCAAGGTCTCCACATAGCGGTCGCACATGGCGTCCAGGTAGGCGCCGAATTTGGTGACCCGCCCGCTGGCGCGCGCCACCGCTCCATCAAGGCCATCGAGCGACCCGACCAGCAGCATGATCACGGCAAAAGGCACCATCCGGCGAGTCTGCACAAACCAGCCGCAGACGCCGATAGTGAGAAGCACCGTGCCGACGGTGATGGCGGAGGGGGAAATGCCGAGCCGTCCAACCGCGGTGGCCAGGGGGGCAAGCCACGCATTGAGCGTGGCTTTATACCGCGTGGTCAACATCTGCCTCGACGGCGCCTTACGCCGACGGCTTGATTTCGGTGATCTTGACTTTAAAATGCAGCGTCTTGCCGGCTAAGGGATGGTTCATGTCCATCACCACCGCCTTATCCTTGATTTCCTTGATCGTCCCGCGAATCGGGCGTCCCTCGGCATCGACGCCTCCCAGGACCATGCCGACCTCCAAGCCGATGTCTGAGGGCATCTGGTCCTTGGAGACCTCGATCACCCGTCCGGCCTCATACTGACCATACCCATCTTCAGGCAGGACAGTTACTTCCTTCGCATCCCCTACCTTCAGGCCCACCAGCGCCTTTTCGAGCCCTGGAATGATCTGCTGCGTGCCATGGCGGTAGCGAAACGCCTCCTTGCCTTCGCTGGAATCCACCACCACCCCATCGACTGTGAGGGCGTAGTCCATGGTCACGTCCATTCCATCCTGAATCATAACCCCCTCCTGAGCCGTTGGAGCCGGTGCCGAAGCTTCTTCCGCCGCCATGACCTGTGCTGAGCCTACTCCAAGTGCCACCGCTGACACCGCCGTCCAGACACGGATGCGCTGCGCCGCCATGCCTTGCCGCCTCGTCGTCACGAGAGCCTCCTGTGCTAACCGACCCTATAAGACAAACCGCCCTACCTTAACCTATCCCCCCTGGTAAATCAAGGCTGTTTGATGACTGGCACGAAATATGCTAGACTGGTTGGGTCTGTACAAATCCTAAGCGCATGGCCCCCTAGCGCATGGCCTTCCAAGCTAAACAAACGATACAACAGCGGCTTATGCTGGCGCCGAACGTCACCATGGCGCTGGAAATCCTGCGGATGCCGCTGATGGAGCTGCGCACCTTCCTCGAGCGCCAGATGGAGGAAAATCCTCTTCTGGAGATCGAGGAGACCCCCCACCAGGAAGAACAGCAGCAAGCCGATGCTGAGCCCCGCAGCGAGGAGACCGCTCCAGAACGCTCCCCAGAGGAAGACTGGATGTCCCACTGGCGCACCGCCGGAGAGGCTGAAGACCCTGACAGTGATGATGACCGGGAACGTCAATTCGACCAGCGTCTTGCCAATCCCCAGTCGCTTCACGAGTCCGTTCGGATGCAGCTGGGCTGCCACCAGCTGCTGACGGATGAGCAGCGCCGGTTTGGAGAGTTTTTGATCCAGCATCTGAACGACTCCGGCTACCTCGACACCCCACTGGAAGAGCTCGCTGAAGCTGCCGGAGCCACCATCCCCCAGCTTGAGGCGGTGCTCACCACGATCCAAAGCTTCGATCCTCCTGGAGTGGGAGCGCGGGATCTTCGAGAATGTCTTATGATCCAACTATCTCAGCACCAATTGGTTATGAAAATGCTAAGCCCTGGGGCCATTCCGGAGCGTTCAAAGAAATCCTCGGTACCTCAACACCCCGAACAGCTCGCTTACCTCATCGTCAAAGACCACTTTCCGCTCTTCACCCAGCAGCGCCTGTCCGCCCTGGCGAAAGCCACCGGCGCGCCTCCCGCGGACATTAGCCAGGCGGTCGCCTGCCTCAAGCAGCTCAACCCGAAGCCTGGGAGAGCCTTTTCAACCGACCTCTCGCCGTCCATCGTCCCGGACCTCATCATTCACCACCGCGAGAAGCATTATGACGTCGAGCTCAACGAGCCGCACCTGCCCTCGGTCGCGGTCAACCGTGCCTATCACCGGATGCTGCGGGATCCAAAAACCCCTTCGGAAGCCAAGGAATTCCTGGCGAACAAGTTCCGCCAGGCCAGCTGGCTCATGAAAGCGATCGATGAGCGCAACGCGACGCTCCTGTCCATTGGGCGCTGCCTGATCAGCCTCCAACGGGACTTCCTGGAGCATGGCCAGCGGGCGATCAAGCCGCTGACGCAAGCCCAGGTCGCCGAGCTCATCGGCCGGCACCCCTCCACCGTCAGCCGCGCGATCGCGGGCAAAACCATCGACACGCCTTATGGCGTGTTCCGGCTGGAGCAGCTCTTCGCCAGCAGCGTCCCGCAAAACGGCACGAACGGCGCAGCAGGAGCCGCCACCCTCTCCGACGAGCACATCAAGTCCGAGCTGCAGCGGTTGATCCAGGAGGAAGACGTGAAACGGCCGCTGAGCGATGCGACGCTGGCCAAACGATTGGCCGATCGCAACATCTCGGTCGCGCGCCGCACGATCGCGAAATACCGCACCAGCCTCAAGATCCTCCCCGCCCACCTGCGCAAGCGTCGTATTTAGCCCTCCGCAAACCGACACCACAGAAACACAGAGAAGGCACAGAGACACAGAGTGGTCTTCGCATGTCCTCTGTGCCTCTGTGGTGGAATTCTGTGTTTCTGTGGTGTGCTAGTTTATGACGGGGACGAGGGTGCGGGGCGGAAGCTGGCGAGGGCGATACTAGTCAATTCCAGAAGGCGGCGCAGCAGCTCCAAGTGCTCTTGAGTGAATTTCCGGTCCGGATCGCTGGTTCGGAGGTTCAGCACACCGATCGGCTCGGGCGATGCCTCGGGCGTCAGCGGAGCGACAATGGACGAGACGATGTCGCGCCGTTTCATGCGGTTCACAAGCTCGGGCTCGTTGGTATGCTCGTCGAGGAGCAGTATGCGGCGCTCGGCGGCGGCCAGTCCCGCCAATCCCTCTCCGCGCTTCACAGCGCCCGCGGCCACGAGGCCGTGCTGCAGGCCGTGGGCGATCTTCACCTGAAACACATCCCGCTTCGCATCGTAGAGCATCACGGACCCGGCGTCCGCCTTCGTCGCCAGCATCGCCGACTCAAGCAGCGAGTTGAACACGCGGTCGGCGTAGAACGTCGTCACCGCGCGGTCCATCTTGCCGCCCACCGGGAAGATCGCCGTCAGCTGCCGCACTTGGTACGCCAGCTGCACGATCGACGTGCCGACCTCCTCCAGCAGGTTCAGCGCGGAGCGGATGCCGGAGAACGTGTAGAGCTTCATCGACAGCAGCAGCGGCCACAACGTCTGCCCGTCCATACCCATCGCCCCCACCCGGTGACGGAACTGCGTCTCTTCCTCCCGCGGCCCGACGACGAGCGGCCCGACGACGAAGTAGGCGACGGACTGCTTCGGCATGACGCGGATCGGTACTGCGGCATACGTGACACCCAGGGGGACGGTCAGGCTGGCGGTATCGGTGGGGAGTTGGCCGCGTGGAATGAGCTGTTCGAGCTCTTCGCCGAGCTTCAGCGCGCTGACCAGGCGCTCGGCATCGAGGCCGAGCGGCCAGCTGGGCGCGACGAGCAGCTCATGCGAGGGGCTGACGGTGCGCAGAGGCACACCGAGTACCCGAGCCAGGTGGTCTTGAAGACGCTGCCAGCGAGGGGAGTCGACCAGGTCCAGCAGTGTCAAAGCGTCTGCGGTACCACGGTCGTCCATCACAGAGGACGATGACCCATCAAGGATGCGCGCGGACGACGGCGTTGAAGGCCTTACGTCGATGACGTGTCGATCCCAAGTTGTCGAATTTTATGGTAGAGCGTGGAGCGGTGGATCCCCAGCCGCTTGGCGGCCTCCGAGCGGTTCCACCGCACTTCAGCGAGCACTTTCAGAATCAGATCGCGTTCCGGCGA
>PCVX01000050.1 GCA_002796105.1 Candidatus Omnitrophica bacterium CG11_big_fil_rev_8_21_14_0_20_63_9 | reverse complement strand
CCCGGTCGAAACCGGGCGGGGCCTGCTCATGCGAGCAGCGCTCGCACGTTAAGACGTAACGATCGCGAGGATGTCATCCTCGGAGAGGAAGACATACTCCTTGTCGTCGACTTTGATCTCGTTGCCGGAGTACTTGCCGAAGATGATGCGGTCGCCCGGCTTCACCGCCAAGGGCACGACCTTCCCATTCTTCAGCGTCCGGCCTGAACCTACCGCCACCACCTTGCCCTCCTGGGGCTTCTCCTGCGCTGCATCCGGCAGGTAGAGGCCGCTCTTCGTCTTCTCGGCCGAGCCCAGGCGCTGCACGATCACGTGGTCGCCGATCGGCTTCAGTTTCAAGCTGCTTGAACTTGCTGTTGCGGTTGCCATGGTCGTTTATCCTCTCCGGATTAATACATCCCCTCGCCCATGCCGTGCGGACCGCCCGGCGCGGGTGCGGGTGCTTTGTCCTTCTCCGGAAGCTCAGTGATCAACGCCTCGGTCGTGATCAGCAGGCTCGAGATGCTTGAGGCGTTTTGGAGTGCTGTGCGCACGACCTTTGTCGGGTCGATGATGCCCGCCGCCACCATGTCGGTGTACTCCAGCGATTCGGCGTTGAAGCCAACGTTCGTCTTCTCTTCCTTCACGCGCTGGACCACCACCGAGCCTTCCTGACCCGCGTTCTGGGCGATCATGCGGGCCGGCTCCTCAAGCGCGCGGCGGATGATGTCCACACCCGTCTGCTCATCGCCGGAAAGCTTGAGCTTCTCGAGCGCTGGGATGCAGCGGATCAGCGCAACCCCGCCACCCGGCACGATCCCTTCCTCGCGGGCGGCCTTCGTCGCGTGCAACGCGTCCTCGACGCGGGCTTTCTTCTCTTTCATCTCGGTCTCGGTCGCAGCCCCGACGTTGATCTGCGCGACACCGCCGGAGAGCTTCGCCAGCCGCTCCTGCAGCTTCTCGCGGTCGTAGTCAGAATCGGTCTCCGAGATCTGCGTCTTGATCTGGCCGATGCGGCCATTGATCTGCGAGGTCTTGCCTGCACCCTCGATGATCGTGGTGTTTTCCTTGTCGATCTTCACCCGCTTGGCGCGGCCCAGGTCCTCAAGCTGCAGGTTCTCCAGCTTGATGCCGAGGTCCTCGGTGAGCGCGCGGCCGCCGGTGAGAATCGCGATGTCTTCCAGCATCGCCTTACGCCGGTCGCCGTAGCCCGGGGCTTTTACCGCCGCGCACTGGAGCGTGCCGCGCAGCTTGTTCACCACGAGCGTAGCGAGCGCTTCGCCTTCGATGTCTTCGGCGATCAGGACGATCGGCCGGCCGGCCTTGGCGACTTTCTCAAGGAGCGGCAGCAGGTCCTTCATCGCAGAGACTTTCTTTTCGTAGATCAGGATGTACGGCTCATCAAGCGAGGTTTCCATCCGCTCGGTGTCCGTCACGAAGTAGGGGGAGAGGTACCCCTGGTCGAACTGCATCCCTTCGACCAGGTCGAGGGTGGTCTGCATGGACTTGGCTTCTTCCACCGTGATGACGCCGTCCTTGCCGACCTTTTCCATCGCATCGGCGATCAGCTCGCCGACCGTGGGGTCGTAGTTGGCCGCAATCGTCGCCACCTGGGCGATCTCTTTCTTGTCCTTCACGGCCTTGGAGAGCTTCTTGAGCTGCTCGTTGACTTCCGCAACCGCCTTCTCGATGCCGCGCTTGAGCGCCATCGGGTTGGCGCCCGCGGTGACGTTCTTGAGCCCTTCCCGGAAGATCGCATCGGCCAGGACGGTCGCGGTGGTGGTGCCGTCACCGGCGTTGTCCGAGGTCTTCTCGGCGACTTCCTTCACAAGCTGCGCGCCGAGGTTCTCATACGGATCCTCAAGGTCGATCTCCTTGGCCACGGTCACGCCGTCCTTGGTGATCGTGGGTGAGCCGAACTTCTTTTCGAGCACGACGTTGCGGCCCTTGGGGCCGAGCGTCACCTTGACCGCGTCCGCAAGCTGCTTGACGCCGTGGTACATGCGCCGACGCGCGTCTTCATCGAAGAGCAACTGCTTTGCCATTTCTACGTCTCCTCCTTCAATTCGCTGGGTCGTTACTGCACGATCGCCAAGACATCCTCCTCGCGGAGGATCAGGTAGTCTTCTCCCTCCAGGGAGATCTCGGTGCCGGAATACTTCCCGTAAAGCACGCGGTCGCCGTTCTTGATCTCGAGGGCTTTCATGCCCCCCTCATCTAGAAGGCGACCGGTTCCCACCGCGATGACTTTGCCCTCTTGGGGCTTTTCCTTGGCGGTGTCGGGCAAGATGATCCCGCTTTTTGTTTTTTCTTGAGCCTCAATCGGCCTGACCACGATGCGGTCTGCAAGTGGTTTCAATGCCATCCCTCACCCCTCTGTACGCTTGTGACACTTAGCAATCAAATACCGAGAGTGCTATTTAGTAGTGTTATTGTAAAGCAACGGCTGCTCATTTCAAGGTCTAATATAGGCTATTTATATAGAATATAGCCTATTTATCGTCGTATTTCAACGTATTACGAGCTTAATCTCATGATTATAATTTTACTTCTGAAAGCAGCTGGAGACCTTCTAAAACAAGTTGTGGTTTCAAGTGGTTGATCGTGCTGGCGAGCTTGGCAATGAGCGGGCTGGCCCCGCCTGTGGCCACCACGACCGCCTGGGGCGCGTAGCGGTGCTTCAGCTGCGTGACCAGGCCATCGCAGAGCGCCACGCAGCCGTGCAGGACGCCTGAGCGGATGCTGTTGGCGGTATCCCGGCCGAGCAGCTCTGGCGGCTCTTTCAGCTCTACCTTGGGCAGGAGCGCGGTGCGGCTGGCGAGCGCTTCCAGGGAAATTTCAAGGCCGGGGGCGATGATGCCGCCCAGGTACTCTCCCTTCTTATTGACCACATCGATCGTGATCGCGGTGCCGAAGTCAGCCACGATGCAGTCCATCTTATACGTTTTCCAGGCGGCGTAGGCGCCAACCAGCCGGTCCTGCCCCACCTGCTCCGGATAGGTGTAGCGGTTCTTGAGCGGCACGTTGACGTCCTGGCCGATGAGCCGGATCGGGATGGCATCGAGCGTGCGCAACGCCTCGGTAAGCACCGAAGTCATGCGCGGCACCACGCTGCAGATGAGGATTTGCTTGGCCTTCGTCAGGTGGAGATGCTTGGTCGTCGCAAGCGCTTTAAGCTGCAGCGTGATCTCATCCGCGGTCCGCCAGGGCTGCGTGGCAACCGAGAATTGAGACTTAAGCTTGGCGCCTTCGAAGACGCCGAAGCTGGTGGTTGTATTGCCGATGTCGATGGCCAGGATCATGGTTTGGGTTGAATCTCGCGCAGCACTTCACGCACAGTCTCGCTGCGGATTTCTTTGATCTCTTCAGTAAAGGGTTGCCGGTCCACGAGGACTTCAGGCGTCGTGATCAGCCGCTTGGTCGTCGGAAAGATCGCCGTGACATGATCGAGATCGAGCAAGCCTTCTTCGGTTTGGTTGTTCAGCAGCGTTTCAAACCGTAGGAACGCTTTAGCGCCGAAGTTTCGCACGCCGAGGATGCGTACGTTCGAGAGCCGGTCCAATTCCTTGGGGTGCAGGCTGAAGAACACTTCGTACGTGTGCAACGAGTCCAGACGTTCCGGCGCCTCGCGCACGGTCGTGCTGATAAAAAGCGGTTCGTCTTCGGCCCGGATCGTCCGGCCGGCGGCAAGACCTACGCCAAGCGCAACGATCAGCAACAGCCACACGCGTCTCATGGAACCTCCTGTCGTTGCCGGAGCAACGTCACTTCACCCATGTCGAAGGCGCGAAGGATCCCGGAGTCCAGCCGGACGACCAGCCTTCCCTGCTCATCCACATCCTGCGCGGTGCCTTCAAAACGAGTCTTGCCATTGGCGATGTCCACGAGCCGGCCAAACAGGCCCATCCAGGGGCGCAGGGCGGCGCGGATGGGCACAAAACCCTCCTCCCGCCATTCCTCGTACCAATGACTGAGACGCTGGCAGAAGCCGGCGATGAGCTCCTCGCGGCTCACGTGGCCAGCAGCCAGCATGGCCAACGATATCGCCTCCGGCGGAAGCTGCGACGGCTCGGTCGTCACATTGATGCCAACACCGATGACCACCGCGCCGCTTTTTGCTTCAACCAGAATGCCTCCGAGTTTCTTGTTGTTGACCAGCAAATCATTGGGCCAGCGGATAGCGGGGTACGCGCACGCCACATCGCGCAGCGTTTCAGCGGCTGCCAGGCCGGCCACGAGTGCTAGCTGCGGTATCTCGGTGGGTGAGCGCTTCGGCCGCAACACCAGTGAGAAGTACGCGCCGCCCTCGGGTGAGGCCCACGCCCGCCCTTGGCGGCCCCGTCCCTGCTCCTGCTGCAGCGCCCAGACGAGCGCGCCCTCAGGCGCTCCTTCAGCAGCGAGCGCATGCGCCGCTTCCATCGTTGAGTTGATGCGATGGAACGCATGCACCGGCCGCCCGAGCTTGGCCGCGCCAAGCTGCTTGGCGATTCGAGTTTCAAGCTCGGTGTCGCGCATGGCCTCGCTTCTGTGGACGGATAGGTTCTGCCGTCAGCTGGTATTTCTCGCGCATGGTGTGGATCTCATCGCGCAGCTGGGCCGCCCGCTCAAACTGCAATCCCTTCGCGCAGATCATCATCTCATCTTCAAGGTCCGCGACGATTTGGCGGATCTCGTGCTCCTCCACAGACTCGCCGGCTTGCTGTGCGTTGAATGTCTCAGCGGTGCGGAACGCTTCGATGCTTTCCCTGATCGCCTTGATGATCGTCTGCGGGGTGACATTGTGCTCGCGGTTGTACTCGAGCTGCCGCGTGCGGCGGCGGGCGGTCGTCTCAATAAGCTCGCGCATGGCGCCGGTCACGTGGTCGCCGTAGAGGATGACTTCTCCGTTCACGTTGCGGGCCGCCCGGCCAGCCACCTGGATCAGCGAGGTCGCCGAGCGGAGGAACCCTTCTTTATCGGCGTCCAGCACCGCCACCAGCGACACTTCGGGCAAGTCAAGACCTTCGCGCAGCAGGTTGATGCCCACCAAACAATCAAACTCGCCCTTGCGCAGGTCGCGCAGGATCTCGACGCGCTCGATCGCCTCGATCTCCGAGTGGAGATACTTCACGCGCAGCCCGGCCTCGGTCAGATAGCGGCTGAGGTCCTCGGAGAGCCGCTTGGTGAGCGTGGTGACCAACACGCGCTCTTTGCGAGCCGCGCGGACGCGGACCTGCTCGATGAGATCGTCGATCTGTCCCTCGGTCGGCTTGACGATGATCGCCGGATCGATCAGCCCGGTGGGCCGGATCACCTGGTCGACCACCTTGCCGCCGCTGCACTTGAGCTCATACGACCCGGGTGTCGCCGAAACAAAAATCACCTGGTTCATCAGCGACTCGAACTCTTCGGCGGTCTGGGGCCGGTTGTCGAGCGCCGAGGGCAGCCGGAAGCCGTACTCGACGAGGACTTCCTTGCGCGCGCGGTCGCCCTCGGACATTCCGCGCACCTGAGGGATGGTGACGTGCGACTCATCCACGATCATCAAATAATCTTTCGGGAAGTAATCGATGAGGCAGCTGGGGCGCATGCCGGGCGCTCGGCCGGAGAGCGGCCGCGAGTAGTTCTCGACCCCGTGGCAGTAGCCGAGCTCTTTCAACATCTCCAGGTCGTACTTGGTGCGCGATTCAAGGCGCTGGGCTTCCAGCAGCTTGCCTTGGGCTTGGAAGTTACGCACCGTCTCGAGCATTTCCTGGCGGATGATCTCGATCGCCGAGGCGACCCGCTCTTTGTTCGTGACGAAGTGCTTGGCCGGGTAGATGCCGATCTGCTCCAGCTCGGTGATCGTGTTGTTGGTCAGCGGATCGATCTCGCGGATGCGTCCGATCTGGGACCCCTGCAGCTCCATGCGGTACGCGGTCTGCCGGTAGGCCGGGAACACATCCACGACATCGCCCCGGGCGCGGAAGGTGCCGCGGCGGAAGTCGGTGTCGTTGCGCTGGTAGTGGATGCCGACCAGCCACGAGAGCACTTCGTCGCGGCGCGCGGTCTGCCCTTTTCTGACGAAGACGAGCTGGTTTTGGTATTCCTCCGGATCACCGAGGTTGTAGATGCAGGAGACTGAGGCCACGATGATCGTGTCGCGGCGGCTCAGGAGCGAGCTGGTAGCCGAGAGGCGCAACCGGTCCAGGTCATCATTGATGCTGGCGTCTTTCTCGATATAGGTGTCGGTCTGTGGCACGTAGGCTTCCGGCTGGTAGTAATCGTAATAGCTGACGAAATACTCC
The DNA here is from genome assembly GCA_002796105.1 of Candidatus Omnitrophica bacterium CG11_big_fil_rev_8_21_14_0_20_63_9. Lineage (GTDB taxonomy): Bacteria > Omnitrophota > Gorgyraeia > Aquiviventales > Aquiviventaceae > 21-14-0-20-63-9. The sequence goes on along the minus strand of PCVX01000050.1, from coordinate 6,029 downwards.
ACGGCGTTGTGCGGGAAGAGGCTTTTAAACTCGCTGTAGAGCTGCGCGGCGAGTGTTTTGTTATGCGAGATGACGAGCGTGGGCTTGTTAACATTGGCGATGACGTGCGCCGCGGTAAATGTTTTGCCTGAGCCGGTGACGCCCAGCAGCGTTTGGAATTTCTTGCCGTCCAGCAGACCTCGCGTGAGCGCGTCGATAGCCTCAGGTTGGTCGCCCTTTGGCGTTAAGTCTGTCACGAGCTCAAAGCGATCCATCAGATAACTCTCAAAGCCACATCGAGCGCGGGGGCTGAGTGGGTGAGGCGGCCGATGGAGATGCGGTCCACGCCGGTCTTCGCAATCACCCGGACGTTGGCGAGGGTCACGCCTCCGGAAACTTCGAGAAGGGGCGTGGGGCGTGGGGCGTGGGGCGTGGGTTTCATTAGTCGAACAGCCTTTTGAATCTCAGACAAGGTCCAGTTATCTAATAGGATAGCATGAGGTTTAGCGCTTAAAGCAGCTCTGAACTCTTGAAGATTTGTTACCTCTACTTCAACAAAGCTACGAGGCTTCATTTGCCTAGCGCGTACGATGGAACATTGCAGTTGCTCCAGAGCCTTCCCTCGCCCCCCGGCTCCCGCCCCCTGCCCCAGCGCGCGCAAATGGTTGGTCTTGATCAGGATCGCGGCGGCCAAATCGCTGCGGTGGTTGTGGCCTCCGCCGGCGTGGACCGCATACTTTTCCAGCGCGCGCAGGCCGGGGAGGGTCTTGCGCGTGTCGAAGATCTTCGCCCGCGTGCCGCGAACCCGCTGGACGTACGCGTGCGTGAGTGTCGCAATGCCGGAGAGGTGCATGAGGAAGTTCAACGCCGTGCGCTCGGCAGCAAAGATCGAACGAGCCCGGCCCTCCACGGTCAGGATGACGGTACCTCGCCTCAGCTTCGCGCCTGAATGGACATGCCGCCGACAGCGAATCGAGGGATCGAGTGCGGCAAAGGTAAGCATTGCCACGTTTATGCCGGCAGCAATGCCAGGTGATTTGGCAATGATCCGCGCCTGGATGCGCTGCGAAGCCGGAATGATGCCCAGGGAGGTCACATCGTGCCGGGCGCGGTCTTCAGCCAGTGCCCGGCGAATCATGGGGAGGACGTCCCGCCGGTTCAAGGCCATCGCTCACCCCGCCCGGAGGACCGTAAGATGTTCGGCGAGTTTGGCCCGCTCTTCTTGGAGCTTGGCCAGGCTGTCACGCAGCTGCTGAACCACGTCGGCGGGCGCTCGATCGGTGAATTGCGGATTCTTGAGCTGGGCGCCCTGGCGGGCGATGTGTTGATCCAGTTCGGCGATCTTCTGCTCCACCCGCCCCCGCTCTTTGGCCACGTCGATGAGCCCTTCATAGGAGAGAAACAGCTCGGTGCCGTCCACGACCAGCTTGGCCGCGCCGGTAATGCCGTTGCGCGAAGGCCGCACGTCCACATCGCCGACACCGGCCAAGCGCTGCAAAAACGTGCCGTGCTCCTGGAAAAATCCCCGGTCCTTGGCGTGCGGCACGACCACGGACAAGCGCGGGCGGCTGTTGGGCGGCAGGTTCAAGGTGGCGCGTGTGTTGCGGACGGCGCCAATGATCGCCTGCAAGCGCTCCATCGTCTTTTCAGCAGCGGAATCCACCAGTTTCTTATCCGCTGTTGGCCACGATGCCTTCATCACAGAAATCCCCGCCGTGTTCTCTTTTAGATGCTGCCACAGTTCTTCGGTCACGAACGGCATGACCGGATGCAGTAGGCGCATGGAGGTCTCCAAAACAACCAGCAGGGTTTGACGCGCCGCCGGCCGCTGGGACGCCTCTACATGCTTCGTCAGCTCGACGTACCAGTCGCACACGTCATGCCACAGAAACGCGTAAAGCGTCGAGGCTGCGGCGTTAAAATCGAATGCGTCGAGCGCCTTGGTCGTCTCGGTGATGGCGCCCTGCAAACGTGACAGGATCCACCGGTCCGCCAGATTCAACTCACCCGGCTTGCCTGAGGCCTCATAGCTGAGCGCGTAGCGCGTGGCGTTCCAGAGTTTGTTGGCAAAAAATTGCCCGGCCTTAAACCGCTCTTCCGATAAAAAGACATCCTGCCCAATCGCGGTGGCGGTCACCAAGGTGTAGCGCAGCGCGTCGGTGCCGTGCTCCTTGATGATCTCCAGCGGATCGATGATGTTGCCCAGCGACTTGGACATCTTCTTGCCGGTGATGTCGCGCACCGTGCCGTGGATGTACACCTTGCTGAAGGGTGGCTTCTTCATGCAGAAGTAGCCGGCCATGATCATGCGCGCCACCCAAAAGAAGATGATTTCCTGCGCAGTCACCAGCGTGTTGGTGGGATAAAAATAAGCGAGGTCCTTCGTCTTCTCGGGCCAGCCGAGCGTGGAAAACGGCCACAGCCACGAACTGAACCATGTATCCAAGACGTCCGGGTCTTGCCTCAGGTCGGTTCCGCCGCAACTGGGACATGTGGTTGGAGGCGTTTTGGACACGATCACGCCAGAGTCTGGGGCGTGGGGCGTGGGGCGTGGGGCACGGGTACCAGCTTTCCCCCGCCCCTTGGCTCCCGCCCCCTGCCCCTGACTGCAGTTGTCACAGTACCAGACCGGCAGCCGGTGGCCCCACCAGATTTGGCGGCTGATACACCAGTCCTGGATGTTCTCCATCCAGTTCAGGTACACCTTGGTCCAACGCGACGGGATGAACTCGATCGTGCCGCTCTTCACCGCCTTGATCGCCGGCTCAGCCAGCGGCTTCATCTTCACGAACCACTGGGGGCTGAGGCGGGGCTCAACGGCGGTGTTACAGCGGTAGCAGTGGCCCACGTTGTGCTGGTGCTCATCGATCGCCCCAAGCACGCCTTCTTTTTCCAAATCGATGATGAGCTTGCTGCGGCAATCCAGCCGGTCCAACCCCTGGTACGCCGGCGGCACATTGGTCATGTGCGCATCATCGGTCATGACGTTAATGAACTCCAGCTTGTGCTTCTTGCCCAGCTGGAAATCCGCCGGATCATGCGCGGGCGTCACCTTCACCGCGCCGGTGCCGAACTCGCGGTCGACCACCTCGTCCGCGATGATCGGCAGCTTGCGGCCGACGATCGGCAAGATTGCCTGTTTTCCAATGAGATGCTTGTACCGTTTATCTTTGGGGTGTACAGCGATTGCCGTATCGCCAAGCATTGTTTCGGGTCGAGTGGTTGCTACTTCAATGAAGTCTGGGGCGTGGGGCGTGGGGCGTGGGGCACGGGTACCGGCTTTCCCCCGCCCCTTGGCTCCCGCCCCCTGCCCCAGATCAAGCGGATATCTAATGTGATACAGCTTGCCCATCGTGGTCTGCCTGGGCGCTTCCTCATCGGCGAGCGCGGTCTGGCAGCGTGGGCACCAGTTGATGATGTAGTGGCCGCGGTAGATCAGCCCCTCGTTGTAGAGCTTGATGAAGACCTCCAGCACCGCTTCCGAGAGACCTTCATCCATCGTGAAGCGGGTGCGGCGCCAATCGCACGAGGAGCCAAGCCGCCGCAACTGGTAGAGGATCGTGTTGCCGTACTGCTCGCGCCACTGCCATACGCGCTGGATGAACGCTTCGCGCCCAAGGTCCTGGCGCTTCTTCCCTTCTTTCGCCAGCGATTTCTCGACGACGTTTTGCGTTGCGATGCCGGCATGGTCGGTGCCGGGGATCCACAGCGCGTTGAGCCTTTGCATGCGCCGGTAGCGGATGAGGATGTCCTGGATCGTGTTGTTGAGCGCATGGCCCATATGCAGGATGCCGGTCACGTTGGGCGGCGGGATCACGATAGTGTAGGGCGTGCGCTTGGCGTCGACGTCGGCCTGGAACAGGCCCTGGGCCTCCCACCACTGATAGCGGGGCTCTTCGACAGCCTGGGGATTGTACTGAGGCGGCAACTCGGTCATAGACACACCGGGTCGAGACTAACGCGTCTTGGTGCGATCCTTCAGCAACTTATATTCGATCGAATCCACGAGCGCTTGCCAGCTCGCTTCGATGACGTTTTCTGAAACGCCGATGGTGTCCCACGAGCCACGCTCGTCCTGCGACTGGATCAGCACGCGCACCTTGGCCGCGGTGCCGGCTTTCTCATCCAGCACGCGCACCTTAAAGTCGGTGAGGTGCATCTGCGCGAGTGTCGGGTAGAACCGGCGCAGCGCCTTGCGGATCGCGTTGTCGAGCGCATTCACCGGCCCATCGCCTTCGGCCGCGGTCTGCTCGATCGCCTTGCCGACTTTCACTTTGATCGTCGCCTCGGAGAAGAGCTTGTGGTCGCGCTTTTCCATGATGACCCGGAAGCCCTCCAGCTTGAAGAAGGGTTTGAGATGCTCCAGCTCCCGCTTCAGCAACAACTCAAGCGACCCTTGCGCCGCCTCGAAGTGATAGCCCTGGTGCTCGAGTTTTTGCAGGAGCTTGAGCAGCCGCTTCGCTTCGGGAGTTTCTTTGGACAAATCGATGGCCAGATCCTTCGCCTTGAGCACCAGCGAGGAGCGGCCTGAAAGCTCAGAAACGAGCAGCCGCCGTTGGTTCCCGACGACCGCCGGGTCGATGTGCTCGTACGTGCGCGGGTTCTTCATTACGGCATTCACGTGCACCCCGGCCTTGTGCGCGAAGGCTGATGCGCCTACGAACGGCTGGTTGGCCGCTTGGGCCAGGTTGCTCAACTCGGCAACGAAGCGCGAGGTTTCTGTCAGCTCCTTGAGCCGGCTTGACGGCAGCACCGGCGCGCCCATCTTGGTCGAAAACAGGCCGGCCAGCGACACGAGGTTGGCGTTACCGCACCGCTCGCCGTAGCCGTTGACCACCCCCTGCACCTGCTGGCAGCCGGCGTGCACCGCCGCGAGCGCGTTGGCCACCGCCAGGTCGCCGTCGTTGTGCGAATGGATGCCAAGCTGCACCGACAGCTGTGGCTTGAGCGCTTTGACCGCGTCGTAGACTTCGTTCGGCAGCGTGCCGCCGTTGGTGTCGCAGAAGATGATAGTATCAGCGCCACCTGCGATCGCCGCTTGCAGTGTCTTCACAGCGTACACCGGATTGTCCTTATACCCGTCGAAGAAGTGCTCGGCGTCGTACATGACCCGGCGGCCGCGGCGCTTCAAATACGCCATCGATTCCTCAATCATCTTCAAGTTTTCTTCCGGCGTGACCCGGAGCACCTCGCGTACGTGCAGATCCCACGTCTTGCCGAAGATGGTGATGATCGGCGTCTCAGCCTTCAGCAAGGTGTTGAGATTGGCATCTTTGGCCGCGGTGGCGGCATGACGGGTGCTGCCGAACGCCACCAGCTTGGCGGAGCGCAAGCGCAGCGACTTCGCCCGGCGGAAATACTCAGCGTCCTTGGGATTGGAGCCGGGCCAGCCGCCCTCGATATAGGGCAGACCAAGAGCGTCCAGCTTCTCGGTGATGCGAAGCTTGTCCTGGACCGAGTACGAAATGCCCTCGGCCTGGGCGCCGTCGCGCAATGTCGTGTCGTAGAGCTCGATGGTTGGCATGGAAATAGTGGAGCCGCCGTTGATCCGCGGCTGCCCGGGTTAGACGCGGGTAGTAGCGAGCCGCCGGCTGCTGGGAGTGGACCGGTGCAACCCGAACGCCCGGTGTACCGCCCGCACCGCCCGCTCCGCGTGCGTCTTGCGAATCACGCAGGAAATCTTAATTTCAGAGGTAGAGATCATCTCGATATTGATGCGCTCGCGCGCCATCGCTTCGAACATTTTGGCGGCGATGCCCGAGTGGCTGCGCATGCCGATGCCGACGATGGACAGTTTCGCCACGCCCTCATCGGTGGTCACTTCCCCGGCGCCGATGCGGTTGGAGACGCTGCGGGTCACCCGCAGGGTCGCCGGCAGATCGCTTTTGACGACCGTAAACGACAGATCGGTACTGCCCTCACGGCTGACGTTTTGCACGATCATATCGACGTTAATGCCTTTGCCGGCAAGCTCCCGGAAGATCTCGGCCGCCATGCCGGGCCTGTCCGGCACGTCGCGGATGGTGACCTTGGCTTCATCGCGCTGCAAG
>PCVX01000022.1:12706-13117 GCA_002796105.1 Candidatus Omnitrophica bacterium CG11_big_fil_rev_8_21_14_0_20_63_9 | reverse complement strand
CGCCCGCATGACGGCGTTCTACGACGACTGGAAGCAGCGCCTCGCGCAGGTCGATTTTGATTCGCTCAACCAGGACGGGAAGATCGATTACATCCTCTTTCGCAACCACCTCGAGTATCAGCGGCGGCAGATCGACATTGACAATGTGTATCGTCAGCAGATCGAGGCGCTGGTTCCTTTTGCCAGCGCCATCACGGGGCTGGACGACACGCGCCGGCGCATGGACCCGCTCGACGCGCCCGCCGCAGCCAGCGCACTGGACGATCTCGCGAAGCAGATCGCCAAGGTGCGCGAGCGGGTCGAACGTGGTCTGCAGGCGGCGGAGCCGGATCACGCCCAGGCGGGTGCGGAAACCGCGGACGATCCCGGGGCGGCTGGGGAGGCCCTCGGGCCGATCATCGTCAAGAAGAT
>PCVX01000022.1:0-12674 GCA_002796105.1 Candidatus Omnitrophica bacterium CG11_big_fil_rev_8_21_14_0_20_63_9 | reverse complement strand
CGCTGCGCGAGACGCTGGTGTTCAAGGGCGGAACGGCGCTGCGCAAGTGCTACTTCGGCGACTACCGCTTCTCGGAGGATCTGGACTTCACGGCCGTCGGCGCGGTCCCGACCGGGGCTGCAATGGAGTCGGCCATGCAGGAGGCCTGTGCGCAAACGGTCAAGCTCCTTGATCCCTATGTGCCTATCGACATCGTCTGTGAGCGGCACGTCGAGCGCGAGCCGCACCCGGGCGGGCAGGAGGCCTTCGACATCCGGGCGCGGTTTCCCTGGCACCGCCAGCCGCAGGCGAACGTCATGGTCGAGGTCGCGGTGGATGAGAAACTGCTCAAGCCGTCCCTGAATCGCCCCGTGCTCCACGATTATGGCGAGCCGCTTGAGGTCACCGTGGCGGTCTACTCGCTGGAAGAGATCATCGCCGAGAAGCTGCGGGCGCTCTTGCAGCATCTGCGTGCGCTCGAACAGCGCGGCTGGGTGCGCTCCCGCGCGCGGGACTACTATGACCTCTGGCGGATCCTGGGCGAGTATCGAGACCGCCTGGACCTGGCGGACTTTCCCACCTTTCTGCGTGAGAAATGCGCAATCCGGGACGTAAAGTTCACCGGGCCGGAGAGCTTCTTTCCGCCGTCGATGCTGGCGGTCGTGGAGAAGACGTGGGACCAGTGGCTCGGCCCGCTGGTGCCCAACCTCCCGTCATACGCGACGGTGATCAATGACCTCCGCCCGCAGATCACCGCATTGCTGAGCGCTGATTCATAACAGGAGCAACCGGAGCGAGGCGTATCCTGATAAAATAGTGGTTCAATCACAGCTTCAGGGGTTTAGGTATGGAAGCGAAGAGGATGTCAGCGAGCGTGAAGGATCGTAGCGAAAGTCGCACGGGATCGCAGTTACGGGAAGGAAACGTCGTCGCCGTAGATTTGTTCTGCGGTGCGGGCGGGCTCACGCACGGCCTGCTCGACGTCGGCGTTTCAGTCGTCGCGGGCTACGATATCGATGAAGCGTGTCGACACCCCTTCGAGCACAACAATCCACCGGCACGATTCATAGGACGAAGTGTCTCTGCTCTGAAGGGAGAAGAGCTCGCTCGACTCTATCCTCCGAACTCATGGCGTGTACTCGTCGGTTGTGCGCCCTGTCAGCCGTTTTCCAGATATACCCAAGGATCGAGTGCGGCCTCCGATGAGAAGTGGGGTCTGCTCAGCCACTTCGGAAGACTCGCGGAAGAATCGATGCCGGACGTCGTCAGCATGGAAAACGTTCCCGAACTGGAACGCCATAGCGTGTACGACGAATTCGTGTGCCTCCTTTCTCGCCTCGGATACCATGTGTCCCCACACAAAGTCTACTGTCCGGACTACGGCATTCCCCAACATAGGACGCGACTCGTACTATTCGCCTCTCGTCTCGGGCCGATCCGAATCATCCCTCCCACACATCAGCCGAAAAGATACATGACAGTGAGGCGGGCGATCGGAAATCTCAAGAAGATCGACGCCGGTGGAATCTATTCGCGCGATCCACTGCATCGCACCAGCCGATTGTCCGATACGAACCGGACCCGCATCCGTCACTCGAAACCCGGGGGCTCATGGCGCGATTGGCCTGACGAGCTCATCGCCAAGTGCCATCGGAAGAAGAAAGGAAGGACGTATCCTAGCGTCTACGGTCGGATGAGATGGGACGAACCGTCCCCCACCATCACGACGCAGTTCTACGGCTTCGGCAACGGCCGCTTTGGTCATCCCGAGCAAAACCGGGCGATCTCTTTGCGCGAGGGAGCGATCCTGCAGACGTTCCCTCGGGATTACGAGTTCGTCAAGCCAGGTGACGAATATCGCTTCAAGGTCATCGGACGGCTGATCGGCAACGCCGTCCCAGTCAGACTGGGCGAGGTCGTCGGCAAAACCATCAAACTCCATCTGAGCCAACATGGGAAGTAACGAGCCATTCACGTTCGAGATTTCCCTCAGCGTTCTGGACCACTTGGGGAGACACCTATACCGCAGCTTCGCAACCGTTCTCGGAGAAGCGATTTCCAACTCTTGGGATGCCGATGCTGGCAAGGTGTGGATTTACCTCGACCCGGACAAGAACGGCTTTTGGATCAAAGATGACGGAAGCGGCATGACAGCCGATGATTTCCAAAACAAGTTTCTGAAGATCGGATACTCGAAGCGAAAAGGTGGAAAAAGCCACTCGAAGAAGGGTCGGCCATTCATCGGAAGGAAAGGCATCGGGAAACTCGCCCTATTGTCTTGCGCAGAACGGATCAGCGTCATCTCGAAGACGAAGGATAGCGACTATGTCGGTGGCACGATCGACAACCCTACGCTGGATGAGGCGATCACCGAAGACCTAACCCCCCAACAATACCCCTTGCTCGATGTGGACATGGCAGCGTTTGCGAAGCACACACGAGGACACCGCTATGGGACGATAATCCGATTTGAGAAACTCAAGGACGGCGTGAAGCGCAGCTTCGAGTTCTTGAGCAAGATCGTCGCGCTCTACTTCCGCTTTTCACTACTGGACCCGTCCTTCGAAATCTTCTTGAACGGCGAAAAGATCACACACGAGCATCTGAGTAGCCTCGCGGAGAATACGGAGTTCCTTTGGAAGATCGGCGATTACAAGGATCCTTACGTGCGTGCGTTGGAGCGAGCGTTCGCCAAAGAACCCAAGAAACACGAAACGAAACGCATCAAACTGGCCGGCATCACTGGCTTCATCGCATCGGTGGAAAAACCGAGTTCTCTCAAGATCATGACTACCGAAGAGCGCGTGGGCATCGACCTATTCGTCAATGGACGCTTGCGTGAGAGAGATATCCTCAAGCACATTCCCACCGCGAGAATCGCCGAGAACTATCTGTATGGGCAAATCCACTTCGATGGGCTTGACGACAGCGAAGATCGCTTTACGAGCAGTCGTGAGAATATCGTTGCCGATGACCCCAAATATCAACGATTCCTCGAGAGATTTCGGAAAGCACTTTTGAAGATCGTCGAAGACTGGGACGACTGGCGGAGAAAACACCGGAAGGACGGCGACCCAGAAAACGAAAGTATCTCGAAGACGGAAAGAGCGTCGGCCGGACTGTATAACGCAGTTGCGAAGGAATACGAATCCACGAAGATAACGAAGAAAGCCGATAAGGTGGATGGTTGGGTCGATGACCTCGGTGGGGATGCGACATTCAATTTTGAATCATATGCCGAGTGTTTCATCTCCGAAAATCTTGTCCGCAAATACATTGAGGACAAACGTATTCCGTTGACCCCCGAAGCACAGACCGAGGCAGATACGCGGAAACAGAACGAAGCGATGAATAAGAGCAAGGGAAATATCAGCATTGACGTCCGGAAGACTGGGAACGATCTGAGTTATTTGTCGATGGACTTCTTGGCTCATCTTGTCGACGCAGGCGACAAGACCAGGAGGGACGCACGTCTCATCAGAGATGCCGACGAGTTCAAGCCAATGCGAGATGCGGTCGCGCACACGGCGTTGCTAACCGATGCAGCCAAGAAGAAGCTTGTAACGGTCCGCGAGAACATCAAAGGGCGGGTGAAAACGCTCCTACTCATCGGCAGGAAAGTAGGGGGCCAGCCGTAGTCGATCAGACCCTTCGACAAGGATGCACGATGCCTGACCACATGACCCCCGAACAGCGTTCTCGCGCGATGCAGCGTGTGAAGCTCAGGAACGGCTCTGTCGAGAAGATCGTCCAACGTGAACTCCTGGTACGCGGATTGAAGTTCCAACGGCACGTCCGAACGTTACCCGGCAGCCCGGACATCGTCTTCAGAAAGCAGCAAGTCGCCGTTTTCGTGGACGGTGACTTTTGGCACGGTTGGAGACTCCCGATCTGGGAGCATAAGCTTCGACCATTCTGGCGTGAGAAGCTACGAACCAATCGGGTACGCGATCAGCGCAGTTTCCGGAAACTTCGGTCGCACGGTTGGCAAGTCATTCGAATTTGGCAGCACCAACTGAACTGTGACAGGGAGAAATGCGTTCAGAGGGTTCTGCGGGCTATCTCTCGAAACGTGGGAAGGTCGAAGACCATGAATAGTTTTGGCTATCCTATTGGCAGAGTGAGAGTTCGGTTAAGCGGTTCGATTCGACAGGCGTCTGGCGTCTCCGAGTGTGCACCAGCTCGTCGAGGCTGATCGTTATAGTTTGAACTCCTAGGGCGCGGAACAGTTCGGATACTGCACGTCCCGGGGAGCCAATCAAACGGCCCAGAGCGGAGTCCCCTCAATTGAGGGGCTCCGCTCTCGTCGTTTTTGGTGCCGCCTGTGATGTTAGTTCTGTTATAATCTGTGAGTTCTTCCCGCCTTGCCACTAGGAGGCTCTACCATGGAAGCCGTCATTGAAACGCTGACCCCGCATGAGATTTCCAAGATCCTCAAGCTCCACCCCTTTACCGTCACGCGGCTGGCTCGCGAGGGGAAAATCCCGGCATTCAAGGTTGGCGGCGTGTGGCGCATCCGGAAAGACCAATTTGAGCGATGGATTGAGGGCAGGACGACTTCAACAACGCGAAGCAAGTCCCGGCGGCAGGTGAACCATGGCTAAGTCAAAGACTGCGGCACAGCCCGCACGGAAGAGTCGTCAGGCAGGCAACGGCGCCAACCTGGGATTTGAAGAAAAACTCTGGCAGGCCGCCGATAAGATGCGGGGCCACATGGACCCGGGGGAGTACAAACATGTGGCCTTGGGACTCGTTTTCCTCAAGTACATCTCGGACGCCTTCGAGCAGCGCCGAGAGGAATTAGCCAAAGAAAAAGGAGCCGACCCAGAGGATCGTGACGAGTACCTCGCCGAAAACGTCTTCTGGGTGCCAAAGCAGGCCCGCTGGAAGAGTCTTCAGGCCAACGCTAAGCAGCCGACCATCGGCAAGCTGCTCGACGACGCCATGGTGGCGATTGAGAAGGAGAACCCCTCACTCAAAGGCGTGCTCCCGAAAGACTACGCCAGGCCCACCCTGGACAAGCATCGCTTGGGCGAGCTCATTGACCTCATCGGCACGATTGGACTCGGCGATCAAGACAGCCGTTCCAAGGACGTCCTCGGGCGGGTCTATGAGTATTTCCTGAGCAAATTCGCCAGTGCTGAAGGTAGAAAGGGTGGAGAGTTCTACACTCCCCGTTGTGTCGTGCGGTTGCTGGTGGAGATGATCGAACCGTTCAAGGGCCGTGTGTACGACCCTTGCTGCGGCTCAAGCGGCATGTTTGTTCAAAGCGATGAGTTCATCCGGGCGCACGGTGGCCGACTCGGTGACATCGCGATCTACGGTCAGGAGTCCAACCCCACCACCTGGCGGATGGCCAAGATGAATCTGGCGATCCGTGGCATCGAAGCGAATCTCGGCCCGCAGAACGCCGACACCTTCCATAACGACCTCCACAAGGACCTCAAAGCCGACTTCATCCTGGCCAATCCGCCGTTTAACGTAAGCGACTGGGGCGGCGAGCGGTTACGTAACGATGTGCGCTGGAAATACGGAGCTCCACCGGTCGGTAATGCGAACTTTGCCTGGGTCGAGCACATGATCCATCATCTGGCTCCGAATGGCATCACTGGGTTTGTCTTAGCCAACGGCTCCATGTCATCGAATCAATCCGGAGAAGGCGATATCCGCAAGGCCATCATTGAGGCGGATCTAGTGGACTGCATGATCGCGCTCCCCGGGCAGCTCTTTTACGGAGCGCTGATCCCAGCCTGCCTCTGGTTCCTCACTCGGAACAAGAAGAACGGCAGATTCCGCGATCGGAGCGGCCGGACGCTCTTCATTGATACCCGGAAGATGGGGCATCTGGTGGATCGTACCCACCGGGATTTCTCGGATGAGGAGATCGCCCAGGTCGCCAGCACTTACCACGCCTGGCGTGGCGAGAAGGACGCGGGCAAGTACGCCGATACGCCTGGCTTCTGCAAGAGTGCTTCGCTTGAGGAAATCCGCAAGCACAATCATGTGCTCACTCCCGGCCGCTACGTTGGTGCTGAGGCAGTTGAAGATGATGGCGAGCCCTTCGAGGAGAAAATGAAGCGGCTCACCACAAGCCTCCGGCAGCAGCAGGCCGAAGCCGCCAAGCTGGATGCCGCCATCGCCACCAACCTGAAGAAGCTGGGTTATGGCGGATGATTCCGGCCAAGGACATCCAAGATCGAATAGTGCGGGCCGTTTGTGATCTCTATCGCCATGATGGCGACTTGCTCAACTTGCAAGCAAGCGAGCGCTCAATCACACATAAGCTAGCCGAGCACATGCAGCGACAGTTTCCTCGGTGGGACGTGGACTGTGAGTACAACAGGCTTGGCGCCCAGCCGAAACGAATTGCCACCACTTTGGTGCTACCCGACATCATCGTCCATCGGCGAAGCAGTCCAGACAATATATTGGTCATTGAAATCAAGAAGCCGGATGGCGAAGACGATGCCGCCGACATGGATAGGCTGCATGAGTTCCGAAATGATCCCAGCTATCGGTATCACTACGGTCTTTTCCTTCGTCTGGGAAGAACAAGTTGCGAAAGAGCCGTCTTGCTAAGTGACGAGGGAGACAAGGATTGGACCGGGTTAGTGCAAGCTGCGTTGAAGGAGTTGGGGTATGGCGGATAAAACGCGCGAGACGGTCTACGGTGACTTCTCAGCAGACTTCATTGAAGAACGCTTGATGAATCTTTGTGATCCAGACGCCGGTATTCAGACGGGGCCATTCGGAAGCCAGCTCCACCAGAAGGACTACGTTGCCATAGGTACTCCCATTATCACAGTGGAGCACCTCGGCGAGAACCACATCCTCCACGATGGCGTACCACGCGTTTCTGATGAAGATAGGAACCGCTTGTCTCGGTACTTGCTCCGTCCGGGTGACATCGTTTTCAGTCGTGTTGGCTCCGTCGATCGACGCGCCCTCGTGCGACGCGCTGAAGATGGCTGGTTGTTTTCGGGCCGCTGTCTTCGAGTCAGGCCAAACCCGGAGAAGATCGCCGCGAGCTTTCTCTCCTACTTCTTCGGACTCCCCGCATTCAAAGAGCACATTCGAGCTATCGCGGTTGGAGCAACGATGCCATCGCTCAACACAGAACTTCTGAGCAATGTGGTTGTCCCTTACCCGCGTGATTTGGACGAACAACGTGCTATCGCGCACATTCTCAGCACACTGGACGACAAGATTGAGATGAACCGGAAAATGAACGAAACGCTGGAGGCCATCGCGCAGGCGCTATTCAAGTCCAGGTTCACGTACGCCACAAAGGATGGACTACCTGAAGGTTGGCGCGTGTCCATAATTGGGGACGAAGTCCGCGTTGTTGGCGGCAGCACGCCCAGCACCGCCAAATCAGACTTTTGGGAGGGCGGCACGTTCTACTGGGCAACACCGAAAGACCTGTCAACTCTCATGAGCCCTGTCTTGCTTAATACTGAACGGCAAATTACAGCAAGCGGTCTTGAAGAAATCAGTTCCGGGTTGTTGCCCCCTGGCACGGTGTTGTTATCTTCACGGGCACCGATCGGTTATCTTGCAATCAGCGAAGTGCCGGTAGCCGTGAACCAAGGCTTTATTGCCATGGTTTGCGATAAGGAGCTGCCGAATCATTACGTGCGATTATGGGCGAAAGAGAACATGGAAGCTATCCGGGCAAACGCCAATGGCACGACATTCCCCGAGATCAGTAAGACGAACTTTCGCCCGCTGCCTGTGCTCGTCCCATCGAAGCCTGCCGTGCACGAGTTCCTACGGCAGGTGGAACCGCTGCACAGACGCGTGGTATCCAACTTGAAGGAATCCCGGACCCTCGCCGCCCTGCGCGACACCCTGCTGCCCAAACTCATTTCTGGCGAATTACGGGTGAAGGATGCGCGTCGTGAGGTTGTCGGGGCGATTGAGGGCAACAGACTAACAGGGACGCGCTGATGACTTTGAATCCTGTCTATGCAACTACCGGCAACGAGCTAGAGAAGGTCGATGTCCGACTGAGCTACCGGATCGTCCGTCTTTTCTCCGAAGGGTTGTACGCCAGCCCGAACAAAGCGATTGAAGAGCTGGTTGCAAACTCATTCGACGCGGGGGCGCGGCGGGTGTCCGTCATCCTTCCGGCAGATTTCCATGAGCAAGGGGCGACGATTGCCGTTTACGACGATGGCGAGGGCATGGACGTTGATGGCTTAAAACTACACTGGTTGATTGGTAAGAGCGTGAAGCGAAGCTTGGCCACGCTACCGTTGGGCCGGCAGCAAATTGGCAAGTTCGGCATCGGCAAGCTCGCGACGTACGTCCTCGCCAACCGTCTTACCCACATCTCGAAGAAGGGGGGCAAGTTCTACTCGACCTCGATGAACTTCAAAACCGTCGATGACAGGGGAGACGAAGAAGTGGAGCCGAAGACTCCAATCAAGATCAGTCTCCGCGAACTCACTGAGGATCAGGCCAAGCAAGCGTTGAAGGATTGGACGGGCGCAGCCGCGTTTCAGAAGTTTGGGCTAAAGCTGTTCGGCGCGGGAGCTGCAAAGTCGTGGACCTTCGCGATCCTGTCTGACCTGAAGGATAAGGTCCACGAGATTCGACGGGGAAGATTGGAGTGGGTGCTGCGTACCGCTCTTCCTTTGCGTGACGACTTTTCGATCTATCTAGACGGAGCCGAGCTCAAGCCCAGCAAGGCTGGCAAGGGGCTCCTCAAAAAGTGGATTCTTGGCAAGGACATCGACGAGTTACCTAAACCGGCTCCTGACGAGATCGAGGCAGTCGAGGACAAGAATCAGCCCAAAGACTCCGAGACGCGCTTCGCACTGGAGCACAAGGCGGTCGGTCGGATCACGGGATACGCCGAAGTTTACCGCGACTTGCTCACGGGCAAATCGGACGAACTCGGGCGGAGCCATGGTTTTTTCGTGTACGTCTTTGGACGCCTCATCAACGTGGAGGACGGGCATTTCGGTATCTCGCCCGATGAACTACGGCACGGCACGTTCGGCCGCATCCGCGTAGTCGTCCACATGGATGGGCTGGACGAATATCTCCAATCGGATCGCGAACACATCCGCCAAGGACCAGTTCTCAATGACGCTCAGAACATCCTCCGTGCGATCTTCAATAAGATCCGGCCTGAGTTGGAGAAAGCGGACGCACAAGAAGAACCGGGCGCGAAACTCGCCCGTAAACTTGCAGGCAGTCCCGCCAGTTTGGCCCGCCGCCCCATCATCGAGATGGCGCGTGCCGCGCTGGATGGCAAGATCAAGTCCCGGTACATCGCGCTTCCCCCGGCTGCCACGCAGAACGAGCGGGACAAACTCGTCGCGGCGCTGGAGATACGGGCAGAGACGCCGGAACAGTTCGTTGGAGGGATCGACTTCGTCTACAACGCTACGGCCAATGATGGGCTCGCTGTGTACGACGCCATTACGGGCCGGCTCAGGGTCAACGGCTTGCATCCGTTCGTCGGAGCGTTCTTCGATGAATTCACTAGCAAAGCCAGCGGTCTTCCGCTTGAGATGTTTGCTATGGCCGAAGTGCTTCTAGAATCCCATCTTTATCAAGTCGGGCTCAAACAGGATCAGATTGATTGGATGATGACCGTGCGCGACCAATTGCTGAGGTACGTCGCGCAGGAGTCGGGGCGAAGGACCGCGCTGACCATCGCTAACGCCCTTCGGAATGCCCGAAACGATGAGGATAGGCTAGAGATCGAGATTGTCGAAGCTTTCCGCAGTCTTGGATTCGACGCAACGCGGGTCGGCGGCAAGGGCAAACCTGACGGCGTGGCCAAGGCGCACCTCAGCCCTGGTGCCGACAACAAACCCCGGAGGTACGCGACAACCCTCGAAGCGAAGAGCAAGAAGAAGGACGGGGCCAAGCTGAAGACAAAGATTTTCGGAGTGTCAACGATCGCGAGGCAGCGTGACGAGGCACAGTGCGAGCATGCCATCGTCGTCGCACCGGCGTTCGACCATACGCCGGGAAAAGACAGCGCCCTCAGTAAAGAAATCAAGGCTGATCGTAGCAGCACCGCTGCCAACGGTAAGCCTCGTACGATTACGGCGATCCATGTCGAAGACTTGGCGCGCCTCGTGCAATTGCGGCCCGTCAAACGGCTGGGACTGGCCAAGATCCGCGAGCTGTTCCAAACCTGCAGCATGCCAGAGCAGTGTAAGGAATGGGTGGACAAGGTGGAGAAAGAAGTGGTAGCCAAACCGCCCTACGCCAAGATCATCAATGTAATCCACGCTCTTCAACGGGAATACGACATGGCGGCGGTCGAATACGGGGCATTGCGGGTTGCGCTCGGCAAGGAGGCGCCGCCCTACAAGGTGGCGACCAACGATGAACTGAGCGAGTTATGCAAAGCAATGGCCGCTATGGCGAGCTACGAGATTAGCGCCACCGACCGTACTGTCGAGTTGAATCAGAGTCCGGCAAACGTTCTCGCCGCGATCGAATCAGCGACCAAGGCCCAACTTACCGATGAACACTGACTATTCGGTCGCATCCTCAATCCTACGGTTCTGTGAGAGGCTGCCTGCCGTATGTTGAAATCGCATAAGAAGACCATCCTCGAAACGCTTGGCCGCAGCCCGATTCATCCGTTCCCGGCACGTATGGCGCCAGGGATCGCGCTCGAAGCCCTTGGCGAAAACCAGACTCCCCTCCGGGTACTCGATCCGATGGCCGGTTCAGGCACGGTTCTCGCAGTCGCGCGCGCAAAGGGTCACCGAGCTTTTGGGGTGGACCTTGATCCTCTCGCCGTTCTCCTTGCTAGTGTTTGGACGCGAACGGTCGATGCGAGACGTGTGAACGACAAAGCCGAAAACGTCTTGAACCGTGCCACAGCGGCATTCAGGTTGCTTTGCTCTGGACGGGCTTATCCGGCCGGCAGTGATGACGAGACCCGGAAATTTATTCGCTACTGGTTTGATGACTACACGCGCCGCCAGCTGGCTGCACTTTCGGCGGCGATCCGCCGGGTCCAAGATGATACGACGCGTGACGTGCTCTGGTGCGGGTTTTCCAGGCTCATCATTACGAAAAGCGCAGGAGCTTCACTCGCGATGGATCTATCACACAGCCGGCCTCACCGAGAATTCACGCATGCGCCGGTGAAGCCGTTCAATCGTTTCATCTCGGCTGTGAAGGCTGTCGTCTCGAACTGCCCCCAACCGGGGCCGGGAGCAGTTGGGCCTGTCACAGTTGTGAGGCGGGGCGACGCTCGAAAATTGGACATTGAAGATGGCTCGATGGACCTCGTTCTTACCTCGCCGCCGTACCTGAACGCGATCGACTACATGAGGTGTAGTAAGTTCTCGCTCGTCTGGATGGGGCACAGCGTGAGCGAGCTTCGCCAGATTCGTGGGGAGAGCGTTGGTACGGAGGCATTGTCTGAGCAAGCGTTGGATGCCCCATGGGTGAAGATGCTGATCAAGCAACTCGGTCTTAAGCCGGCTCTCTCTAACCGTGATTATTCTCTCTTGGCGAGATATGTGTGGGATATGGGAAGTGCATTGGCCGAGGTATCGCGAGTTTTGCGAAACGGTGGGCGCGCGGTCTACGTTGTGGGTGATTCCACAGTCCGGGGCACGTTTATCCGTAACTCAGCAATTATCGCGGCTGTGGCAGGAGAGCACGGGCTTAAGCTCCATTCGCGACACTCACGAGCCTTGCCTGACAACCGACGATATCTCCCACCGCCGAAACGCAACGTGGCCAATGCCCCAATGAACGCTCGCATGAGGCGCGAGGTCGTGCTTGTGTTCAGTAAGCGTGCCTCACGCTCTCCACTGGACACTGAATGACGGCATGACTAGCTTCACCGAATCCACTGTTGAAGAAGCAGCCCTGGAGTGGCTGGATGGTCTGGGCTACGCCATCCTCCACGGCTCGGAGATCGAGCCGGAAGGCCCGCGGGAGGAGCGGGAGAATTTCGGCGAGGTGCTGTTGGTGGATCGGCTGCGGGCTGCCCTAGTGTGGCTTAATCAAAACATCCCCGCCGATACACAGGAAGATGCCGTCCGCAAGCTGAGGTTGACTGAACACCCGAGCTTGGTTGAGAACAACCGCCAGTTCCACCGGTACCTGGTCGAGGGCGTGCCGGTGGAATATCGAGCTGAGGGCCGGGTCGTCCATGACGTTGTGCGCCTGATCGATTTCGACCGGCCAGAGGCCAATGACTGGCTGGCGGTCAATCAGTTCACCGTCATGGAAGAGCGAAACCACCGACGGCCAGACGTGGTACTTTTCGTGAACGGGCTTCCCTTGGCGGTGATCGAGCTGAAGGACCCCACTGATCCGCAGGCGACCATCCAGAAGGCCTTTCGGCAGATCCAGACGTACAAGCAGGAGATCCCCTCGCTATTCGTCTACAACGGGCTGGTGGCAATCTCCGATGGCCTCCGCGCCAGAGCCGGCACGTTGACGGCGGATTGGGAGCGGTTCATGCCGTGGCGGACCGTGGAAGGCAAGGATGTGGCTCCCAAGGAGCTGCCGCAGTTGGAAGTGCTGCTGAAGGGCATCTTCGAGAAGCGACGATTCCTGGAACTCGTCCGCGACTTCGTGGTGTTTGAGACGCTGCGGCAAGGAACGGCCAAGAAGATGGCTGGTTACCACCAGTTCCACGCGGTGCGCAAGGCGGTCGAGAGCACGGCAAGGGCTGCGGCCGGGGATCGGCGGGT
>PCVX01000026.1:25282-48102 GCA_002796105.1 Candidatus Omnitrophica bacterium CG11_big_fil_rev_8_21_14_0_20_63_9 | reverse complement strand
TCTCCCGCCGGCCCACGAGCGCCGACACGGAGAAGCCGTTCGCCATGGCTTTGCCGAAGGTGGATAGATCCGGCGTGACGCCGAAAGCGTGCTGCGCTCCTCGAAGGTTCCAGCGAAACCCGGTGATGATTTCATCAAAGATCAAAACCGCGCCCTCTCGCCGGCACAGGGATTGCACCGCCTCGAGATACCCGGGCTGTGGTCCTTCGGTCGATGAGGCCGGTTCCATGATGACGCAGGCCATCTGGCCCGGGTGCTGCGCGAAGAGGGCTTCAAGCGTGTCCAGACGGTTGTAGTCGAACAGGAGGGTCAGGGCTTGGACAGCAGTGGGCACCCCGGCATTGACCGGTGTGGATCCGATAAACCAATCGTGCTTTGACAGGTACGGGTTATCGCGACAGCGCGCCACGAGGTCTCGCTCCGTATACGCCCGCGCCAGACGGACCGCCGCCGAGGTCACATCGGATCCGTTTTTCGCAAATTTCACCATCTCAGCCGATGGGATCAGCTCCGCCAAGCATTCGGCCAGTTCCACTTCAACTGGTGTCGCGCGCGTAAAGTTCGACCCGCGCTCCAGCTGATCTCGCACCGCCTCAAGCACGCGAGGATACGCGTGACCAAGGCTCACCGCCCGCATCCCCATGCCCCAGTCCAAATACTCATGGCCATCCGGGTCCCAGCAACGGCACCCCTTGGCCCGCTCAAGCAGCCGCGGCGCGTTGGCGGGAAACTGGTCGTCTCCCCGGCTGTAGGTGTGGCATCCTGCGGGGATGAGCGCTTGCGCCTTCGCGTGCAGCGCTTCTGTGGATCGACTGCGAAGCGACGTCACATCTCCCATCAGGCCGGCGCCTCCGTCGGCAGTTCGCTCTCCACCGCCTGCAACCGCCACAGCTTTCGGTAACGGCTCTCACGCGCCATCAATGACTCGTGAGTCCCCCGCTCGAGCACCTTGCCGTCCTGCAATACCACGATATGATTCGCTCTCGCCACCGTCGAGAGCCGGTGCGCGATCATCAGCACCGTGCGCGAGGCGCTGAGTTCTTCCAACGCGCGCTGGATGTACCACTCGGATTCGCTGTCCAAAGCACTGGTGGCCTCATCGAGAATCAATACCTGCGGGTCTCGCAGGATGGCACGCGCGATGGCGATTCGCTGCCGTTGCCCGGCCGAGAGGCGGATCCCGCGGTCTCCCACCACGGTATCGTACCCGTGTTTCAAGCCCTGGATAAACTCGTGGGCATGCGCCCGCCGAGCGGCCTGGACGATTTCCTCGTGGGAGGCCCCAGGTTTGCTGTAGCCGATATTGTCACAAATGGAAGCGTGAAATACGACGATATCCTGGCTCACCACGCTGATGGCTCTCCGCCACGTCTCCAGGTTGAGCTGGCGCACATCCACGCCGTCTACGAGCACCGCCCCGGCGTCGGGATCATGAAACCGCAAGAGGAGATCGACCAACGTAGACTTCCCCACGCCGGACACTCCGATGATCGCAGTCACCTGGCCCTTCGGGACCGTCATCGTCACCTCATGGAGCACTGGGCCTTCCGCGGGATCATAGGTGAACTGCACCTGCTGCAATTCGATGCCCTCGCGCAATTGCTCGAACGCGCGCGAACCGCTGGCGAGATACGGTTTATCCGATGTCTCCAGCACGCGCTTGACAGCACAGGCTCCCGCCAGGTGAAACGCCAGATTGACCCACAGCGTGTGGAGTTGTGAGACCCGCGGCAGCAACCGATACAGCACGAAGAAGAATGCCAGCAACAACGGCCCCACCAGCTCCCGCTGCGCCATCACCAGGCGGGAGGCGATCGTGATGAGTCCCACCAGCAGCGCTGAGCCGGCGACTTCCGCCAGCGGCGCTGGGAGGTTTGACAGGCTGGCGGCTCGGATCCGCAGACGGGCCATGCGATCCAGCAGCTGCTTGAACCGTTCCCGCTCGTATGCCGCCCGCCCATAGGCGCGGACGAGCCGCATGCCCTGGAGCGTTTCAACCCGGACTTGCGACAGGTGCGGCGCTAAGCGCGTGACTTCGCCCCCGAGGTTGATGGCAGCATATCCGGGTAGCCGGAGCACAAGCGAGAGCGCTGCCAACATCGCTCCTGTCAGAAGCGTGAGCGGCCATGAGATGAGCAGCAGCAGCGCCCCATAGCCTGCGATCAGGCAGCCCAATACGATGAGCTGTAGTCCGTCGCGCGCCGCTAATCCGGTCCGTTCTGGCTCGATCGTCAAGAGCGTGAGCAGATCTCCGGTCGATTGCCCGGTGAGCCATCGCAGCCCCACGCGGGTGAATTGATCGAACACCGAAAGGCTCACGTCGCGCTCCACGCGGAATTGCAGGCGTGCCGCCCACGTGGCGAGCCGATAGTTCATCAGGTTTTTCACCACGATCAACGCCAGCATGGCCAGCAACATGGCCTGCAAGCGCTGCGCAGGAGGCACGCCGGAGAAGAGGCGGTTGAAGAGATCCAAGAGGACATTGCCCGTTGACGTAACGGTTTCAACCGCTGGCCGCAGCAACGCCTCCAGAATCGGCAGCAGCAGACTTACGCCGACGGTTTCCAGCAGCGATGCCGCCACGCCGAGAGCGACAAATGCCACGGCCCACCACCGATAGGGCCTCAACAACGACGCCAGTGCGCGCACGCCTTCCCATCGGCTCGCTTTGAGCCGCCCGATGTCGGTGGTGACCGGTGCCGCCTCGACCAACTGGCTCATGGTAACTCCCGGCCGGCTGCATCCGCCGCGACCGCAAGGTCCGGAAACTGCAGCCTAGCCGCTTCGGTCTGCGGGGCCAGATGCAGGGCGCGCCGCATTTCATACGCCAGGCGGGGCCACGGCATCTGAAGCTGGGCTCGCAGCAGTTCAGGAACCTTCAGGAAGGTCGGTTGGGAAAAATACCGGCTGTACGGGAGCGTACCGATCTGGAGCGTCCCAACGAGGGCGTCGGCGCGCTGCGGATCGGCCGCCAGTTGATCGGCGCTTAGAAAACTGCCCTGCTCATCGGTGAAAATGAGCCCGCGCCAGACATCGAAGACCACCCACCGATCACCCAGGCGAACAAATGACAGGACGAGCTCTCCTCCGCCCGGTTCCGAGAGCCTGATCGCTTTCCAGAAAGCTGGAACACCCGCGTAGGTGGTCAACGTCGCGAAGACATCCGCGAACTGGTCGCTGACCCCATGCTCACGGATGATGATATGAAGAATATGGTCATCCGTGACCGGCCAGCCTGGGGGCGTGGGGCGGATGGTGCGGCGCGTCCAGTCAAACACCGCCAGCGCGCGCTGCTCATCGGAGGACAGGCCCGCGGTGATCTGCCGGGCCAGCAAACGGTAGTGGGCGTCCCGGTGAAGGAAATCGAGCATCTTCACATACAGCGGGATCGGCTTGTTCGAGACCGTGAAGTTGACGCCTTGGCGCGTCGTGACCGTAGCGCGCAGGCCCCACAGGGCCAAGCCGGCCAACCCAATCGCAAGGAAAAGCCTCCGGCGAATAGCATGCGGCCTTGTGCTCATCCGCGACCCGCCTCGATCGTTTCGGGGCTGCTGAGGATGGTGGTTTGGACATCGAGGTGTCCGAGGGTGCTGCGATTGGGAATGGTGGCAATTTTTGCTGGCGCAATTCCGAGCTGCTGGAGCTGTTGGAGGATTTTTCTAGGATCTTTGAACGTGGCCAGGACCAGCCAATCGAAATCCAGACCCGAGAGGGCTGATAGGTTGCGAACCGGGTGATTCATGAACGTCGTCTTGCCATCGCCCAACTCATCTACGATCGCGATGACCTCTAGCCCGCGCTCCTGCAGAGCCAAAAAGCTGATCTCGGCCAATTCCTCGGCGCCGCAGACGATCACCCGCCGGCCGCCCGCGTGCCCGATCTGGGCAATCGTCTCGGTCATCAAGGTGCGCATGTGGCGATACAGGGCCAGCGAATACTCCAGATATTGGTAGGTGAGGCGGGCTTTTTCCGCGAGGCCTTTCGGGGTGATGAGATAGCGCAACCGTCTGCGCTCCAGATTGACGATTTTAACATAGCCTTTTTTGACCAACCGGCGGATCAGGAAGTTGGTCAAACCAAGGGCGAGTCCGTGCTTTTCGGCCAGGCGCCGCTGCGTGACGGTGTCGTTGGAAGAGATTTCGGTCAGCAGGCGGAGCTGCCGGTGATCGTCAATGTCCACGGGCACCTCTACGCATGTACGGCCGCCATTACCATATCGTCCACCCTCCATCCACCACCAAGTTATGACCGGTTACATAGGAGGAGAGATCGCTCGCCAGATAGACCACAGCGCCTTTCAGGTCCTCCTCACGCGCCATGCGTCCTAGTGGTGTTCGAGCTTCATAGCGGCGCTGGAACGATTTAGGCTGGCTGCGCCAGATACCACCCGGTGAGATGGCATTGACGCGGGTGCGTGGAGCAAGGGTGGTCGCGAGATAGCGGGTCAACTCCAGAAGCCCGCCTTTGGAGGCCGCATACCCGGCAGGATTCGCCATCGGCGTCCCCTGATAGAGCCTCCAATCCGGTCCCACAAGCCCATAAATAGAGGAAAACAAGATGACTGACCCGTGCTTGGAGGCCGCCAGCGCCCGCTGGGCCTCTTGCACCATGATGAAGGCCGCGGTGAGGTTGACGCGCATGGCCTCTTCCCAGGCAGCGACCGTCTGGCGTTTGAATGCGACCGCCCATCCGGGCGTTTTCGTCGCGCTCACATAGGCCGCACAGTGAATGAGGATATCGAGCTGTCCCATCCGAGCGATGGCTGTTCGAACCGCCTGCCGCGTGCGGCGCTCGTCACGCAGGTCGCAGCGGATCGCATCGGCTCGGCCGTTCGCCTGAATATCCAACGTTGTGACGCGGGCTCCCGCCTCTTCCAGCACGTCGGCAATGACCGTGCCGATGTGCCCGGCCCCGCCGGTCAGCAGCGCCGTCCGGCCTGTCAGATCGCTGAGTTGTTTGATCGTGCGTTTCATGTTCAGAATATGAACATTAGAGCTATGCTAATAAATTTTATAAAATTCTGCAAGAATATTTTCAAGGCGACGGCGCACGAACATGCTGGCTACGAGGCACTTGCGCGTTCGCGAAGCGGCCGAGCAATCACGACCACGAAGGTGAACAGATCGCGCCATCCAAACTCGGTCCGAACCACCTGGAACTGCGCTCGAGCCATCAGCTCCCGCACCCAACGAAATGATCTGACCCTGGAAATTTCATCAGGGTACAGTTTCATGGGCCGCTTGCGGAACCGGTTGACGATCCACAGCCAGGAGGTCAACACCATGACGGATAGCCCGAAATTCGGAGGCCAAAAGAGCACCACGTAGCCGTCCGGCGTCATCACGCGGTGGAATTGGGCGAGCGCGCGCTCGATGTCCTGCTCGGTCAAATGCTCCATGACGCCGAAATTGAAGATCCCGTCGATGCTCTGCGCCCGGTACGGCAGATGAAAGAGGTCAGCACACACGAACCGGTGGGTGCCCGGCAGCGACCGCGCCCGGTTCATGGTCAGCGCCGTAAACGAGAAATCCAGGGCGTGGAACGTCGGGCGGTCGCACGCGAGACGCCGGTCAGACCCTCCGCTGCCGCACCCCGCATGCAGGTAGTGGCGGCCGGTTTCATTCCGGAGATAGCGCGCCAGGATGCGGGCCGCGGCCCGGGAGATGATCTGGGAGCGGTAAAATTCCGCGATCCGCGCATACAGCCCCTGGTGCTGCGCGCGTTTCGCCCGCAACCAGTATTCGTCCCACCCGGCGGCGCTCGAGGGTGCGTCGCACTCGTGCTCTACTACACCTTGAGGCATTCTTCTTCCGTCAGTGGGCTTGCAGCCGGTTGTTGGGGGGTGGCGAGCGCGCGCCTCTTGCCTACCGGCTGCAGGCGCAGCCGCACAAGCGTCGCCACAGCCTTGAAGATTTCGTTCCGGGAAATCTTTGAAGCTCCCTGATTGCGAAAGCTGATGACGATCGGGATCTCGGCGATCGAAAAACGCTGGCGCTGCATGTGCCACAGCAGCTCCATCAGAAAGGCGTACCCGTCCGCCTGCACGCCGGCAAAATCGATCCGCTGCAAGCTGGAGACCTTGTAGAGCCGGAATCCTCCAGTGCAATCGTAGGGCAGCTTCAGCACGTGCCGGGTCAGCCAATGCGCGGTGTGGGTAATGAGGCGCCGCATGAGGTTCCATTCCATGAGCCCCCCGCCCTGGATGTAACGGGACCCCACCACCACATCGACTGTCCCCGCTTTGGCGAGCATCTTTTCAAGGTAACAGGGCGCGTGCGCAAAATCCGCATCCATGGTCATCACGTACGGATACCCGCGCGCGATGGCCTCGGTGAACCCGCGCTTGTGCGCGCTGCCGATGCCCAACTTGCCGGCTCGATGAATGACTTGCAGCGGGAGAAGCTCCGCCAGGCGCTCCGCGATCTCCCCCGTGCCATCCGGGGAGTTATCATCGACGACCAGGACATCGAGTGGCAGCTCCTGGCGATGAATCTCCGTCAATAAGCGCTCGATGTTCCCCGCCTCGTTGTAGGTCGGGATGACCAGCAAGACGTCTGCCCGCTTCTCCATTTCAGCTCCGGAAGGCTACAGAATCCGCACCTGTGGAAACGCCACGACCAATTGAGTTCCTGCCGAGCGCAGCGCGCGCTCCCGCTCGCAGAACTCATCCAAGAAATGCCACGGAAGGACCAGGAGATAATCCGGACGCGCCTGGCGCATATCCTCCTCTGAGCAAATCGGGATGCGTGTGCCAAGCGTCCGGCGACCGACTTTATGGGGATTGCGATCCGCGATGGCGACGAGATCCTCAGGACCCAGCTGGCAGTATTGCAGCAACACGTTGCCCTTGGTCGAGGCCCCGTACCCGTACACGCGCTTGCCGGCCCGACGGAATTGGCTCAGCGTGTCCTTGAGCTGCCGCTGAATGCCTTCGACGCGATGCCGGAAGGCCTCGTAGGGCTGCGCGCGATCATAGCCTTTCGCAAGCTCTTCCTGCAGCACGGCATCCCGCGTGCGCCGCTGAGCGTCCAGGATCGGCAGGCGCGCGCTGCGCTTTCTGATGTAGCAGCGCAGGCTGCCACCGTTGGCATCATTGAAAGTCAAGTCTTCGATCATGAACCCTGTGTCGGTCAGGAGCCGCTGGAGCGCGCAGATGCTGTAATACGCCAGATGCTCGTGGCAGATATTGTCGAACGTGTTGTGCTCAAGCATCGCGCCCAGGTAGCTCATTTCCAGCACCCACAACCCGTCCTCGGAGAGGATCTCGCCCAGCTCGCGGCAGAATTGCGCCGGGTCATTCAGGTCGTAGAACATCGCGATGCTGGTCACCACGCGCGCCCGCTGCGCGGGAAACCGTTCGAGAAAACCTTTGGCTTGGAAGGTCGTGTTGAGATAGATGAGGCCGCTGCCCTGTTCCGGACGGATATTCGAGGGCTCAAATCCCGCCCGGACCAGCCCCGGCGTGGCATACGCCAGCAGCGCAGTACCGTCGTTGGCCCCGATATCCAGTACGAGGTCGCCGGCCTTCAACGGCACCCGCGCTTCGATGTCGTGGATGAGCGAGCGCAGGTGCGTCCTCATCGTGGTGTTGATGCCCGACCGGTACCCGTAATCGCGGTAGAGGACGTCCGGGGGAACGGTGTGGGTCAGCTGGAGCAACCCGCAGGCGTTTCCATCAGGGCTCGGCTGGCAGCGGACGGCTTCGAGAGGCACCGGGGTATCCAATTGGTTCTCCGGGGTGCCGTCGTCAAAGAGGCTCGCCAGCACCTGGTCTCCTAAGTGAATCACGCGCTCCAGACGCGGGTTGCCGCACAGCCGGCAACGGGTAATCCGCTCGACTCGCTGAAGCCAGCTCGAGACCTGAGAAACAGATGCCTGAGTGGGCTGCCCCATGTGTGTTACCGTGTCGTTCCCGCGTCTTGCCGCATCGGATCGGCTGAAAACGACGATGCGGGCATGCCTTTGAGCCGCTCGAGATCGCGTTCCACCATCTCTCTGACCAGGCTCTCGAAGGGCACGTTATACTGCCACCCGAGTTTCTGGCTAGCGCAGGACGCATCGCCCAACAGAAACTCGACATCCGCAGGGCGATACAGGGCAGGATCCGACTCTACATAGTCTTGGTAGTCCAGCCCGACCACCTCGAACGCAATGCGGCAAAACTCCCTTACGCTATGCGCTTCTCCCGTCGCAATCACGAAATCCTCCGGCGTCTCCCGCTGGAGCATTTTCCACATGGCTTCGACGTAGTATCGGGCATGCCCCCAGTCCCGCTTGGCTTCGAGGTTGCCGAGCTTGAGCGTTTTCGCCAGGCCGAGCGCGATGAGCGCGGCATGGTAGGAAATTTTCCGCGTCACGAACTCAAATCCCCGGCGGGGGCTTTCATGGTTGAAGAGGATCCCCGTCGCGGTAAAGAGCCGGTACGCCTCCCGGTAATTCTGGGTGAGATAGAACCCGGTGCACTTCGAAATCCCATAGGCTGAGCGTGGATGGAACGGCGTTGCCTCCCGCTGGGGAATCTCCGTGACCTTGCCGAACATTTCGCTCGAGCCCGCAAAATAGAACCTGGCCTCGGGGCACGCATCGAGCAGGCTCGCCAGCACATGGTGGGTCCCGTTGATGTTCGTCTGCAACGTGGAAAACTCGTCCTCAAACGACTGCCCGATGAAACTCTGCGCCGCGAGATGGTACACCTCATCGGGTTGCACGTCCTTCATCACCCGATACACGCTTGAAAAGCTCTCCAGCGACCCGGCATGGAGATGGAGCTGATCCTTAATGTGATTAATCCGCCACAGCCGGTGCAAGGGGTCTTCGAGCGCCACGCGGCGCACGATGCCGTGGACCTCATAGCCCTTGTCCAGCAGGAATTCCGCCAGATAGGAACCGTCCTGTCCTGTGATTCCGGTGATCAATGCGCGTTTCATGTCACGGCTCCCTCCTGTCAACGACGGCTGTCTGGTGTATAGGCCGAATATGCGCGTCCGTTCGCCCGGTGCGCAAGCAGCTTTTCATAGGCGAACCGCCAGATGCCGTAGCCCCGCGTGTTGGCAACGCCCTGCATCCGCTGAGGATCGAGATTGATGTAGCGGCCAAGGGCATTGGCAAGGATATAGCCCACGCGCCGGCCCGTTTCCAAGTCGAGGACGCTGATATACCCCTGATAATAATTCCATGCGAAGAGGAGTTGATGCTGGCTGTCGGCTCGGATGCTCCGCAACCCTGGATCGGTTTTCAAGGACGTGAGCCACCGGCGCTCCTTCACGTTGTAGCGGTAGATCTCGCCCCAGAAGGTCTGCACATAGAGTGTCGCCGTGTCTTCCACATAGTCCGTCCAATTGGTCACGGACCGCATCCGGTCGGAGGGGGCTCCCCACACGAAAGGCTTCACTCCAGGCGGCAGCGGCAGAGGGATGATCTCGCCCTTCGTCAAGGTGCTGTTCCACAGGTGCACGTTCTGGTCCCCGGTCAGGAACGCCACCTGGTCGCCCCAGACCGCCTGGGGGGTCCAAGTCAGGATTGGAAATTCCTTTTCGCCGATGACCCGGCCGTCGGTGCTGACAACGATGATATATCCCGCTTCTCCCGCGGCCACCACCAGGCCATTTCTTCCGACGACTTCCGTGGTACCGACGAAGGGTTTGACAGGCACTTTCCAGACGACCTGACGGGTCCTGGCGTTGACTTTGCGCAAGAAATGGTCGTACCGATCGTGGTAGTAGAAATGGTCCCCGTCGTAATACGCCTGGCGGCAATCCGCGGTCCGGATATAGGGGCTTCCCGTGCCGGAGCGGTCATCGTAATACCAGATCCCGCTGCGCGAATCCCAACTGTCCCAATTTGTGAACCAGAATCCGTTCGCGTCCCATTGGGCCCACTGCGTTTCGTGGACAGGCACCTGAACCCGCTGCGCGCGGATGGCGCTGGCGAGGACTCGGGTTTTGACGCCCAGGGCGGCCACAATCGCCCCTATCACGCAGGCAGTCGGCAGCCACCCAAGCCAACCGGCCGTCGCCTTGAGCCGATCGCGATGGAGAAGATAGCCGAACAAATCCGAGATCGGAAACGTCCAATGAAGCAGCCGGCTCATCCAAGGACGTGTCGTGAGCGCGCGATGCACGAGAAAGAGATTAGCATTGAGCATCACGAACAGCCAGAGCACGCCGACCTGCAAGGTGCTGTGCATGACGTGCAGCATGCCCGGCTTGCGGTTCGTCATGAAGAGCTGGCTTGAGAGCGCAAATGCCAGCGCGATGAGCGCGGTCCACAGATCCTGCTGCGCGGTCCGATTGCGGGGCCAGCGCGCGTGTTTGAGCTCCAGCAGAACACACGCTCCGAGGAGGTAGCTCAAGAACACGACCAGGTTCGGCAGATACACGAAATAATCCGGGGGCAGCACCCAGAAACGAAAGACCACGCTGGAGGGCGTGACATCATGGATGAAGACGGCCAGGTTCGGAATGAACGCCTTATCAAAGGCGATCCATAACGCCGCCCCGAATAACAGCACCGGCGTCCGGAGCGTGTGCCACCACACGCTGATCGATGACTGCCGTTGAGATGTGTGAAGCATCAGAATGCGGTCACAAAGGTATAGGACGCATGGTGGAAGCCGCCGGGTTTCGGCAGTGCCGTAAATTGCGGACCGGGCGCGCTCAATGTGACGGTCTGAGCTCCCGGGTCGAGGACGAAGGTGTTTCCACGTCTCGGGGTGAGGATCAGTCCGCGGTGCGCGCCAAAGTCGAGGTCGAGGATCTCCACATAGCCCCGCAGCGTGTTGTACGCGAAAAGAAGCCCGCGGTGGCTGTCTACCGCGATCGCTTGGATCCCCGGCGCGATCCGGTATGGGGCCAGCCACTGGTGCTGGCGAACATCGAAGCGAAGAATACCGCCCCAGGCTGTCGCCACATAGAGGATGGAACGTGGAGCATCCAATGCGGTATCGGTGATCCGGGTATTGCGGGAAATTGGCAGCGGAATGGTCTCTTCCTGGGTCAGCAAGGCGTTGGTCAACATGAGCGCGGACTGCTCTGGCGACACCACGGCGATGCGCCCATCAGGCAGCGCTCGTGGATGCTGGAGAATGAAGGCCATGCGTTGCTCGGCCTTCTTGGCACCGTTGCGCGCATCCAACGTGATCAAGCACCCGGCCTGCCCCACCGCTACGACCAGCCCCGGCCTCACAATGAGCTCCACCGCCCCGCAGGCATCTGGAACCGGCACCTCCCAGATAGCCTTGCGACTTGCGGCGTCAATCTTGGCCACCGTGCTGCCGAACGCATCATAGAGGTAGAAGGCGCCTCCTTCGAGGGCAAAGGAGTGCAGGTCGGATGCGCGCAGATAGGAGCGAGCGCTTCCGGTCGTCGCGTCGTAGCGCCAGACTCCGGCGTCGTAGCCGACCGTCTCCGCATACCAAAATCCCTGATCATCGCGCAGGATTCCATGGGGGTCGTACACCTGTATGGCGCTCTTGACCATCCGATGGCTCTTCCGAAGCACATTGGCTTGCGCGCCGATCGCTGCGAATAGCACTAGGAGATACACCGTCATGGGGAGAAATCGAATCCACCCGGCCTGCGCAAGCCGCTGGCGGTGGAATGTGAACCACAGCATGTCGGAGACCGGAAACGTCCATTCCGCAAGGCGCGCGGTCCAGCGATGGCGAGCCACAAATTGCTCAACAATCTTCAGCCGCGCGTTGAGCAGGATGAACATCCAGAATATCGCCGTGGGGATCATCAGGAGGGGCAGCCATCGCAGCTTTGAGCCTCCGATGTCAATGAACACCCATGGCACCACCGCCAGTCCCAACGCGAGGATCGCTTTCACCCGATCCGAGCGAGGCTGCGGGAGTCGGCGGATCTCCATCGCTTCCAACAGCGCGATGACGAGGACCGCGTACGCCAGCACGACGACCGTATTCGGAACGTAGAGCACGAGCCGTGAAAGCGCAACAAGCGGCGCAGACTGGTTGCTGAGCAGCCGCGCGAACATCGCAGACACGGCGTTTGCGTGACTCTGCATTAAGAGGAAGAGCCCTCCCAGCAGGAGCAGCGGCGTCCGCAGCGCACTCCACACGTCCCCCAGCCGTTTCACGACCTCACTCCTTTGATGACGTATTCCTGTGGGGTCGCCCCAGCCATCGCGCTGGGCAGATGAGGGCTTGCCTCCAAGGAGAGATTTCGGAGCCATACCTCGAATGTCACCAGGAGCCATAAGCGAAAGGAGTGATCCGCTTCGCCAGCCTGGTGCGCGTCGCAGAGCTGCCGGACATACGATTGATCCACGTACGTTCTCAGGCGCGCGGTCGGCTCCAACAGCAGGTCGTGCAGCACATCGCGCAGGCGATGTCGGAACCACCGCTCCAATGGCACGCCGAACCCCATCTTGCCGCGCCGCTGGACTTCCACGGGCAGCACGTCGCCGAACGCCTTGCGCAGGATCACCTTGGTATGCCGGCCGTCGAGCTTCATGCGATCGGGCAGGCGAAACACATAGTCCAGCAGCTCGCGATCCAGAAACGGCGACCGGGCTTCCAGCGCGTGGGCCATGGAGCACCGGTCCATTTTCACCAACAGGTCATTGAGCAAATAGGTTTTCAGATTAAGATAGAGCAGCTGCGTCAGCAAGGAGGCGGTCCGAGCGCGTTGCCGATACGGCTCCAAGAGCGCAAGAGGGCCTGACGGTTCTGCGCCCGGCAAGAGCGCTGGCAGATCATCGTAGAACACCCCAACCCATCGACTGAAACGCTCATACGCCGGGAGCGCGGCGCTGCCGGTAAATTTCTGCAGGCGGCGCACGAAACCGCGAGGCCCGCCCCACAGCGGCAGGTCGGCGCAAAGCGATTGGGCGACTCGGCGGGCTCCAAGCGGCACGCGCTCCGACAGGAGCGTGGCGTAGAACCTAAGGTAGCCGGCGAACAACTCATCGCCGCCGTCGCCGTTGAGCGCCACGGTGACGTGCTGGCGCGTCAACTGGGAGAGGAGGTAGGTCGGAATCGCGGAGGAATCGGCGAATGGTCCGTCGTAATGCCACACCAACCGTTCGATGAGCTCCATGGACGGGGGGTCCACCTTGAACTCCGTATGATTCGTGCGAAACCGCCGCGCCACCAGCCGGGCATACGCAGTTTCATCGAAGTGCGGCTCGTTCGCAAACCCCACGCTGAACGTCCGGACCGGCTCGCGCAACAGCTGGCTCATAATGCCCACGACGATCGTTGAATCCACACCGCCGCTGAGAAACGCTCCAAGCGGCACGTCGGCGATCAGCCGCCGGCGCACGGCGGCCACGGTTAGCTCGCGGACACGCCGCGCGGCCTCATCGGTGGTGGGGGCGGACCCTCGTGACTCCTCTCTCCCGGGCAGCGGCACATCCCAATATTCGGTGAGGGTGGCCGTTCCCCGCCGGTCGATCGTGAGCAGATGACCTGGAGGCAGCTGGACGATCCCGCGGTAGCAGGTGGCAGGCGATGGCACGTAGCCATACAGGAAGAGGCTCGGCAGTGCTTCCGCATGCACCTCGGGCGCGATCTCCGGATGTTGGAGGAGCGCTTTGATCTCCGAGGCAAAGACCACGCCTCCCGGGGTCGTATGATAAAAGAGCGGCTTCTTGCCCACGCGATCCCGGGCCAGCAGCAGCGAATGCTCTCTGCCGTCCCAAATGGCCAGCGCAAACATGCCTTCTAACTGGGCAATGCTCTGCCGGCCTTCCGCCTCGTAGAGCCTTAGAATGACCTCGGTATCGGAGTCGGTACGGAAGCGCACTCCCCGAGCTTCCAATAAAGCTCGAAGCTCACGAAAATTATAAATTTCGCCATTGAAAACCAGCCAGATCGACTCATCCTCGTTCGTCATGGGTTGATCGGCCGCATCCGAGAGATCAATCACGCGCAAACGGGCATGGCCCAGGCCGACCTGCCAGGCATCGGACGCGAGGACTCTGTACCCTTGGCCGTCCGGCCCCCGATGCGAGAGCGCGCCGGTCATACGGCGAAGGACCGCCTCAGAAACGGGTCGACCATGACGATCGAGGACGCCGACGATGCCGCACATTATCGCGTCCTGGCCTGACTCATGCGCGCTCTCGTTCATGGACGTCGCGGAGCACGCGGAGGAATCGAGGAGCATTCACCGTTACCGAATACTGTTGCTCGACAATGGCCCGTCCGGCTTGCCCCATCTGCTGGCGCAGCAGGCGATCGTCGATCAAGCGGCTTAAGACGTCGGTCCATTGCGCGTGCGTCGTCGCCAGAAAGCCGTTGACTCCCTCTCGAACGATCTCGCTATTGATACCCACCGGAGACGCCACGACGGGAATGCCCGCGCTCATGTACAAGAGCGCTTTGAACCCGCACTTGCCGCGCGCCCATTCATCGTCCGGCATCGGCATGACCCCGATGTCGAACTGATGCAGCGCGTCCACTTCCCGGTCAAGCTCCCACCGGATCAGCTGCAGGCGCGGCAACCGCAGCGGAACGTTCCCTGCCCCGACCACCCTGAGCTCGACCTGCGGGTAGCGCTCGAGGATCGCGGCAAGCGGCTCTTGAAGCGCGCCGAGATAGGCCGCCGTCGTATGGCTGCCGATCCATCCGATGACCAGCCGCTTGCCGTTCTGCGGCGCCGGCCGGCACTCATAGCGGGCCGTATCAACGGGCGTCGGGATCACCGTCACATGCGGGTTAAACTGGCGCGCATAGCCCTCCAGCACCCGGTTGCCGGCGATGATGTGCGCGCTCAACCGGATGAGCGTATCGGTCTTGCGAGCGTTTTTGAAGCGCCGGGTCCACGCATTGGGAGCGCTCGTCTGGTTGAGGTAGATCGCGTCATCAAAGTCGAAGATCATCGCGGGACATAGCCGCGCCGCGACCCGCTCCAGGAGCGCGGTCCCCAGCGGCAGGGCTTCCCGATGGATGACGACCACATCGGCCCGAGCGCTGCGGATGCTGTCGACGAAGCGCTTCAAGATCGCGGCGGACACCATCGCCACTTTCTGCGGCAACCGTCCCGGCTGGTACAGGGTGCGATAGAGCTTCGGGGACATGAACGGCCGGACTTGATAGGAGATCCCCTCGCGCTCCAGCCATGGGAGATACTGCAGCACCCGGTAACGGCCGCTGGCGCCTTCCGGCGGATATGGGATTAGGAAGAGAACGCGCATGGGGGTGATTCTTTTCGGTTCTGATGCTCACAGGCATCAGGAGCTCGAGTGAACGACAACGTGTTGGCAAATGAGATTTTCCGCCAAGACAGGAGCACGCGCTTGAGCTGGCGCAATGGCAGGCCGGCAAAATAGCCGCACACGGCCGGTGAGGTGATGACCGCACGGCCGCCCCACTGCAGGCTTGCAAGCCAGGCGCCATGGTGCAGGTGACTGCCAGCGAGCGTGGCGTAAAACCGCGCCCAGATTTTTGCCCGATGACGCCGGATGGAAGGATCCAAGGTTGGATCCGCGAACAGCCGGCCCAAAAGGGCGAACCCGGTGTCCTGGTGAGAGCGCACGTCATGGCTTCGGTTACCGGCATGCTGGCGATACAGCACTAAGGGTTCGGGAACGCTGCGCAGCGTTCCATGGCGAGTCAACCGGCATGCCATGTCCCACGTCTCCATGATGAAGTCCGTGGAAAAACCGTTCAGGCGGTCAAAGGCGCGCTTGCGGACCATCACGGTCGAAGAGAAAGCCGGCTGGTTGTTGCGCAGGAGAATATCCAAGAACGTATCCTGGTCCGGCCGGCACCGCCGAGTCTCCAGCACGTCAAGCGCGCTATTGACCAAATACGCGCTGCACTGCACCGCCTCAACGCCCGGCTCCTGCTCAACGACCGCCAGTTGCGCTTCCAGCTTGCGCGGCAGCCACAGGTCATCGGCGTCCAGAAACGCAACGTATTCTCCTCGGGCTTCCGCAGCTCCGCGATTCCTGGCCGCCGCCGGCCCGGCCTGCTCCTGCCGGAGATACCGAACACGCTCTCCGAACGTCTGGACGCGCTGTGCGGTGCCATCGGTGGACCCATCATCGATGATGATGATTTCAAAGGCTGGAGCGGTCTGGTGAAGGACGCTATGAATCGCCGCATCGATCGTGGCGGCCGCGTTGTGCGCCGGAATTACCACGGAGACGGTCGGCCGTTTGTGTCCCCCATTCACACGAAGCGCCGCTCCATTGGTGACGGCCAGTTCAACCGGTACCGCCCGCTTTAGCCAGCGGCGCCAGAGCCATCCATAGACTTGACGTGGATCGGCGGCTGTGGCGAGCACGAACAGAGGCAATAAGAACAGCAGGCGCAGCCGAAACAGCGTCCCATAATTCGCCACCACAAGCACAATGGGAAACGCGATGGCCAACACCGTAACCAGGGGAAATAGGCTGGCTGCGCGCCGCTGCCTCACGATGCTGACGAGCCCCGCAATGATCCAAGGCCACAACCCATAGAGCAGCATCATGTCAATCCCGGCAAACATCCGCATCATGCCGGTACTCGCACCCATATCGAACCACTGCCAGGGAAACGGCGCGAGCAACCCGACAAGCAGCGCGCGCGGCAGATAGACCAGCATCTTTTGCGGTGTAGAAATTTGTGCCCAGATATCCATCAGCGAGTTGCCGCCACTGGACACAAATCCATCCCGGCGCACCTGGAGCGCTTCTGGGGTTGTTTCCCACATGGTGTCGAGCGCTTGTTGTTGCATGGCAGACACCGTGGAGACGCGCGGGGTGTTTCCAGGACGCGGTCGTGGCAGGTGTTTGACACCGCCTAAAGACGCTCTCGCCGAGAACAGCACCTGAGCGGCATAAATCGTATCCTCAAGAAACTGCTGTTCCCTCAGCATCTGCTCCCGCACAAACTGCTCGTAGGTCTGCTGGAACAACCGGGCGATGGTCGCGCGCTCCTGCTCCGACTGAGCTGCCGCCAGTGCCCGGTCAAACAGAGCCAGCGCGGACGGGGTATCGTCCACATCCACCAGTATCAGGAACAGTCCGTATTCCACCAGCAGCGATGAGGACGCATGAAGGCGAGCCGCCTCGCCGTAGGCCTGAATCGCCTCCGCATTGCGACGCAGGTGGGCCAGCTCCCGACCCATGGTCCGGTAGAGCTTGGCCAGTCCCTGCTGAATACTTTGCTGAGACTCCTCATCAGCGACCGGGAGCTCTTCCACAGACTGCAACGCCGCGACGAGCGCTTGAGCGCTGGCGGGGTCGATGACTGCGGCGCGCAGATCGATCGGCGCGTCCACCAGCAACGGGTTCAGCATCAGGGCGCGATGGTAATGCTGAAGGGCGTCCGCCGTGCGCCGTCGCATCTGGTGATTCGCGGCCTCCAGATGCACTTGTGCGAGGACGCGATCAAGCTCGGCCTGCTGCGCCGGGGGCTCGTCCTTTCGATAGTATTCATAGGCCGCAATTGCCTCCTCCCATCGCTGGACCTGCACCTCGGCGCTGCCCAGCCCCAGGTAGGCATTTCGAAACGTCGGCGCTCGCTCAATCGCGTTGCGGAACTGAGCCGCCGCCTCGAGAAAGTCTCCTTGCTGCCAGACCTCGAGCCCAAGACGGTAGTAGCCAAGCTCTGGATGAGCCGGCGCCAACAGCTTCCTCATGTCGAGCGTTCGAGCAAACAGGACGCTCAAGATCACGACACCGGCCACGGCAACGTAATTCATCCCGCGCTCGAAGCGCCGTTGCCAAAGCCCCCACAACCCTGCGGGAAGCAGCACGGCCAGGCTCGCGACAATCATGGCAGACCCGAGATAGAACCGTATCCGCGTCAACAGGATGAGGAGACCGGCCAACGCGAGCATGCAGACGGCCCACCGAACCGGCTGGGCACGAACCGAACGCTTGGTGTCGCTGATGGCCTGCACCACGAGCCACAGCGTGGCGAAGATCAACGACCAACTCAACGTGTCCTTCAACAGCTGGGCTGACCAGATAAATGAGGAGGGCCAAAAACTCACCAAGCATGCGCCAAGCAGCGCGGCGCGCCGATCGATGAGCGTGGCGGCGATCCGATAGGCCAGGATCCCGTTGACCGCCGCGAGCCATCCATTCACGAGGATCGGGTAGAGCGGATGTGCCGCGAGGAAACGATAGACCGAGGCGACCACGGCAAAATACTCGATCGCCGTCTCCATCCGAGGGAGCGTGGTGCCGTGCGCCCAGGCGATGGCAATTTCCCTTCCGAAATTGTGGTAGGCCCGCCCATCCACCCCAAAGAGCCAGAATCCGCCCTCCAGCTGGAGCGAGGTGAGCATCGGCCATTGCCAATAGGAGATCGCAAACAACACCGCTCCTAAGATAACCCGCAGCGCATAGGAAACCAGGACCAGGTGATGGAGTCGCCGATCAGCGGTCGTCCGCTGGGCAAACCACCAGAGCATCAGCGCCCCAAGGCTCACCAACGCGGCATAAATTCGGATGGAAAAGGGATCGATTTTCGTCATAGCGCGGCGTGCCTCGGCGTCCTGGCGGCCGACACGAGCAGATGCTTGGCCGCGGTCACCGGCGCCCACTGGAACGCGCAGCTCACATCGTGGAACATCTCTTTGAATTGTCCTTCCAGCCTGTCTCGGCGTGCGCGGTGCACGTACGTGAACGCGAGGCTGTTGCGGACCATGGCGCGATCGCGCCTCGTGCAGTGCTCCGCGGCCAATACCCGAGAGAAGATCGCAATATTCTCATCAAGCGTCGCCTTCAAGAAGGAATGCTGACCGGGATGGCGCCGGATCCCCAACAGGGGGATCGGGACATTTGCCGCGCGGCATCGAGTTAGGAGGCGATGGTAGAGATCCCAGTCAGCGGAGTACCGGTAGCGCGCATCATACCCCCCTGCCTCGAGCACAAGGTGGCGCCGCATGATCAGGCTGCCATGAATCAATGGAATCGCATGCCAGAACCGCCGTCTGATTGCCGTATCTTCCAACGGTTTTTCGACGATTTCGTCTCTATGTTGGGGATCATCGCGGAAGATCCACGCAAACGTCCCGATGCAACCGAGCGAGGCGTCTGATTCGGCCAGCTGCATCTGCTCCTCAAGACGCCTGGGCGCGGCGTAATCATCCGCGTCCATCCGGGCGATCCACGGCGTGGAAGCCCGCTGCAGACCCACGTTCAAGGCGGCGGTCTGTCCGATATTGCGCTCCAGGCACACAAGCTCGATGCGTGGGTCGGCATAGGTCCGCACGATGTCCCGCGTGTCATCGGTCGACGCATCATCAACGATCAAGAGCCGGAAGTCCAGATACGTCTGCGCCAAGAGGCTGTCGATCGCGGTGCGGATGTACTGGCTCCCGTTGTGGACCGCCATCACGACGGTGACCGGAGTGTTCGCGTCACGCATGGCGTCGGACCACTGGAGTGTCAGAACCCGCGGCATCAACCGTGACGCGAGCAGTGAGCGGCCGCCCGCGATCAGCGAGGAACCGCTGCAGGCCTGCGCGGACCTCGGGAACCTCAAGACCGGTGAGGCGCGCGCACCGCTGGCTGTTCAGTGACACGTCGCGAGGCCGGGGAGCGGGCAGCGGCGCGTCCTTCACAGATCCGGTCCGCACCCGGTCCATGCCGAACCCGCCGAGCTCCGCCATGAGCCGTCCGAACTCGTGCTTGGACAGCCGTTCGCGGCCCCCGATGTGCACGATGCCCTGGGCGTCCGCCGCCAGTAACCGGACCAGCCGCTGGGCGAGGTCCACCACGTAAATGGGGGTGAAGAACACATCCGTAAAGAGCGTCACCGGTTGCTGCTCCGCCAGCGCACGGTAGAGCCACTCGCCTGAGGTGGTTTTCCGCCCTGAGGACCATCCATAGAAATTGGTGCGGACGATCAGGTGATGATCCGTCGCCTGAACCACGCCCTGCTCCCCCTCCAGCTTTGAGCGGCCATAGATCGTGCGGGGTCCTGGCGCATCGTCTTCGGTGGCAAATGGAACGTCTCCCGAAAACACGCTGTCCGTCGAGATATACACCGCCAGGCAGCGGGCGGGGAGCGCGCGGACCAGCTCGCGCGTGAGCGCGGCGTTCGCCGCGTAGGCGCGAGCCGGGTCGCGCTCGCAGGCATCCACATTCGTCATGGCTGCGCAGTGCAGCAGGATATCCGGCGCCGCCGCCCGCATCGCCTGTTGAAGAAACTCAGATGATTCAAGGTCGCCCACGAGCACCTTCACGGCTTCGTCCCCCCACCAGGAGTGCCGATCCACCCCCATCACCTCGTACCGCCGCGAGAGCGCCACCATGAGGTGGGCGCCCAATAGGCCTGACGCGCCGGTGATCAGGACGCGCGGCCGGCCCACGTGGCCTTCTCCTCATGCCGCGCGGAAAAATGCTCGACGACATGCCGTACGCACCGCAGCTCCATCGCCGAACGCGATGCCCGGGTCAGCGAGCCGACGTGCGGGGTGCACAGCACCTGGGGCAGCTTGGCCAGCGGGCCGGTGTAGGGCTCGGTCGCAAAGACATCAAGCGCTGCGGCGCTCAGATGACCTGATTGCAGCGCGTCATACAACGCCGCCTCATCCACGAGGTAGCCGCGGGCGGTATTCACCAGCCGGCTTCCAGGCCTCATCGCGGCCAGCTCCTGCCGGCCGATCAGTACTCCCTCAGCCGCAGGCCGAGCCACATGAAGCGAGACCAGGTCAGCTTCAGCCAGCAATGACGCCAAGGAGCGCGCTTCGATCCGGGGAGGAAGCGCCGCGGGATCGGCCAAGGGGTCGGCAATGAGCAGACGCGGCCCGAAGGCTTGAAGAGCGCGCGCGACCGCTTGGCCGATGCGCCCGAACCCGACCAGGCCGATCGTCCATTCGGATAGGAGCACGCCGGTGTGCTTGCGCCATTGGCCGCTGCGAGCCTCCGAAAGATATAGCGGCAGGTGGCGCGCGAGCGCAAGGATCATGGCCACCGTCATCTGGGCCATCGGCTCAAGGACTTCGTCCGGGGTGGTATAGACCGCGATCCCTAACCGCCGGGCAGCCTCCATATCGATCGCATCGACTCCCACGCCGCAGCGGCTGATGCACCGCAACGTGGGCAGCGCGGCCAGCAGGCGCGCGTCGTACGGCTCAGAGCCGGCGAGCACCGCTGCAGCCCCTTGCAGGACCTCAGCCATTTCCCCGCTGACCAGGCGCCGCCCGAACGGATTGTGGCGGACCTCAAACCCGGCGTCTTCCAGGAGCGTTCGCGCGCGAGCGTCATCCTCGCCAAACTGCTGCACAGCGACGTAGACGAGCGGACGGCTCATCCTGATGCCGCTCCATGCAGCAGAAACTTGCCGCGCAGGATCTCCTGAAGAATCGCCTGCTGCGCGGCATCTTCCTCGAGATGCCGCTTCACGAGCTCCGCCTCGCGAGGCTCGTTGATCCCCGGATAGCCGGCGCTGAACGTCACGCTGTGCAGCGGCAGGTCGTGTTCGAGCAACCGGGATTGGTCAATGGCCTCCGCGAGTTCCAGCGGGGTGCGCGAAAGCGCAGGATACCGCTCGAGCAGCCGGCGGCTGTATCCGAGAATGCCGAGGATCTTCCGGATCGGCTCATGCCCTCGGGGATTGACCCGCGACGCCAGCGCGGAGAAATCCCGAGAGCAAAACAGGATCCTCCCGGATGCCGAGCACACGCACTTGACGATCGCGTGGTCCGCAAGCTCGCGCGCGTCCTCGATCGGCGCCACCGCATTCCACGCCGGCACGTCCGGCGAGGCTTCGATGGCGTGGACCATCCGCTCTAGGTCGCTTGGCACAATGAGGATCTCGTCTCCCTGCACATTGACGACATGCGTACAATCCAACGACGCGGCGGCCTCGGCCACCCGATCGGTGGCCGCAGGGTGCGTGGGGGCGGTCATCACACACCTGCCCCCGTAGTGCTCCACGACGCGCGCAATCTCCTGGTCGCACGTCGCTACCACCACGTCGGAGAAGCGACGGCACAGCAGCGCCCGGCGGCGGACATGCTCGATCATGGGCAAGCCGTACAGCTCCAGGAGCGGTTTGCGGGGAAACCGCGTGGAGGCCAGACGTGCCGGAATGACCGCGGCAACCCGTGGGCGACTCCTCATTGCGGCAACGTCCCGCAATCCACGTTCACGCATTGTCCGGTGATGGCCGAGGCCTCCTGGCTGGCGAGCAGGTAGACCACCTCAGCGACCTCTTCGGCGGTCGGCAGCCGGCCCAGCGCGGTCTGCGTGGAAGCGAACGTCTCCAAATAGGCCTGCGGTGATTGCCCGCGGGCCGGAGAGGATGGCTCTGACAGCGAGGCGAGAATATGTTCCGTCTCCACGTAGACCGGGCACACCGCGTTGACGCGGATGCCGCGCGGTCCCAGCTCTTTTGCGAGCGCTTGGGTGATTCCGTTGACGGCGAATTTCGCTGCGCAGTACACGCTGTTGTTCGCGCTGCCCCGCTTGCCCGCCAGGCTGGAAACGTTCACGATGGAACCGCCGCTTTTAAGCGCCGTGGCGGCCGCCTGACAGCCCCAGAGCGTCCCCAGAACCGCGGTGTCAACCGTCTCTTCAACCAACGCCTCATCAATGTCCTCGATCGGCCGCCAGCGCGACACCCCGGCGCAGTTCACCAGCACATCCAAGCCCCCGAACTGGCGCACCACTTCCTCGATAAACCGGCGGACTTCTGGCCGTTGGCGAACGTCCGCGCGGTGATGGAACAGCTCGCGAGGCAATGAGGCATCCCGGGCAGAGCGGCCGCACACCGCGACGACGTCTCCACCGCGGCGAAACCGCTCGGCCACCGCGCGCCCGATTCCGCGCGCCCCTCCGGTGATCGCAATGACTCTGGACATCGGACCCTGCTAAATGGTCATGGCGGTGAACCCGCCATCCACGGTGAC
>PCVX01000026.1:0-25276 GCA_002796105.1 Candidatus Omnitrophica bacterium CG11_big_fil_rev_8_21_14_0_20_63_9 | reverse complement strand
TCCGGTCACGAAGCTGGCTTGGTCCGAGGCCAGCCACAGGACCGCGCCGATCAGCTCTTCCGGCTTGCCGAACCGGCCCATCGGCGTATGGCGCAGGATGTCCTGTTTGCGCCGCTCATCGATGAAATGCTTCATGCTCCATTCGGTCGGGAAGAACCCCGGCCGCAGCGCATTGACCCGAACGCCAAACGGCGCCCATTCTCTCGCGAGGTTTTGGGTCAGATTCGCCACCCCGGCCTTGGCGGTCGAATACACGAAGGCTTTTGACAACGGCGGCCCCATCGAGACGGACGCGAAGTTGATGATGCTGCCCGCGCGCTGCTCCACCATGCGCTCGCCGAACACCTGGCAGGCGGAGAACGTTCCCAGCAGGTTGGTGTTGATGATGCGCGTAAACTCTTCCTCCGTGATATCGGCAAACGGTGTCGGAGCGTTCGTGCCGGCGGCATTCAAGAGCACGTCGACCCGCCCATGCCAGCCGAGGATCTGGTCCCGGCCTCGCCGGAGATCCTGTTTGGACGTCACATCGCACCGCACCGAGCGCACGCGCCGATCGGCGCGCCGCGGCGACGCCTTGCGCGCCTCCGCGATATCCAACACGACCACGCGCATCCCGGACTCGGCCATGGCGCCGGCAAGCGTGGAACCCAAATGCCCTGCCCCTCCGACGATGGCCGCAACCTTCCCTCGGAGATTGAACCGCGCCTCGAGCGTTCGCTCCGGCCGCTTCCGCCGGCCGGCCGCCGCCACAGCCTGCGTCATGCCACTCCTCCGCACGCATCCATCATGGCGTCCAGCTCTTCGCTCCGTTGCTGGAGGTTGAAGACGTCGGAGCCGAGGATGAAGAACGTAAAACCGGCCTTGAACTGCTGACGAAGCTCGCTCAGCGACGGACGGATCACATGGGTCCCGCAACTGACGCCCGCCTTGGCGCAGGCGTCGATGACGCGCTTGGAGGCCTTGACCACGCTGGGATGCGCCAGGACGCCAGGCACCCCCAGCGACCCTGAAAGATCATAGGGGCCGATCATCACGCCATCCACCGCAGGATGAGAAGCGATCGCATCGATCTGCTCCACTCCGGCCTTGGTTTCCACCTGGACGATGAGCGAGAGCGACTCATTGGCCCGTTTCACATAGGACGCGAACGCCCGCCCGTATTGATGCGCGGCGGCCACTCCAAAGCTGCGCTGCCCCTCAGGCGGATACCGCAGCGCGCCCACGAGCCGATCGATCTCCGCCCGGCTGGATACTTGCGGGACAATCACGCCGTCCGCGCCCGCATCCAGCAACCGCCGCATCTGCTCAATGTGGCCGGGGAACACGCGGGGCAAGCACGGCCGGCGATGCTCATGGCAGGCGCGGATCATCGCCTGAATGGCCGCCAGGTCGGTCGTGGTGTGTTCCAAATCCACGCCGACGAAATGGCCTTTCGCGCCGGCAAAGAGACTCACGATCTCCGGATGCCCGATGGAGGACCAGGCGCCATACACGGTGTGGCGCGCGCGAAACCGCCG
Source organism: Candidatus Omnitrophica bacterium CG11_big_fil_rev_8_21_14_0_20_63_9 (assembly GCA_002796105.1). Lineage (GTDB taxonomy): Bacteria > Omnitrophota > Gorgyraeia > Aquiviventales > Aquiviventaceae > 21-14-0-20-63-9. Next base: position 23,759 of record PCVX01000026.1, on the reverse strand, counting down.
GCGCAGGGCGGCGGCGATCGCCAACGGCGCGCGGTCCGTCTTGGACGAACGGCGTCGATCGGCTAGGACGCGTGAGTCAGGCATGGCTCCTCTGCGGAAGCAACGGACTGGACCGGTTCTCGCTCGAACACCAACCCTGTGCGCTTGAACCCCTCGTGCTGCGATGCGCGGCGGCATGCCAGCGTGAGATGGGGATCGAAGTAGAAGCGGCGATCGGATACCAACTGCGTCCAGTACCAGTCCAGGTGGAGGCTGGCATCCGGATGCGAGCGTGGAGGCGGAAGCGGTGTCGCGGGAATCAGATACAGCGCGATGAGCCGGCCGGCGAAACGCGTCATTACTTCGACGAACTCTTGGGCGCGCCGATGCGGCATCCCTTCCCGGATCCCGCCAACCCACACCAAATCCACTCGCTCCCCGCGTGGAGGCATCTCATCGAGCGTGAACACGCGGGCCACCTGCGGTTTGAGATAGGCGACGAGCGGCGCTTCACGATGAGCCCATACAAACACGGAACGGACCTGATGTTCCCGCAGCAGCTTGGCCAGCAGCGGCTCATGGGGCGCGACTGGATCATCGGCGCTTATCGCGCCATTCGTGGCGGGCATAGCCGGCTTGAGCCGTGCCAGGCGGCTGGCAAGGCGCGGCCCCAGTGACAGGAGATTCTGCGCGATGGTCCGGCGCTGGACCTGCCCGGCCGCCGGCAGCTGCACGTTGTCCAGGTTCAGCAGCTGGAGCCACTGGCCGAAGCGCAGGAAGGCCTGAGCGCGGATCACGCGCTGCAAGTTGGGGATCCACACGCGGGAGCCCTGGCTGACGAGATCGACATCATTGACCATCCGGATCAGTTTGTCGGGGTCCTTGGCCCGCGCATGGATGATTTTTGCCCGGCCATGGAAGCTGGCGCATTTCGAGAACAGCCGCAGATTATACTCCCGCGGGAGCGTAATGAAGCGCAGATTCGTCTTCACCAGCGCGCGGACCAGCGGACCTTGATCCGCAGGCTCCAGCGGGGCAAGCGCCAGGTATTCCTGGCGCCAGTTCTCAAATAGCTCCTGGCTGGCGGGCGAGTTGCGGAACAGCAGCACCCCGCAGTTGTAGTAGTTCAGCGCCGCGTACCCCCCCTTCAGCCCCAGGATGAACCCGCGGGCCGGGTGCGACTCATCCGGGACCGCGGCGAAATCAAACGTATCGAGCAAATCGAACAAGGGTTGGATGTCCGCCGTAATGTACGTATCGGCATCCAGCGCCATGGTCTTCTGGTAGGGGGACAAGGCCAGGAGCTTGGTCCGGAAAAAGCAGGACGGTTCATCCGGAGGATACGGCACGTACCGGACCTGATCGATCGGCACGTGGGCGTAGTGCTGCTCATAGTACGGCCGCAGCGTCTCGGCGGTCAGCAAGCAGACGTTCGCTCCAGGATTATGCTTCAACAGCGTGGCGATGGAGGCGAACGCCTCATCCATATAGGCTTCGGCGAAGCTGGCGTACACAAACCCCTGTGATGCTGGACGTGGCATCAGGTCGTCCGGTTGCTGACCGAATAGAAATTGTCATCGCCCCGCGCCCAACGCGAGGCGTACCGCCGCCAACCGCTGCTAGCACTGCACAGCGCCTTGGCCATCCGGCACCGCTCCCGAAGCGAATTGAGCCGGCGGCCCTGGCGCCCCACGTAGTCTCGGAGGACGTCCCGGTCGAACACCCCGTCCCACGCAGGCGCATGGACAAGCTCCAGCGCGAAATCATGCAGATCGTACAAGAGCGCGATGAGCACCAGCGCCTCCAGCTGGGCTGGCTGCGCCGGAGCCCCGCCGTTGCGCGCGCTCAGCGGGTCCCGGAGATACAACGCGTCCCCGAACACGAGCTGCCCGGCGCTAATCTGAGGGCGCTGGGCCGCCGCCTGTCGTACCCACTCCATCCGCCGGAGCTTGAAGAGCGTGAACCCGCAGCGGTTCAGGAATGCGTCGACGTCGCGAAACGTCGACGGGCTCTCGTAAATGGGCGCAAAGAGGACTTCCACTTCAACGGCGACCGCCTGTTCCCTCAGCACCTGCTCGGCTCCGTGTAAAATCTCCAACTCTCCGCCCTGTGTGTCGATCTTGAGGAACCCGATGAAGGCCGGCATCGCAACCTGCGAATCCTTCACCAAACTGTCCAGCGACCTTACCGGCACCGTGGCGGTCGTCACGATGTCAAACCGCCCGGCATCCGGGAACCGATCGACGAAGCGGCGATTCGGTTTGTAGAACGAGCTCGCCCCGGGCGACCGGCACAGGTACAGAAGCCGCTCTCCATCGGCAGCCCCCAACCCGTACGGCAGATACGCCAGCGATCGCCATGGCACGCTGCGCCGGCCGGCCTCTTGCAACCGGCGCGCTTCATCCGCGTCAGGCTCAAACCCCACCACGTCGCACAGCGGGGCGACCGCCTGCACCGTGGGGCTGACGCCTCCCCGCGCACCCACATCGATGATGCCCAGCCCCTGGGCTTGCAGCATTCGAAATGCGCTCAGGTCCATTACTCGCGGGCCCAGATCTCGTTGCCGAACCTCGACGGCACCGGAATACGGTGCAGTCCGGCGGCCTCCAGCAGGCGCGTGCAGGCCGCACGGATGTGCTGGTCGTCCCCCATCTCCACGATGATCGATCGCAAGGCGGGTGAGCGCAGCGTGCGGCTGGCCCCCTCGAGAATTTCGGGTTCGGTGCCATCCACGTCCAGCTTCAGGCAATTCGGCGTCATGCCGGTCTCTTCGCAGAACCCATCGAGGGTCACGGTGCAGATGCCTTCCCACCCGATCACGGGTTTATTCGTCCGCGTCAGCTCCAGCACCTGCGGGGATTCCGTGTGCAACGCCGCACCCGGCGTAAAATCCTGCAGGTGCAGCCGGCTGACCCCGGTGCGGTTGCCCAAGGCAATCGAGTAGATGTCAATCTGGTCATGGAGGTGGTTATAGACCACGTTATCTCTCAGCAAGTGCAAATTCGCGTACTCCGGCTCAAAAGCCACGACTCGCGCCCCGGGGTGGCGCAGCGCGGCATAGATCGCAAAGATCCCGATATTCGCCCCGACGTCGAAGAGGACCTCGCCGCTGCGCAAGGACCGGTCGATCCAGTCTAGCGTCTCCGGCTCCTTGATGTTGCAGTACTGCCACCGGCGCTGCGTGATCCAGTTATCGTACTGGAGCGTGAAGCGCAACCCTCTGGAGGAGACGGTTCGCCGCGGCAGAACGGTCGCGAGCACCCGTCCCGGGATCCGCGACATGCCTTCCCAGGTCCGCCAGCCTTGCCGCTTCAGCATCGCGAGTGGTGACATGCGAGGGTCGTTCACGCCATCAGCCGCGCGGGCCTGGCCGCACGCTCTTGCGGTGGCACCAGCTTGGCGCTGTCGCTTAAGAACATCTGCACGGTCTCCTTGCTGTAGGGATGGACGAGCATCGGCTCCAGCAGCTGCGGCACGGTGGTCACGATATCCGCCCCCGCCTCGAACCACTCGATGATGTTGAGCACCTCCCGGGTCGACCCCACGATGATCTTCGCCGGGCTTCCGAAGGCGTCAAGGAGCGCGCGCAGGCGCCGGATCTCCTGGCGCGCGTCGTATCCCATGTTGTTCACCCGCCCGCCGAACAGCGAAACGTACGTCGCGCCGGCCATCGCGGCCAAGAGGCATTGCTGGGCGCTCATCATCGCGGTCACGTTGACCCGGATGTCCTCTTTCGTTTCCAGCTCGTGGACGATCTGCAGGTTCTCGGTGCCGCCCTCCGGCCCATGGATCGGGATCTTCACATTGATGTTCGGCGCCCAAGCGGCGAACATCCGGGCTTGCTCGAGCATCTCCTCCGGCTCGTTCACGGTTACTTCCACCGACAGTGGAAGTGGGTGAATGAGCTCAGCGATCTCCTTGCTGCGCCGCTCAATAGCCCCCCACCCACCGGTCACCCCATCCTTGCTGAGGATGGTCGGATTGGTGGTCACGCCACGGATAATTCCAAGCGCATGATACTTTTCAATTTCTTCGGGACGTCCGGTGTCGAGGAAAATGCCGGTCAGCGATCCCATAGAATCCTCCGATGTTCAGCACGCATTACTTTCCCGCCATCGTTGCCGCGGTCGTCTCCCACTTATTGCCCTGGATCATCAACCGGGGGTCCGATACCAACGCATGCCATATGACCGCTTGGAACGCTTCGGCATGCGGGGTCACGGACTGCGGGTTCACCGTCGGCACCACGAGCACGATGTCGCCGCGCTGCTTCGTGTAGCCGCCATCGCGCCCCACGATCCCCAGCACATCCATGCCTCGAGCCTTGGCTTCATCGACCGCCGCAACCAGGTTCGGGCTGATATTGCGCTCGCGACTTCCCCCGCCCACGGACAGCACCAGCAGCACGTCGCGCTCGCAGCCGCGGCTCACCCGCAGCCAGGCGGCAAAGACCGTCTCCCAGCCCTCATCGTTGGTGCGCGCGGAAAGCTCTGAGACGTTGTCCACCGGAGTCGACGCGTCGATGCCGGCCAGCTTGCGGAAATCATTCACCGCATGGCTGCAATTGCCCGCGCTGCCGCCCACGCCGCACAGGAACAACCGCCCGCCCTCGGCGCGCAGGCGCGCCAGGCGTTGCACCATGGCATCCACCGCGTCCACGTCCAGCTGCCGCGCGATGGCGGCGGCCTCCTCAAAATGCTTGCGCAAAAATGCGCTCATGCGATCACCTTTCTTCGTTTGGCGACGATGCGGGCGAATGAGCTGAGTCCCCATTGCTGCAAGAACGCCTGGAGCGCAGCCTGTCCCTCGTCGTTCATCTCAAGAAGCTGGCGCTCAAACACCGACCGCGGCAGCGCCGGATCGCGCTGCAAGTGCTCTCGGACGATCTGGACATCCAGCGCCCCCGGCGTGCTCTCCTCCACAAGGTCGAACCCCGACCGCTGCAACAAACGCCGAAGCCCTTGGAGGCTGAAGCAGTTCGTCCGATCCGGAGGAAACAGGTAGAGGCTGTTGAGCCCCAAGATGGAAAAATCCAGCCCGGAGGAAACCAGCGCGGTCACGAAGAGCAGCCCGCCCTCCTCTAGATGCGCGGCCACCCCGCGCACGAGCCCGGCAGGATCGCTCACCCGGTCGAGCGACTCCAAGAGCACCGCCGCTTGGAAGGGACCGCCCGGGACCCGCTGAGCGATCAGCTTCGTCTCATCAACCGGGATGACGTCCGAGCACAGCGCGCTCTCCTTCAACAACGTCCTGAAGCTGCTGGGCTCGGTGACCGCTTCGAGCATGAGCGGCTGGCGCATGCCGTGAAGCCGCAGCGTTTCGCCGATCCACTCCAGCTTCGGCGCATAGACGGTGTCTGTGCGCGATTGGGCCAGCTCCGCATGGAGCGTTTCGGGCGACCGGCGAAGACCGCTCGTTTCCACGAGGACCTCTCTCCAACGCTCAGGGGCGGGCAGCTCCAACATGAAGAACCCGCCGGTGTCCGGACAGCATCCATAGGGGATCCCCTCGACATCGCCGGCCGGTGAAAGCGGCGCGCCGCTCACCGGCGAAGCGCGCCGGTGCGCGGGGTGACGAAGCGCCGCCTGGCTGGCTTTCAGGCACTGCGCCCGGTACTTCAGAAATCCTTGATCGATGGGCTTCACCGCCGCGAGCGGGATCTGGTCTTGCGATTGGATGATGCGCCTGAGCGTTTCCATCAGCGCCTCCCCGCGGCCGGGCGGCGCTCGCCGAGACTGTACACGTCCCGGATCACTTGCATGACGCGCCGCGCATCGTCCAGCGTGCCATGCGCCGCCGGACGGCCCTGCTTCGCGGCCGCCAGAAACTCATGCACCTCGCGCCCCCACGACTCATCGCGGTCAAAGTGGATGATCTCCTCGCGCGGGTTGCCCAGCGCCTGCGCCTGGTCCTCGAACTGCCGGCGGCCAATGACCAGCTGCTCCCGGCCATAGCTGCCGGTTTTCGACAGCAACCCGGTGGCGATCAGATAGCCGTCGCGGCAGCCAATCTCGATCCGGAAGGTATGCTTCCACAGCGTCGCCGAGGAATGGAGGAACGTCGGGATCCCCCGCTCGGACCGCAGCAGGAGGAAGGCGTTGTCTTCCAACCCGCAGCCCCAAAACGAATCGGCCAGCACCGCATCGACAACTGAGAGCTCGCCCAGAAACAGGTGGAAGAGATCCAGCATGTGAATGCCCTGATCGAGCAAGATGCCCCCACCCGCGATCTCCGGATTGCTGCGCCAGTTCTCGCGGTAGCGCGCCCCGCCCGACTTGCCGTAGGTCCCTTTCAGATAGAGGATCTCTCCGAGCCCCCCATCGCCGATCAGCGCCTTGGCGGCTTCGATCGATGGGTGAAAACGGTGGTTGAAGCCGAACATCAGCGTGGCGGACGGCGCGGCGGCGGCCGCGTCGGTAATGCGGCAGAAGTCCTCCCAGTTCCGCCCCGGTGGCTTCTCGCAAAAAACCCGGCCGCAGCGCCGCAGCGCTTCGGCGCATAATTCGGCGGTGACGTTATTAGGCGTGCAAATAAATGCGGCGTCGCACCAGTCCCAGGGAATCGGTTCTGTCGGAGCAAGCCACACGCCCTCCAAACCCGCCCGCGCCGCGGCGTCCAGCGCCGGATCCACGATCTTAATGCCGCTCACGTGCGGGTGCTCGCGGAGCACCTGGTAGCGGATCTTCCCCATGTAGCCGTAGCCGAAGATCAGGCAGCGCATGCCGTCGGCTCCGTGTTGAAACCCGCCGCAAGCAGGAACGCGTCCAGCCGCTCATCGGTCACCGGACCGGTGTAATCGGCGACAAACTGCGCCCCCGCGCGCCAGGCCTGCATCCGCGCTGCGTCCTCCATTCCCTCATACCGCGCCAACACGTCCACAACCTCCTCAGGAGAGCCGACGCGTTCATGCCACGTCTTTAGCGCATACAACGGGTCGGAGTCTACTGCCGCTGCCTGCTGGACGAACACCGGCAATAACCCCTTGGCGATGCCATAGAGGACCGTGGACGACCCTCGATACAGGAGGACGGAGGCTTGCTCGAAATCCTCTTCGATCCGCCGCTGCTGCGAGAGGACGATGTTGGGAAGCTGCGCAGTCCCGGGCGGAGCGTAGCGCAGCGCTTGGGCCATGGGAACCTCGGGATGCGAGCGCAGGATGAACGTGTACGCGGGCATCCGCTGCGCACAGGCGGCTGCGAACGCAAAGAGGATCTCGATCTCTGAGCGAATACCCTCCGGCGTGACGAGCACCGTACGGCGCCTGGGATCTGCGGGAGTTTCCGACACCGCACCCGAGGCCCGGAAGCTGCCGAAGGGCAGCAAGCGCACGCCGTGCGGCGCGTGGCGCTCCTGCATAAGCCGAATCGGCACTGGTCCGAGCCCCAGCACGATATCGGGAAACGCGGCATGCTGCGGGTCCCCGCACGCGCGCGTCAAGGCGAGCGATTCGCGGAACAGCACCGTATGCTGGTAATTGACGATCTGGCAGGGCGTGCCCGCCGCCCGCACGCCGCGAGCCGCGCATCGCTCCCAGCTGTGCCCTTCATAGAGCATCAGGAACGCGCGAGGCCGCCACCACTGCACCGACGTGCGGCCGATCCAGTATCCCAGCGCGGTCCGCAGCACTTGGGGCGTGAGACACTCCCAACTCGCCCGATGGCTCAGGGCTTGCATGAAGGCGTCCTTCATCTGGTGCGCCGCACGGCGCAATCGCCACCACGCAATCACTTGCCCCGCCATGACCCGCCACGGCGCCCACGGAGGCACCAGGCACAGCTCGGGAAGGCGCGGCAGCGCCCCCGTCGCCGCATGTCCCCGGACAAACGCCCGCCACTGGTCCGCCCGCACATCACCGCACAACAGCAGCATCCGCACGCCTCGCTGCGCAAGGCGCTGCTGCAGGTCTCCGTAGTAGAAGTCGCGGCCGTCCGTCGATGGCTGAGGCTGAAAGCACCATGTCTTGGCGATCATCTCGATGGGTTGGCGGCGCACTGTGGCGATGGCCTTGCGCAGCGTCCATCGCACCCAGAGCAGCCGCGCGCTTATACGCATCGTCTCGGCGGCCAGGCGGACCGCGCGCGGCACCAGCGCGAGCCAGGACCGGTTCTGCAAATTTGCGAACTCCTCCCGCGCGAACATCTCGTGAACCTCATGCAGCGGATGCCGCACCGACATCCACGGGATGGCGAGCACGGGCAGATCCGCGCAGCACTGCGTCAGCGCCTCCAAGGCCTCCGCCAGCCGCGCCAACTGCGAGGGCCCTGGCCCTGCGCCGGCGGCGCACGAGCGCGGTTGCCCGGGATGCGCAGGAGCTTCTGGGATGGCGTACGAGGCGACCGGCATTATCCCCCGACGACAAAGTGCGGTTCGCTCGACGTCGGCAAGGATGATTCGCCATCCCCCTCGACTTGAGCGACCAGCCCGGCGATCTCCTCATCCGTCAGCTTCCACGGATTCGTGTCGCTGGCATAGGAAAACCCATCCGGACAGGGCTTCCCCTTGCGGCCATCGAGAAAGTCTTTCCGGTTCCAAAACGAGTGGCTCGGCTGGATCACGAAGTGATCGTCGAACTCAATCGTCAGATGCGCCTCATCGGCCGGGACCAGCGTCTCATGGAGCTTCTCCCCGGGCCGGATCCCGATCACCTCGCGCTCGCACTGGGGCGCGATGACGCGGGCCAGATCCGCCACGCGGGCGCTGGGGATTTTGGGAATAAACAGCTCGCCGCCCAGCATCCGACCCGCGCAGCTGAGGACGAAGTCCGTGCTCTGCTCGAGCGTCATGAGGAACCGAGTCATCCGCTCATCCGTAATGGTGATACGGCCGGTCGGGCGCTGCGCGAGGAAATACGGGATGACGCTGCCGCGGCTTCCCACCACGTTCCCGTAGCGCACAACGCTGAACCGGGTCTTGTGCAGCCCCGTCGCGTTGGCGGCAATGAACAGCTTATCGGCGCACAGCTTGGTCGCGCCGTAGAGATTGACCGGGTTGGCTGCCTTATCCGTGCTCAGCGCCACGACCCGCTCCACGCCGCGGTCGATGCTGGCGTCGATCAGGTTCGCCGCCCCCAGGATGTTGGTCTTGATCGCTTCCAGGGGATTGAGCTCAGCCGTGGGCACCTGCTTCAGGGCGGCGGCGTGCACGACCAGGTCGACCCCATCCATGACCCGGTAGAGCCGTTCCCGGTCGCGGATGTCGCCGATGAACATGCGCAGGTTCGGAAAACGGTCCACCGGGAATTGCTGCCGCAGCTGGAACTGCTTCAGCTCATCGCGGCTGTAGACGATGAGGCGCTCCGGTTTTGAGGCCTGGAGGACCCGGTGGAGCAGCCGCTTGCCGAACGATCCGGTCCCTCCGGTCACGAGGATGCTTGCGCCGTCAAGCGTCATGGGGCGGACCGCTCCTTCCGGGAATCGCGGCCGGTCCCGCGGAGCCTTTCCAACCCTGCGATGACCGACGACTTGGCCACTTTGACCGCTCCCGCGAGCCCTTGGGTGTTTTGAAACCGCGTGTTATGGAAGGTGGGACTGATACGCTCCCCTTTTTCGACCGTGTAGTAGTAGACGCTCAGCGACTTGCGGGTGACGCCGTGCGACAGCCGCAGCGGGTGCGGATGCCCATGATAAGAAATCTCGCTCGTCTCGAAGAGCACCGCCCGGTTGAACAGGGGCGCGATGCTTTTCACGCACTGGCGCTTGTCCATGTCCCACAGCTCCAGGTAGCCCCCGTAGGATTCCTGCCATTCCTTGTTCATATAGACCAGAAGATTCAGCCGCCGATAGTGCTGCGTGGTCGGATGCAGGTTGAAGTCCACGTGGACATCGAGGAACCCGCCCGAGAGGCTTTGATGAAGCCCGGCCCCGAACAGCTCAGGGTCCGGCTCCAATTGCTGGATGCCTGTGATGCGCGAAAGGACGTCCAGCAGCCGCGGGCTGGCTGTCTCTTCGAAAAACGGGGCCATGGGCGTTCCTTGGATGCTTTGTTTGACGAACTTGCCTTTCTGGTGCTTATAGGTGGTCGAATTGTCCCACGTTGTCTCTTCGATCGCCGGGTAGCTTTGCAGGAGCCGCTCCGCGGCCTCCGGGTGGAGAAACTGCTCCACCACCATGTGCGGAAACGGGTGCGCGGACGCGAACGTCTGCGCGAGCGATTCGGCTTCTCGTTCCAAGCGTTCGATATCAATCAGTGCCATGAGGCTTCCTCCTGTCTCCAAGAATCCATCGGACCGCATCCTCTAGCGTCTCCGCGCTGTAATCGGCTTGCGCTGCGCCGTCGGCTTCCGGCTGGTGCCCTGTCCGGACTAAAACCGTCCGGCTTCCGACCGCGCGGCCCGAGAGCATGTCGAGCTGGCGATCTCCCACCATATAGGAATCGGGCAAGGACAGGCGGAACTCGCTCGCCGCGCGCTGCAGCATCGCGCTGCGCGGCTTGCGGCACGCGCAGCCTTCGTCGGGACGGTGCGGGCAGACGTAGATCGCATCGACCCGGGCGCCTGATCGCGCCAACTCGCGCCGCATTTTATCGTGGATCGCCTCCAACGTCTCCGTCGTCAGCCAGCCGCGGCCGATCGCCGATTGGTTCGTCACAATAATCACCGGCAGTCCTGCCTGGTTTAACCGCTGAATGGCTTTCCCGACGTCCGGCAGCAACTCAAACTCCTCGACGCGGCAGCAATACTCTCGGTAGCGCGCCACGGTCCCATCGCGGTCCAAAAACACCGCTCGACGCTCACCGTGCCCGCCGCGCCCGGGGGTGGTCATGCGCTCACTCCGCGGCGGGCATCCACCGCCGCGGCCGCCAGGTCGTTCTCACTAGTCGCCACAACCCTTGGACGCACGTTGATCGCGCTGACCTTATCTGTTCCCCACAGGGCCGCATAGCGCTGCGCAGCATCCGCCAGGATCGTCTCCCGGTCAACGCCGGCCTTGAATCCTTCCAACAGCCAGTGGATGTACGTCCCGATGCGCTCGGCGGCACGCCCGTCTCGAAACGGATCGAGCTCATCCAGAAGTGGCGACCAATCGCCAAACCCTGGCACGCCGCCCGGCCGCTTCCAATGCTCGCGACAGGCCTGCCATAATGTCGACCAATCGTTGAAGACCACGCGCCCCACGCCCAGCTGGTAGAGCGGGCTGATCGACCACTGTTCGCGATCCAACAGGAGCGTCGGCACACCCGCGAGCGCAGCCTCAAGACCGGCGGTCGCCGAGGAGAGTTGCCCATGGACCATCAGATCCGCGGCCAGCGCCGCTGCGGCCGGCGGGTACGCAGCGTGGAGTGCTCCCTGGTCGTACACGAAACATCGCCCGGTCGCCATGGCGCGATCAAGCAGCGCTGCCACCGGCCCGAGCCGCCGCCGAAGCGTCAACGGTACTTTCGGTTTCAAGACCAGCCCGAGCCACGGCTCCTCCAGCAGCCGCTCGAGGAGAAATTGGTAGCACTCCTGCTGTGACTGGTGATCGAAAAACCAGCGGGCATCCTCCAGCGAATTCTCATCCGCGAAGGCGAGAATCCGCTCCGCCCCATGGCGGTGGAGCAGTTGCCGAACCTCGCGCGCGCGGTCCCGCAGCATGGAGAACCGGTGGTCTCCCGGGTAGCCGACCGTCACGTGATAGGGAATGATGGAGCCGGATCGGCGTTCCACCTCAGCCGTCGCCTGTGAAAATCCGAACACCACTTCCGCATCAATGGTCGTTTCCGAAGAAGGAAACTCTTCGTACGATCGCTGATAGACCGCACAGATCCCTCCCAGGCTTTGCAGCGCATCGGCGATCGCGCAATGCGCTTCGTTGTATTTAAACCATGTCAGGTAGACCTTGATGCCGTACGTGGCGAAGAGCTCGGTCCAGTACTGGCGCACGCGCGCATACTCTTGCGCGTGCTCGCGCAACCATCGGGCTTCCCGCGTTCGGCTCTGTGACTCGGGCCAGCTCATCGACCCGCCGGCCGTCGCTCGCGGTCTGGGCCCAGGCATGACCATGGGTGCTTCGGACAGCGTGGTCGCGCTGGGCTGCAGGGCCAGCGCTTCCACACCGTGTTCCGTCAGCTCCGCCCACTTAGCCGCATCCAATGGCGAACGCGGGATGTTAAAAGTCACGAGGAGGTCGTCCCCCGAGAGGGGCGACTGCTGCCAAAAGAAGAGGTCTGAAAAACACTCAGGATGCTTGAGATTCAACTGACCGTAGTATTCCGCCATGACTCGTGGCCGTGTGGGGCGCACCGCCGGACGGCTCACGGCCGCGCGCGTCCTTCTGCCCTGCCAGCGATTGAGGGCGTGGCGCACGGCGCGACGAACCTCCGGGTTCAAGCGCCGACGCAGCCATGCCTTGAGATCGAAAATCGTCGGAACCGTCATCAGCCGCACGCCACATCGCGACGCATAACGCTCCAGCGCCTCGAACCATCGATGCCGCTCGAGAAACAAGAGCGGCGGCGTGCTCGGTGCGTCCTGCGTCCGGGCCATCCATTCGCACACTCGAATGGTCATCAGCGAGCGCCACACCGTCCCACGGCCAGAAAGCCCAACGCTTGCGACACATTTGGCCAGGTAGGTCGGGATCCTGCTGTGCACCTGCGGCCGGCGCCCCACGGCTGCAAATACAGCGTCATGGTCGATGATATCCGCCTGGACTTCCGCGAGGTCCTGATACACCAACCGGGTCCGGATCCACCGCCCATGCTCATCCCGGACATCCATCAGTCGAAAGCGCAGCCGTTCAAGGCTGAAGCCGAACCACCCTCCGGTGATCCGTGCCACCTGGAACGCCATGGCAGATCCCTCAAAGACCCCGCAACGTCCCACCAGCGTCTCGTTGCGCAGGCGCAGCCAGATCAGCTTGGGCAGGATCGAGCCCAGCCATCCCCGGAGGGTCACATGCTCGATAAATGCTCGGTGCGGCTTCATATGGCTGGTTGAGGCCCTGCCGACGCCGCCGCGAACGCTTGGGGATGTTTCACCTGACCGCGATCCCATGTGGACGGATCGAGTGGATTGAGCGGAAACCGTTCCATCCCTTCCCCGAGGTCGCACCATCGCTTGAACGCTTCGCGCATCAGCGGGCTGGCGGTGATTTTTTGCATGGCGCGGTCGAAGACGTCCTGAGCATGCCGTCGTCCGGCGAACTCCAGGCCGAGCTGCGCGATTTGCTTGCCGGCGATCCACTCGCACAGGTAGAGGTCTTCCGGCTCGATGCGCTGCTTCCAGCGCCCGACGGTCTTCCACCGATCCGGGTCGTTCGCTTTAAACGTCAAGGCATCGTCCACGTTCCACGGCTTGCCCACGTGGTCCGTATAACCGGCCTCATCGAGCATCACAGGATCAAACTCGAGCTCCAGGAACGCGCACAGCTTCCGCGCCTCCTCTTCCCGGTTCGCGCTGAGCCGCTCGAAGGAAACCACGTGGACGCGGCCGGGATACTGGGCCTGAAATCGGAACGCGTGATTGACCGCGTCCATGACATCGAAGAGCGCGATGAGATAGTCCGGCTCAGGCGCAATGGTGAGCCGCTTGAAGGAGGTGACGACATCGCGAGGATCGCGAAGGATCACGATCGCTTTACCGTTTGGGCACATGCTCAGGAACGACGGGATCCTCGTCCACGCAAGCACCTCTTTATCCCCGACGATCGATTTACCCGTCAAGGCAAAGATGACCCGCAGGATGCTCAGATACGCCTGGCCGTAGGTCGGCGCATCGCCCATGTGCGCCAGGCACGCGTCGACATCCAGGGGGATCTCGAAGCGGTGGAGCAACCGGTAGGCCACATCGCTGAAAAGCCGCTTCAAATTCTCCCGGTCTGTCAGCGGATCGTAGCGGTGGTAACAAAATCGAAAGAAGTTGAGGCTGTCATAGCTCATCGCCACGCCCGGATGGGCGCTGAGGATCCGACTCAACAGGGTGGAGCCTGAGCGCATGGGCGAGGTCATGAAGAGGCACCGGTCTGTCAGAGCGTTCACACGCGACATTAGCGTCGATGCTCCAGCGGAACGGCCGCGGAGATGGAGAGGTCTTCCGTGGACTCGGTGAGCTCTTTCGCGTTGAAGCAGACCACGTGGGGGAATCCGCGGCGATCGTTCGTCGCCACCCCGATCGTATCCACCTGATCCCAGAGGAAGGAGTCCTCGTGGAAGGTGTACGTCCATGTCGACCACGGCGTCTGGAAATCCAGGTTGTCATGATGGTACTGCCCATCGCGCGTGCGAATGGCCAGGAACGGCTGCGGGCCGAACGTCGGCTCGTTCGCCTCAATCGTCAGCAACCTCGTATCGCCGCGACGGGCCGGTCCGAGCTTCACGGAAAGGAGATTGCGCGTCGGCTCCTGGTAGTCGCCGAAGATAACCCGGTTCATGGCTTCGCGCGCCTCGGCGTAGCGGAATTGCACATCAGGGTAATCCGTAACCACCTGTTTGAGCATCCCGAGAAACTCCTGTACGTTCTCGCCGAGATCCCGAAAGTCGTGGTCCGCAAAGGAGAGGAGCGTGGCTCCATGCCGCCGCGCGCGCTCAAAGGCCTTGCGGACTTCATGCTCCGTGAGCAGCCCGATGCGTGTGCCGAGGTTGAGCGAGCGGGCGATATATCGCCGGCAATTCCCCGGAATTTGGTAGTCGTCATGATGCGGCTGGTAGACCGACCAGTCATTCGGCGCCCGCCGCCAATCGCCGGACATCCCTTCCCCAAGATCAGACTGGGCCGACGGCAGGTCCTCGGAGGCCATGTTGGAGATATCAAAGGGGATCCATTGCTCCAGCAGCCAGTTGCTGTCCGGACGCTCGGTCTGCAAACCGGCTCGATTCACCGAGGGGAACCACTGCCGGTCGATAATGCGCCGCGCCAGGACCTGGTAGAACTTTAGATCGTGGAAGTAAAACGTCGCAGATCGGTGCCCGGCTTTGCTGGGATGCGACGGATGAAAATGGAAATGCAAGCCGTCCGATGAGCCGGTCTCCTGAATCAACCGACGGTAGTGGTCAAAAATGTTGTGATAGCCGCAATCTCTTCGCCGGGGGTTCGTTTCATAGCCCACATGGTCGATGCAGCACCAGTTGTACACCCACCCCCCGCCGGCGCTGTCGGGCACCGCCTGGCGAAACGCCTTGGAAGTAATGCGCTCCAGCATGGCGTCCACTTTGTCCCACGTGTCGTTATAGGTAATCAGGCGGGGGTGGACGACGCGAGCCACATCCTGCTCCAACCCACCAAGATCCATCTCGCCGCGCTGAAGCTTGCGCAGCGTGTCACGCGAGGGCGGCAAGGTGATCCCAAAGATATCGGCGAGACGTTGGAACGTGGCCTCAAGGCTTTCGTAAAGGGGTCCCTCGGCATCGGTGCAATGCACGATGTATACGGTATGGTCGTGCCGTGGATCAGGCATCACGTACGTCCTCCTGAGCGGTTGCAAAGCCCATCGATGACTCGATCCTGTTGGGCGGGCGTGAGGCTTACTGATGAGGGCAGCCGAACAGCCTGTTGGAACAGGCGGTGTGCCACTTCGCCGCCGACCACCTCGGCTCCCTGATGGGCACGGCTCTCATGCAGCGGCTGCCACACAGGCTGCGCTTGGATGCCGCCGCGCCCCAATGCCTGGATGAGCCGCCGGCTGTCCATGCCGTAGAGCTCCTCATCCACGACCACAGTAAAAATCCAGAAGACACTCTTCGCCCAGGACGCTTCCCGCATCAGGGTCAATCCGGGAATCCCGGCAAGGACTTCGGTGTAGCGCTGGGCAACCCGGCGCTTGGCCGTAATCGCATCCTCGAGCTGCTCAAGCTGGGCGCATCCGACCGCCGCCTGCAAATTGGTCAGCCGGTAATTGTAACCGACCTCGTGGTGTACGTACTCATCCGGATCGTCCTTGGCTTGGGTCGTGAGATATTTCGCCCGCATCGCCCACTCTGCTCGATCGGTGAGCAACATCCCGCCGCCGCCCGTCGTGATGATCTTATTGCCGTTGAAGCTGAAGCAGCCGATGTCGCCCAGATGCCCGACCTTTGTCCCACGGTACGTCGCCCCCAAACTTTCCGTGGCGTCCTCAATCACTACCAACTCGTATCGCCTGGCAAGCTCGAGAATCGGATCCATCTCGCACGGATGCCCGAGCACATGCACCGGCAGGATGGCCTTGACCCTCCGTCCCGTTTTGCGATTCACGAGCCGGCCGTTGGCCCACCGGCACCGCTCGGTCAGGAACGTGGCAAGCTGTCGCGGATCCATCTGCCAGTAGTCCGGCTCAACGTCAATGAAGACCGGCCACGCCCCGACGTATCGCACCGCATTGGCCGGTGCGATAAAGCTCAGTGTGGACACCGCGACTTCATCGTCAGGCTGTACCCCGGCCACCAGCAACGCGGTGTGGAGCGCGGCAGTCCCGTTGACCGTAGCCACCGCGTGGGCAGCCCCCACATAGGCCGCGAGATCCTGCTCGAAGCGGTCCACGAACGGGCCGACGGACGACACCCAGTTCGTGTCGAGGCATGCCTTCAGGTATGCCCACTCATTCCCTCGAAGCGAGGGAACGCTCAGCGGCACGAGATCTTTAGACGACGTAGAGGCCTGGACGGTAGACATCAAGATGCCCTTGGATCCATTCGATGGTGCGCTGCAGCCCTTCCTCAAGCGGCACCGACGGTTCCCACTCTAACAGCTCCCGAGCGAGCCGATTGTCGGCGACGAGCTGCTCCACTTCGCTACCTGCCGGCCGCATGCGTTCTTCATCCTGCTCGATCTGAACCGGCTTTCCCGCCAGGGTTGCGATGAGCTTCGTCAACTCTTCGATGCTGACCGCGCGGCCGAAGCCGAGATTGATGGTGCGTCCCACCGCCTGGGGTGCTGTGGCGGCTCGGAGGAATCCCTCCACGGTATCGTCCACGTAGTTCAAGTCACGCCGCGGCGTGAGATTCCCGAGCCGCACCTTCCCATCCGTCAGGCACTGGGTCGCGATGGTCGGAATGATCGCCCGGGCTGATTGGCGCGGGCCGTAGGTGTTGAACGGCCGCACCGTAACGACCGGCAGGCCGTACGAGAGCGCAAAAGCTTCGGTCAACTTGTCGGCCGCGATCTTGCTGGCGGCGTAGGGCGACTGGGCCTGCAACGGGTGGGCCTCATCGATAGGAACGTAGCGCGCGGTCCCATACACCTCGCTCGTGGAGGTATGCACGACTCGTTCGACCCCACGCGTCCGCGCGGCCTGAAGCACGTTGAGGGTGCCCTGCGCATTGGTCTGCAAAAACGACAAGGGGGCTTGGTACGAGTATGGAATGGCGATGAGCGCGGCCAGATGAAACACGACTTCCATGTCCTGCATGGCCTGCAGCACGCTATCGCGGTCGGTGATGTCACCGAGCACGACCTCCACGTCCTCCTTCATGGTCGAATGCTCCAGCCACCCCCATCCACCATCGCCACGATAATGGACGAAGGCTCGCGTGGTCGCGCCAAGCGCCACCAACCGCTCGGTGAGATGACTGCCGATAAACCCGCCAGCCCCGGTCACGAGCACCCGTTTTCCCTGCCAATGGGCGATCATGTAGCTGATTTCCAACTCTTGATCTGTTCTTGCGCCTCTTCGTAGTCGGCATGCTGGCCCACATCAAGCCAATACTCTCGGACGGGGAAGCTGACCACCGACCGGCCCTGTTTCAGCAGGCGCTGGATGAGCTCGGTCATGTCCAACCGCTGCCCGTTCGGGATAAAGCCGTACACCGAGGGTTCCAGTAGATAGATACCGGCGTTGACAAAGAAGTCGAACACGGGCTTCTCATTGAGCCGGTGGACGGCGGCTCCCTGGCACTCGATGACCCCGTAGGGCACCTTCACGTCGTAGTGCCGGACGGCGACCGTCAAATCAGCTTTGTGTTCCCGGTGGTACACCAGCATCGCGCGAAAATCCACCTGCGTCAGGATGTCCCCGTTGATGACCAGCGTGGTCTCATTGGGCGCGGCGATCAGCCCTAAGCCACCCACCGTTCCCATCGGACGGTCTTCGGCCACGTAGGAGAGCTCAACTCCGAAGTTCTTGCCGTCTCCAAAGTGCTCGGCGATCTTCTCCGGTTTATGGCACGTCGTCACCTTGACCTGCTTGATCCCGGCATCACGCAGCTGCCGGATGATGATTTCCAGCAGCGGCTGGCCGCCGATGAGCAGCATCGGTTTGGGGAGATCCTCCGTGAGCGGATGCAACCGACTGCCGCGCCCTCCTGCCATGACGACCGCACGGACCGCCGGTGACGGGCCTTGCACGAATTCATCCAACGTCGCCAGACCGGCGACGCGCTGCTGGTCATCAAGCAAGGGCAGGTGGAGAATGCTGTGCTCTCGAAGCACGCTCAGCCAGGTCGTCGGATCCGCGGTGACCGACGCGGTAATGGGCTTCGCGTACATCGTGCTGGACTTGCGGGCAAGCAGCGTCGTCACCGGCTCATCGAAATTGATCCTCGCCAGCACCGCTCGGCGCACATCGCCGTCGGTGATCGTGCCCACCAGCTGGCGCTGGCCATCCACCGCTAAGACAATGCCCTGCTTGTTCTGATCCATCAGGACAATGGCTTCCCGAATGGTGCGGTCTTGCCCGACACACAGGATCTCGAGATTCGAATGCATTGCTCCATCCACCTCCCTAGACGACTTAGGACACGTGATGCTTGAGAGACCACGCGCCGCCTTCTCGCTTCCATAAGTGGGGGGAGCGGAACCGGTCACAGAGCTCGAAAAACTGCTCCGGCTTCATGCCCAGCTCGCCCATGACCTCACGCACATACCGCTCGGGAACTTCCCCGTCAAAACGGCGCACGAGCGCGACCCCCTCCTCTCGGGTGAGATGCTTGTTCCGAATCTCTTGAGAGGCGTCATAGCTGGCTCTCCCTAAACCGAACTTGATATGTGTCGTGTAATAGTGCAGATCGTCAATCTTGTCATCGATGCTGTTGTACTTGCTGTAGGTGCCCTCGGTGCGAAACGGCCGAGCCTGGAAGCCGGTGTGCTCGACGGCATAGTAGTACGCTTCCTGCGGCGTCCACTTCAGGTAGTAGCCCAGATAGTGCACTTCGATCTTCGAGCTCGCCAGCGCTTCCCCATCCGCCGGCAGATAGGCGCTCAGATCGTTCAGCGAGAGGCCGTGGCGTTCCATGAGCGCTGGGATGGGGAGCCCGGCGAGGTAGACATCCTCCAGGTTGCGCATCGTGTAGTACGAGGCGTCGCGCAATGAGGTCGCCGTCTCCGCAATGGGATTGCCGTACTCGGCCTCCGACTCTCCGTAGAAGATCAGCGGCACACCGAAGCGCGCCGCCATCTTCGGCGCGAGATTCTTCTGGCCGAGGATGAAGGTTTGAAAGGGATGCAGCAAGTGTTCGATCGCCAAACGTGTCAATAAGCGATGGACCCGCCCGTTCGGCTTGAAGGTCACGTTGTCGAATCCGCCGACCTCAATCCAGTTACGGAAGTTCCGCCATCCATAGTCGGTGTACAGCGTTGGCGTCCAGGTCACCGTGAGCGGATGCATGCCGTACTTGTATTTGAGAAGGTGGGCGGCGTACGCGCTATCCTTGCCCCCGCTGCCTGGCACGATGCAGTCATAGCCGCCGTCGGCGCATCGGTGGGTGTCCAGCAGGCGCAGGAGCTCGCTTTCCCTGATCTTCCAGTCGATTTGTTCCTTCTTATCCGCGTACCGGCACGCATCACAGACCCCTTGGGCGTCAATGTGCAGATACTTGGCCCCGCGACGATCCGGCCGATGTCGAAACTCAGGCATCGAGGCAGGACGCTGGTTCGACATGACACAACGCGTGCAGAAGCGGACTTCCTTCGGAAGACCGTACTTCGCGTCCAATTGTGCATCGGTCGCCTTGATGGCGATCTCAGGCATGTTGCACCTCAGGTATGGATGCTGGCAGTCGCGCGGCCAGGTTCCGGTAGATCGTCAGCCCATCCGGACCGCTACGCTCCGGATGGAACTGCACCGCGCACACGTTCCCTTGGCGAAGACCCGAACAAAACTCCGCCGGCCCGTAGCGTGTCGTCGCAACGACGAGGCCGGGGTCGACCGGCCGGACGTAGAATGAATGGACAAAGTACATGTATGCGTCCTCAGGCACGCCGTCGAGCAGCGAGCCGGTCCAGGCCTGCGCCCCGCGCCGATGGATGCGATTCCACCCCACCTGCGGAACCTTCGCGGCTCGTCCGTGGTCCCTTCCACCTTCAAGACGAACGACATCGCCGTCGATAATCCCCAGGCCGTCGTGCCGGCCGAACTCGGAGCTTTCGCGCATCAACAGCTGCAGCCCCAGGCAGATGCCGAGCAGCGGTTTGCCGGATGCCGCGATATCCCGCAGCACACTCACCAAATCCCGTCGGGCCAGCATGGCCATGGCATCTCCAAACGCACCCACCCCGGGCAGGATCACGGCATCGGCGGCCAGCAGCTCCTGCGCCGTCGAAGTGGTGCTGGCTTCCATCCCAGCGTAAGCACAGGCGTGTTTGACGCTGAAGAGGTTGCCCATGCCGTAATCGACAATGGCCACTTGCGGACGAGACGATCTACGCATGAACCGTCTCTCCGGCTGGCTGACGACATATCATACCCTGGGTCCCCAGGAACGCTTTGATCGCTGGGAAAGACGTGCCCTGGATTTTGGAGAACCCTCGGCGGCTCTTCAGATACTCAAGATTTCCCTCCGCTTCAAGCCCTGCTCTCCTCTTCTTCCCGTCCTGCTTGATGAGGTGGTAATGCAGCAATGACGCCATGCACACAGCGTCCGCTTTCCCATGGACGATCACGTCAGCGACGTGTTGGGCCGTGCCAGCCCCCCCGCAGGCGATGACCGGAATCGGCACGGCTTCTGCGATCCGGCGCGTCAGCTCAAGGTCAAAACCTTCCCCGGTTCCTTCGCGATCAATCGAGGTGATCAACAGCTCTCCGGCTCCCAGCTCGGCCGCTTGCCTGGCCCACGCGAACGCGTCCACACCCGTCGGCTCGCGCCCGTTATCGGTGTAGGCCTCGTAGTGTCCGTCAGGCTTCCGAATCGCCTCAATGGAGACCACGATCGTCGAGGAGCCGAAACGAGTGGTTGCGTCTTGCACCAGCGTGGGGTTGCGAATCGCCGCGGTGTTCAGCGCGACCTTGTCCGCGCCGGCCCGCAAGGCCTGCTGGATATCCTCAAGCGTCCGCAAGCCTCCTCCCACCGTCAACGGAATAAAAATCTCTCGAGACGTGCGAGCCACGATGTCCAAGAGGCTGTTGCGACCGTAGAGACTCGCAACGACATCCATGTAGAGGAGCTCATCAGCTCCCTGCTCATAGTAGGCCTTGGCAAATTGCTCAGGAGTGCCGAGCACACGCAGCCCTTCCAGGTGGATGCCTTTCACCAGGTTCGGCCCTTTGATATCGAGCCGAGCAATCATTCGGATCGTCATGGCAGTGCTGCCGCCACACGCAGCGTGGCACAGTCCGCTAAGGGCTCCGCTGCGTCCACGAACCGCTTGCGGATCAGCCGGTCATCCAGTGGGATCTCTTTCAGGTGTTTCACGATCACCTGCGCGGCGTGACCATCGCCGTAGGGGTTTGCCCGGTTGCGTAGCTGGGCGCGAAACGCTGGCTGGACGGCCTGCTGGATCCCGCGGAGGATCTCCTCGCGCCGGTACCCCACATCAATAACGTTCTCTGCTCGGACACGTCCTTGCTGGCGAGTCCCCACATTGACCACCGGCAGGCCGAAGGAGGGCGCCTCAACCAGGCCGCTCGAAGAGTTGCCGACCATCGCCGCCGCCAGCGCCATGACGCTGAAATAGCCTTCCGTCCCCAAATTCGAAATGAGCTGGGCTATCGGGTGCTTTGCGACAAATCGCTTGAGAAGCGACAGCACCACGCGACCGTTCGTATCTGCGTTGGGCATGGTGAAGATAACCGGCAGCGCAGACGCCGCCAAGGCTTCCAGCAGTTCACGCGTCTGCCATTCCGTCTGCTCATACTCCAATGTCACTGGATGGAAGGTCACCAGGAGCGGCGAGGCTTCCAGGCGCACACCATACCGGGCCTGTAGCTGGGCCGCGCTCAGCCGTTTGATGGTGTGGAGATGATCCAAACCCAGCGCCCCGGACACGACGACCCGCCAGGGCTCCTCTCCCATTTGCCGAACCCGGCGGGCCGAGATCTCCGTGGAGACGAAATGCAGATGGCTGAGTTTCGTCAGCGCGTGCCGCAGGGCATCATCGATGGCGCCTTCGGTCACCTCTCCGCCATGGAGATGCGCGACGGGGATTCGAAACGGCAGCGCGGCCAGGGCCGCTGGATACATGTCGAAGCGATCGCCGAGCACGACCAGCAGATCAGGACGCCAGCGAGTGAACAGCTGCGCGAACCCGACGACGCCCATGCCCATCGACTTGCCGATGCCTTCGGGCGTATCGGATGACAACAAGCTCTCGACCCGCTCCCGCACGGTGAAGCCAGCTTCTTCGATCTGCCGCACGGTCAATCCGAACTCAGGAGACAGATGCATTCCGGTTGCCACGATGTCCAGTGCCAGCGCCGGATCCTCCTGGATCGCGCGCAGCAGCGGAAGGTAGATTCCGGCGTCCGAACGCGAGCAAGTCACGATTCCGATGCGCCGAGACATTACCCGACGTCCTCCCACGCCAGCAGCTCGTCGGCCGCCAGCGGCCGCCGGACCTGCCGTCCGACGATTCGGTCCAACTCGCCCGGCGGGATGCCCGTTCCCGGCCGCTTGGCCACCAGATCGTCCCTCGTCAGCACGGTGCCCACCGGCAGATCATGCGCGGCCACCACGCTCTTGCGCGCCACGGTCGCGGTGTTCGCTTCGCTCGCCGCAGGCTCCTTGCGCCCATGGCCGAGCGATGCTTCGATGGCACGGATCCCGCGGACCAATGCGGCCAAGTTCGCAGGCTCCAGCGATGCGCGATGATCCGGTCCCGGCAGGCTCTGATCTAAAGTAATGTGTTTTTCGATCACGCACGCCCCCAACGCCACCGCGGCCAGCGCGACGTCGACCCCCATGGTATGGTCGGAATAGCCGACGGGAAGGCCGAAGACCGCTGCCATGTTCCGCATCGCCCGGAGATTCACGTCGGAGGTCTCGGTGGGATAGTTGCTGACGCAGTGCAACAGGATCAGGTCCCGATTGCCGGTCGCGTAGATCGCCTGGACCGCCCGCTCGACATCCATCCACGTGGACATGCCGGTGGAGAGAATGACCGGCCGCCCCTTGCGCGCCACATGGGCAAGGAACGGCAGGTTCGTCACGTCCCCCGAAGCAATCTTGAACGCCGGCACGTCGAGCGCTCCCACCACATCCGCACTGGCTTCATCAAACGGGGTCGAGAGGAAGAGGATGCCGCGCTGCCGGCAGTAGGCGGAGAGCTGCCGGTAGGCATCGGGTGAGAGCGCTAACCGGCGCAGCATGTCCCGCTGTGACTCATCCCCTCCGGTCGTCTGCACTTGATAGATCGCCTTGGGCGCGCGGGCCGTCGCGAGTCGTTCTGGGTCGAATGTCTGGAATTTCACCGCGTCAGCCCCGGCCTCTTTAGCGACGTCGACGAGACGACGCGCCATGTCGAGGTCGCCGTTATGGTTCACACCGGCCTCGGCCACGATAAAGCAGGGTCCTCCGGAGCCGATGGAGCGACCGGCGATGGAAACCATCGTCTGCTTGGCGCGACGCGCCAACGTCAGTTCGGCACAGTCGAAATCCCATAGGGAGTCAATATCAAGCGAACGCTCAGGGGGCATCACATAGGCATAGGTGCGATCGGTGTACCAGGCTTGCCGCTCCAA
>PCVX01000036.1 GCA_002796105.1 Candidatus Omnitrophica bacterium CG11_big_fil_rev_8_21_14_0_20_63_9 | reverse complement strand
CGGCGAGATGATGGTGAATCTCGTGACGGTGCGGCCGACGCCGCCGGCTCCGGAGCCGGAAGCGCCGCTCGTTCGGCTTTCGGTGCAGGTGCTGGAAATCAATCGCAGCGACTTGGAGCGGCTGGGGGTCAACTGGTCCAGCTCCGTTGAGGTCACCGACACCACCATTGCAGAGGACGGCACGCTCGGCGACGCCCTCTGGCGTTGGGGGACAACCGCTTCGCGCAGCAGTGTCGCGCTGAAGCTCAACGCGCTCGTACAGAAGAATAAGGCTCGCATCTTGGCCGAACCGAAGCTGGTGACCGCCAGCGGCAGAGAGGCTCGCTCATTCGTCGGCGGGGAAAAGCCGGTGCCATCCGTAAGCAGTCAAGGAGTCTCGACCGGCGTGACGAGCACGTCCATCGAATTCAAGCCATTCGGCGTCGAGCTGCTCATGACGCCCAATGTGCTGGCGGATGGACGCATCAAGACAGAAATGCAGGCCAAGATCTCCAGCATCGACGAGAGCTTGGCGACCACCGTCAACGGCATCTCGGTGCCAGGATTCAAGGAGCGCTCGACGAAAACTGCCATTGTCACCAGCTCCGGGGAGACGATCGTCGTCGCAGGGCTCCTGCAGTCGGAGGACAGCGAAGCGGTCAGCCAGGTACCGGCTCTGGGGAGCATTCCGGTGTTCGGGCGCCTATTTCGCTCACCGGAGTATAAGAACAGCCAATCCGAACTGGTGATCGCGGTCACGCCGGAGCTGGTCGTCGATGAGGCGAAGCTCGCCGACCGGACGGTGGCGCTGGAGCAAGCGCTCGCCTCGGCCGAAGTCGCGTCGTCCGTCGAGGATCCGCGGCTGCGGTACGCGCTCATCATCCAGGACCGCATCTCCAAGGCGCTTCGCTATCCCCAGCGCGAGAAAGAGCTCAACATCGACGGCCGGGTCAAGCTGCGGCTGCACCTGTTCGCCGACGGCACGCTCGGGCGGGTGAACGTCGCCGAGTCCTCCGGCATCGAGGCGCTCGACCTTGAAGCGGTGAAGGCGGCGGAAAGCCAGTCGCCGTATCCGGCGTTTCCCGCCCAAGTGATCGAACGGGAGTTGTGGCTGGAAGTGCCGGTCATCTTCCGTCCTTCATAGCGCAGTTGTCTTCCCGCATTCCCATCGGGCATACTCCTACTATTGCCCATGTCTAACCCTATCCAACCATCCTCACGACGCTTGCTGGCCCGATTGATAGCCAGGTGGACAGCCCTGGTGGTTGTCCTCTCGCTCTTGTACTGCGTCTATGTCTTCCTGCCGTTCTATCAGACGGCCTATTCTCCCGTGTGGGCCCGCGAGCAAACCGTGAAGACGCTGAACTATCTCTACGGGATGCTGTTCCTTGGGGCGCTCCCCTGGTACTGGTGGCGTCTGTGGCGCCAGCCTCCTCAGCGTGGATTACGGGCTTGCGAGAAAATGCTCCTTGGTGCCATCATCCTGCGTCGCCTCGCGGCTTCACCCTCCAAAAAATCCGCCTATCAATGGCGCTGGTGGCACCCTCGGATCCGGCTGTTGCTTATGGGCTTGCTCGTCAAAGGGTTCTATTTTCCGTTGCTGTTGCGTTCCGCGTTTGTGCACGGGTATTGGCTGTGGGCCGAGTTGGGCCGCTCCACAGCCGGCTTATCGTGGCATGACCTCGTGTTCGACCACGGGTTTATCCTGTGCCTTCAAGCGCTGTTTCTCCTTGATAGCGTGATCTTTACGATTGGCTATGCGATTGAGTCCCGGCGGTTGGGCAGCACGATCAAGAGCGTCGAGCCAACGCTGCTGGGCTGGACGGCGGCCCTGGCCTGTTATCCTCCCTTTAACGAAATGTTCACCTTGCGGGTGATCCCTTCGGCGTCGTCCGTCTCCCCCGTTCCCTGGGTGTTGCCGCACTTTATGCCGGATCTCCAACGCGTGCTTGTCCTGATCGCCGTAGGAATTTTTGCCTGGGCGAGCGTGGCGTTGGGGTGGAAGGCCAGCAACCTCACGAACCGCGGCATCGTCACCTGGGGGCCGTATCGTTGGGTGCGGCATCCGGCGTACACGGCCAAGTGCTTCGGCTGGTGGGTGGAAGGCCTTGCCAATCTCAATCATGGGCCCGTCGTCTTCGGCCTGGTGGGCTGGACGGCGGTCTACGTCCTGCGGGCGTGGACGGAAGAGCGGCACCTCATGCGTGACCCGGAGTACCAGCGCTACCTGCGCCAGGTGCGCTGGCGGTTCATCCCTGGCGTCCTCTAAACGCGGGTTGCCTTCCTCATCGCATGTCAGGCATACTTAAAATGTTATCCTTGCACACAGATGGGATCTTCGGTGACAAACTTGCTTACGATTGCACAAACCCACTGAGGCCCGCATAGCTGATGTCAGCCGCTCCCGCACCAGCGCCCCAACCCGGCAATAGCCGGTGTATCGTGGTGTTCGGCACCAAAGGTGGCGTGGGCAAGACGATTGTCGCCGCCAACCTTGCCGCCGCGCTCGCCCAGCGGACCCGCAAGCCGGTGTGCCTGGTGGATATGGACGTCATGGCGGTGGGCGACGTCGCCAAAATCTTCAACATGCCGGCTCCGAAGTCCGTCGTGGATCTGCAGCCGGCGCTCAAGCGCGTCACGGAGGGCATGGTTCCATCGCTTGAAGGCGCCATCGTGGCCCACAGCTCCAACGTGCACTTGCTCGTGTGTTTGTCCAACCCCAGGCAGTTCGGCCAGCTCGATCCCAAAGTTCTGCCGCTCGTGTTTCAATCGCTCAAGCAGCGCTACGAATACATCGTGATCGACGGCGGCCGGGGGTTTTCCGAGCCGCTCATCGCCTCCTTCGACGTGGCCAACCTGATCCTCCTGGTCACCTCGCCGGACATCGTCACGCTCTATCAGACGAAGTGGGCGCTGGGGATGGTGGAGAGTTTGCTGTTTCCCAGCAGCATGGTCAAAGCGGTGTTGAACCGGGCGGAAAGCCGCGGCAGCGTCGGCACGCAGGACGTACGGGCGGCGGTGCCGTGCGAGGTCATCGGGGAGATCCCCTCGGACGGGCGCATCGTGGGCACGTCGCTGAATCAGGGCACCCCGCTGGTGCTGGCGTTCGGCTACACCAAGGTGGCGGACGCGTTCTTCCGCCTGGCCGACCTGCTCATCAGCCGGCCGGATCTCTACGTGGCGCATCACGATATTCCGCGGCACCAGCGCGCCGATAACACCCAGCAGCCGACCGGCCAGGAGTCCGGCATGATGTCGGCGCGGTTTTTCGCCGGCGAGGAAGGCGCGGTCGTCGATGACTCGGTGGATGAAGTGGTGCTGATGAAGCGGCGCATCCACGACAAGCTCGTCGAGGAGCTGGATTTGAAGAAGCTGGACCTGGCAGCGATGGCGCAAGGCGCGCAGCTGGGCGAGCTCAAGCGGCGCACCGAGCGCGTCGTCTCGAACCTGCTGGCGCGCGAGATGGGCGGCATCGTCTCGTCCCACGAGGTGCGCGCGCGCCTGGTCAAGGAAATCACCGACGAAGCCCTGGGGTTCGGGCCGCTGGAAGAGCTGCTGGCGGATGGGCAGGTGACCGACATCCTCGTCAACAACAAGGACCAGATCTACGTCGAGCGCCAGGGCAAGCTGGAGCTGACGACCAAGAAGTTCATCTCCAACGACCAGGTCCGCGCGGTCATCGAGCGCATCATCGCCCCGCTGGGCCGGCGCATCGACGAGTCCTCGCCCATGGTGGATGCGCGCTTGCCGGACGGCTCGCGCGTCAACGCGATCATTCCGCCGCTGGCCATCAAAGGGCCGACGATGTCCATCCGCAAATTCTCCCGGGTGCGCTACACCCGCGACGATCTCATCAAGTTCGGCAGCATCTCCGCGGACATGGCGAAGTTCATCGAAGCCTGCGTCTACGCCCGCAAGAACCTCATCATCTCCGGCGGGACCGGCT
This sequence comes from Candidatus Omnitrophica bacterium CG11_big_fil_rev_8_21_14_0_20_63_9, assembly GCA_002796105.1. Classification (GTDB taxonomy): domain Bacteria; phylum Omnitrophota; class Gorgyraeia; order Aquiviventales; family Aquiviventaceae; genus 21-14-0-20-63-9. The sequence goes on along the minus strand of PCVX01000036.1, from coordinate 14,907 downwards.
CAGGGAAGACGACGTTCCTCAACATCGTCTCTGCCTTCATTCCCGAGGGGGAGCGCATCTTGACGATCGAGGACGCCGCGGAACTGAAGCTCGTGCAGACGCACTGGGTGAGCCTGGAAGGCCGCCCGCCCAGCGTCGAGGGCAAGGGGCAGATCACGATCCGCGACCTGTTCCGCAATGCGCTGCGCATGCGGCCCGACCGGATCATCATCGGTGAGTGCCGCGGCGGCGAGACGCTCGACATGCTCCAGGCCATGAACACCGGCCATGACGGCTCGATCACGACGATCCACGCCAACTCGCCCCGCGACGTGGTCTCGCGCATGGACTCCATGGTGCTGATGTCCAATATCGACTTGCCGGTGCGCGCCATCCGCGAGATGGTGGCCTCGGCCATCGACGTGATCATCCATACCGCGCGCCTCTCGGACGGCAGCCGCAAAGTCACCGCCATCAGCGAGCTCATCGAGCTGCGGGACGGCACCGACGTCGTCCTGCAGGATATCTTCATGTTCCGGCAGACCGGGGTGGCGCCTGACGGCACGGTACTGGGAGATTTTGCCTCGACAGGCAAGATCCCCACCTTCCTCCAGGAGCTCAAAGTGAAGGGAATCGAGATCGACCCGTCCATGTTCAAGGCGGCCCCAACCAATGGGCAGATAGGCGATGTCCTGGCGCATTCGGATCGCGAACACCACTGATCTCCTGGCGCAGCGGGCCTCCATGGCGCGCTCAATCCTTTCGCGCATGGTCGGGCTGCTCAACCGGTCCGGGTTGGCGGACGGGGAAGGGCTGATCCTGCCCCGGTGCCGGGCCATCCACACCTGGTTCATGCGCTTTCCGATCGATGCGGTCTTTGTCGACCGGCAATGGCAGGTTGTGGCGGTCCACAAGGCGCTGGGGCCCTGGCGGATGACCCCCTGCGTCTGGGGTGCCCAGGCGGTGATTGAGCTGCCTGCCGGGCAGGCTGACCGCGCCCGGTTGGGGGTGGGCGCGCAACTGGTTTTGGAGCCTCTGGAAGGCCAAAAAATCTTGACACCAGGATGACCCCTCAGATAGACTTGAACTGTTCGTTAAGAGCAAACCCATCGCAAGGTGGGGGCGCAAAGCTACGGTCCCTGCAGAATAATAATGAAGAGAGCATGTTCTAGCAGGGAAGCCGGGCTGCCGAACGGCGGTCCGGTTTTTATTTCGTATCTATATAAAAACATATGAAAACTATCAAGTGACATTTTCGAATGAGAGACAAAATGAAAAATGAGCGCGGAACGGCGATGATCGAATACTTCGTTGTGGGTCTCGTGGTGCTGTTGGCAACCCTGGCGTTTTTCGACCAGGGTAATTTTCTTGGTGCTCGCCAAAGCGTTGAACAATCCTTTGATACCGTGGTGAACCAGATGGTGGCGCCATAATGATGCGCAACCGCGGACAGTCGATGCTGGAAACCGCGGTCTTGATCGGAGCGGCTGTCTCCGCCCTGGTGCTCATGTCCGGCTATATGACCAAAGCATTCAACGCGCACGCCAACGCAGTTGAAGAAGAGCTCAACGGGGCTGTCGAGGAGAACAAGCCGTGAGCAACCGGCAGGGAGCGCAGATGGGGATGAAACAGGCGGCAGCATGGCGTGGAATGCTCGCGGGCACGGTGGTGGTGTCCGTGGGTTTTGCACTGCAGGCGTCTGCCGTCTGGGCTGAGCGGCAACCGCTCGGCAGCGGCGGGTCCAGCGGCCGCAGCGGCCAGCGCGCGTATCGCGTGCCGGTCGACCATCCCGTGCAGCGGACGTTCCCAGGGCGCGGCGGTTCAGGCGGCGGCCAAGCCGGTGTCCCAGGCGGCAGCGGCGGGCAAACTGGTCGCTGCTACTACTGCAACCCGGACGGGACGCTGCGCACGGTGTCCGGCGAAGAACTCGAGCGGCTGGGCATTCACACGAAAGGCCACTATGAAGAAGGGGTCTGGGTGCGCGAACCAGGCGACTACGCCTACAAGCGCAATCCGTCCAAGGATTATACCGGGACGGTGAAGGAGCTCCAACCGCAGGGATACAAGCCCACGCTGTTTCCCGAAGATGACGGACGGCGCACCTCACCGAGGTTCAAGGCCTCGGACATCCCGGAAGACATCAAGGAAGCATGGACGGCCTATCGAGCCACGATTCCCTACGAGCAGAAGCGGGAGGAATACTACAACTGGCTTCGCCACGCCGATCGCGCGACGAACCCGAATCATTTCCCCCCGGTGTGGTACAGCCTCCTGTCCATTCCCCACGTTCCGCTCGATGAGATTGGCTTTCCCTATGGCGTGACCAGTCCGCTCTTCCTCGTGGACATCGAAAAGCATCGCGCCAAGATCATGAGGACCATTAAACCCTTCATGGCGCCGGAAGCAAAAGAGCGCCACAAACGGCTTTTCAAAATCCATGCATTTCCGGAGTGGGCGCGCTGGGCCTGGTGGCACGGCGAGGGCAAGAAGTTGCCGGCGCGGTTCTATTACCCCCGAGCCAAACTGCCGGACCCTGCTGAGCCGGAGCCGGATCCTGAGACTGATCCCGAGCCAGAGCCCGAACCGGAACCAGAACCTCAACCGGATGATGATGGCGGCACCCCGATCGACGTCAGCGGACAGCTCTACCCCGGCTATCCCACCAGCAAGCCGCCGGCGGACTACTCCGGCGCCTTCGTTGACGGCGTGGACTGCGACCGCATCTATGTCAAAGCGGCCGGCGAATGGGTTGATATGACCGAGATCATCAGCCCTCACCGCGACAAGATGCCCAAGTACACCGGGTATCCGAACCAGAAGCCGCCCGCAGGGCTCAACAGCACGTCAGTCATTTGTGCGCCGGACGGCACGGTGCTCTATCGGCTGGAACCGGACGGTAACTGGGCCGATGTGCGGCCGAGGCAGGAGTGAGCTCATGAGCGGCACCTGGCGTTTTCTTGCGCTGTTGACCGCTGCGTGGAGCATGGCGCTGCTGCACCTTCCGGCTGAGAGCCGGGCCGAGCAGCAACGGGTCCCCATCAGACAAACCGGTTGGCAGTGGGATGAAGAAGAGGAAACATTCGATTATGTCGAGGCTACAGTGACACCGAGCGGCCACGTGCTTGAGATGACGCCGCTTGCTTTACCGCCAAGTGCTGCACAAACGCAAGGCGGCAGAGACCTGCCGACGCCTGGTGAGGATGAGGACTGCACAGTGGTCCATGGCGTGTGCCAAGGCACCTGGAATCCGCACACAGATGATCCCTGGAACCGCGTACCGCCATGGGATGGCTACTGGGAGCATGATCCGGCCGGCACGCCGTGGGAAGACTACGGGTTCCAGGATCCGCGGCCACCGGTTGAAGAGCATGAGTTTGCCCCCCGCCGACAGCCCGGCGCTACCTGTGAAGAAGCTGATCCAGGATCCTATGGGGCTTTTGATCCGCAAAGCGGACTGTACGACTGGGTGAAGATCGGCAGCCACTGTTACTACGACACGCCGGGCCGCACGATCGGCGAGCCAGGCGGATGCAAAGGCTCTGGCGACTGCCATGGAAAGGCGACGACCGCCGGAGGCGTGACGTCCGCGCAGGGAGGGGCCGCTCTGTGCCTTGAGGCGCACAATCCCAACTTGGCCCGCGAGGTCATGCGCATGGATTGGTACTACAACCCTGAGATTACTTACGACATGGTCAATGCCGCCTGCCGAGCGGATGACGAACAGTTGCTCATCGATTACCTTACGAAGCCGCCGGCAACGCGGCAAGGTCCGCCGCCAGGCACGCGCTACGTGCCGTGGGGTGGCGGCTCGACCCGTAATGAGGATTTTAGACCGTGGAATCCGACGGGTGATGATGACGGTCCGGCTCCATCAGGCCGTCGGCCGATTGGGGACCGGGGCGGAGATGAGGACGATGGCAATAATGACGATGATGATCCGGCTCCGTCTGGTCGCACGCCGATTGGCCGTGGCGGATCGGATGATGACACAGGAGATACTCCTCGCACACCGCCTCCTGCGCCGAGCGGCCGGTGCGGGACGGAGCCTCCGGTCAGCGATTTTGAGGCCTGGCGCACGTGGTTCATGTGCATGCAATGACGATGTTACGAGCGGCCTTCATCGGCGGTCTGGCGACGGCCCTGTGGGGCTTTGCGGCCGGCGCATGGGCTGCTGAGGAGCGGATGCAGAAGGGCTGGCAGTGGAACCAGGCGACCGAGCAATTTGAGCCGGTGCAGGCGATAGTCAATCCGTCCGGTCAGGTCCTGGACATGTCCCGCGTCGAGGCGCCGAGCGAGCCTGGCACGCAGTGCAGCGGCACCTGGTCGCCGGGGTCATGGGGCTGCTACCGCGGGGTGACACTCGGGCCGAACTGCGAGCAGCCCTTCGGGCCGGTGCCGGCAAACTGGCATCCGCCAGTGAGCTGTCCCCGGACGGATCTCGTGGATTACGATCCTCCTGCGACACCACCACCTGGCCCGGCGCCTCGGCGCGCAATCGAGCCGATCGTGGACCCGCAAGCACCCGCTGAGTATCAATGCGGCGAGGATGTCCAGGTCAATGCACCCAATCACCTGCGGCCCGATGAGGACTACTGGGTCGAGGTGACGCTGAAGAACACCGGTTCCGCGATGTGGCATAAGCCATCAGCCGGAGGGTACAACGGTGTGTACATCCAGATCCCCTCCGATGTGCGGCAGACGGTGGATTGGGGATATCACTGGAACGAGTGGCATGTGGACAACCGCCAGATCAAGATCCCGCATGACGTCGCGCCAGGCGAATCGGTGACGGTGCGGTTGCCCATTCGAGGACCGGCTGAAGGCACGTATACGTTTCAAACGCAACTCTACATCAACCACCTTGCTCCATTAATGGATGACCGGCCGTACGGCGCCTTCTGCCGCAGCGAAGCCAAGACGATCACTGTCGGCACGCCGGAAGGGGTGCCGCATGCTTGCCAGCCAGGCGATTTTCTGCTGGACCGCAACTCCATCGTCCGTGGCCGCGGGGACTCGCGCTTCTATGGCGGCACCGCGCGCTACATCACGAAGGGGGAGACGCAGACGTTTTGCGCCGTGGTCGACCAGGACATTACCGGCCAGGGATTGGGCTTCTATTCCGGTCCGGGATTCTACATGTGGGATGACCAGGGGACCCAACGGGAGGTCACCATCATTCCGCCGGCGAACAGCGGGTTGCAGATCATCCATGAGGGTGGCAACTCCACGTCACCGAACTATCAAGCAGCCGTGAACCTCATGGGCCAATCGGTGCCGGTGCCCAACCCCCCGCAGGGCCGCTACCGCATTATCGTCAAGCAGATCGGCGACATGATGACGCCGCAGCAGGTCCATGAGTGGATTCTCAGCCTGCCTCCGGAGCTGCGGGAACAGTATCGCGGCTATCAGCCAGGCGGGTATGCCATCGGCTGGATGGGGCCGAACGGGAATTGGGCAGGGCCATGAGATCGCGCGGCCCCCGGCCCGACCCTGGTCAGAGCCGGGGCGGGCAGTCGATGCTGGAGTACACGGTGCTGGTCGCGACGGTAACGACCGCGCTTGCGCTGCTGTCGAACTACGTGCTGAGCGCGTTCAATGAGCACGCCGGGCAGATCGAGGATGAATTGAGCGGTGGCACGGAAGAAGAGAAATGAGAAACATTTTGAATTTCGAATTGCGGATTTCGGATTGGGTGGAAGACAACGGAGGAGGAGGTGAGGTGAGCATGGTGAAGCGACGTCGATCACGGAAAGGGCAGTCGATCTTGGAGTACTTGGTGATTGCAACCGTCATCGTTGCCGCCATCTTGGCGATCCGTGGGACTGTCAAGACGAACATGGACACGCTGTACACCAACGCCGCGGATAAGACCAGCGAGGCAGCGACGGCGCTCGACGGGCTTACAGTGGAAGGGACTTCCAGTAGCAGCAGCTCCAGCAGCAGCTCCAGCAGCTCCAGCAGTTCCAGCAGCAGCTCCAGCAGCGGGTCGTAAGACAGCCCTGTTGCGGACAGCATGAAGGAGGTGACCACAATGCAACGAATCAGAGCCAAGAAAGCGCAAAGCACGGCAGAATACGCGGTCTTGTTCGCGATCGTCATCGGCGCGGCCATCGCCATGCAGGCGTTCGTGAAGCCCCACCTGCAGGGAGGCGTGAAAGCCGCGACCGACGGGTATATGGAGGCGCTGAACAGCCCGGATGGGGGAGAAGGTCTGGGAGCGGCGGCGTTTGAGCCGGACCGCACGACGACCAGCGATTCGACCTCGACGACCGACATGCAGTCGGCGACTGCAGGGACGGCGCTGTCCAAGTCGGCAAGCGACACGACGGTGACGAAGATCGGCGCTCCGAGCTCCAGCTCGAGCTCCAGCTCCAGTTCCAGCTCAAGCAGCGGTTCGTAACAGCCGGTGCGGGTTGAAGACGCTTCTTAGGCGTCAGGTATGACTCAGTTGAGGAGGTGAGCAGCAATGCGAACGATGCTGAAGCAACGACGCGGTCAAGTCACCGTTGAGACAGCCGTGCTCTTTGGGTTTGTGGTGGCGGGTCTGGTTGCCATGGCGGTGTACCTGCAGCGTGGTGTGCAGGGTGGGATGAAGTCGAACAGCGATTCGCTCGGTGGCCAGTTCCAGGCCACGGCAGGGTGGAAGACCGAGAGCAAGTCCCACACGCTTGAAACTCCAGCGAGTACGACTACGGGTCAAACGTCGATCGCTTGCCAGGGGTTGGGCGGTGAGGCGATGCCGGGCGACTGTGGAGCAACGGATCCGGACGATTTTACCGCTCCATAACGCGTGATCGACAACGCTCGGAGGCAAGACATGCAAGGCTGGCGAAGCGCGCAGAGGCTGTGGCCTGCCGTGAGGCGGGACCAGAGCGGCCAGCATTCCGCCGAGTTCGCGGTGCTGATCGGGACCGTGGCACTGGCGGTGGTGGGGGTGCAGCATATCGCGCAGCGCGCGATCCAGCAGGGGGTTGTCCACGTCAGCAACACCGCGTTTGATCCGCCTCCGGCGGCCGATCCCGATGAAGGGCCGCGGGATCTGGACGTGATATCGGACAACCGGACCGAAGAGCTCGGCCGCGACGATTTCTCGCGGCGCACCGAATCGGCCGGCCGCGTGGTCGGCCATACCGTGAACGAGGACGCGCAGTGCACCGGTTGCCAGGCCCTGTTGCCTGACGCCGGAAGGCCGTAAGGCCGCGATGTGCGGCAGAGGTTTTATGCATACCTAATTCTTGAGGCGACGCAGACGAGTGATGAGATTGCGCAGCGCTCGGAGTCCTTGGGCTTCCTCTCGGAAGCACAAGGCTCCGGGCCGCAGCGTTTTCAAGGGAATAGGGATGAAACGCGCTCAGACCGGTGCGACGACGGTTGAAACCACCCTGCTGATCGGCGCAGTCATCGCTGCGTGCGTGGGGATGACCGTCTATATTCAGCGGGGCTATCAGGGCTATCTGTACGGCGTGAGCTCCGCGCACGGCGCGCAATTCGATCCGACCAACGAATTCAGCGAGCGGCAGGCCTTGGAGAGCTACACCCAGGTGCAGGACATCGATGTGACGAGCGGCCAGGCCGCGATCGAAGCCCACGGCGGCGGCACGGTGCTGACCAGCCCGGGCGGAGGGCAGGCCGCGGCTCGTATCCTGAACGTCGAAGCCCGGGTCACCGCAGACTGGGAAGTCACGCGCGAGGCGGCCTATGAAGCCAAGTAAGCACGGAGCCCAAGCGCTGGTGGAATTCGCGATCTTCGGGTCGCTGTTTCTGGTCGCGCTGGCCTTCCTGGTCCAGATCGGTTTGCGCATGAACTACCAGCAGGAGATCGAGCAGCAGACCTTCCGTCGCGCAATGAGCGCCGCCCAGCAGGAGGGCGATGAAGAATCCCAGATGACGACGTATTACCAGGTGCGCCATCGGCAGATCCCTGACCCGAGCGACGGGTTTGCGGTGCAGCCGCGCGTGCGCACCGAGTCAGCCGCGACGGTGGTGTGGTCGGAATTCCTGACGTTCCTTGACCGCGGCCGTGACAGCCAGCCGCGCACGCTGGTGCATCTGGACAACACGCCGCCGGGTGAGCCGATTCGCGCAGAAGATTTGAAGAAGCAGCAGATCGGCAGCACCGCCGAGTGCAACGCGTATTACCACGACTGCATCGACAGCTGCGATGAGGATGATCCGGAGGACAATGCCGAGTGTGTCGAGCAGTGCCAGGAGACGGAAAACGACGCCTGCCACAGCCTGCCGCTGGTCCGGCATATCGACCAGACGCTGCAAAGCTCCGGCGAGCTGTCTCAGGATCATGCCGCGGGGGCAGCGGACACGGCCACGAGCATGAACAGCACGAGCACGACGAGCACGACGATGTTCCTGAACACCCGGGATGATGCGTCCGTCAGCTCGGAGGTGACATCCAATGTCTCTCGCGACTGGCAATAACAACCGGCTCAACCGGCCAAACAGGCCTAACCGACCCAGCGCTCAAGTATTTCTCGAGTATGCGATCTCGCTGGTCGGGGTCGTGAGTTTGATCTTCGTGCTCCTGAAAGTATGGAACTGGGTCAACACGACGATGATTCTCCGCCAGCAATCGTTCCAGGACACGCGCATCGAGGCCGGCACGAGAGAGGGCGAGCCCGGCAAGCTGGTGCCGTACCAGCCTGCGAAAGACACGCCTCTGATTCTGATCGGCGCGCCGGGTTTCACGACGGGCAATCCTCCCACCGGGCCGCTCACGATGCCTCCCGCGACGCAGTGGTGCGATGCCGGCGATGAGTTTTTCGAAGAGGCCCAGCGCCTGCGGGCTGAGGCGGATGGCTTGCGGGCTCAGCAAAAAGCGCTCACGGACAGCGATAACGGGCGCTGCGCCATGGTGCCGGACGGCGAGACCACGTGGGACGACTGGGGCTGCACTACCGACCGTGTCGAGGAGATGGAACAGCTGGAAGACGATATTGCCCAGAAAGAAATCGAGATTACCAATAAGGAGACCGAGATTAATAACGCGCAAGACGAGCTCGACCACATCAACCTTGTCGAGTTGCCGGAGATCGATCGGCAAATCCAGGACTGGCAGGACGCGCTGGCCGACGAGGTTGATCCGGCGGCTATTGATTTCATCAATAACGAAATTGCCAGGTTGAATGGGATTCGCGAGGGCCTGGTTGAGCGGCGCGATGATCTCGATCACGTGCTTCTCCCGGACCTGTGGCGGCAAAAGAGCGAGCTGGAAGGGCAGAAGGCAGCGTTGGAGGCCGAGCTGACCGCGCTGGTCGATGCGGTCACGGACGACGCCCAGGAATTGGCGCGGCTGGGTGAGGAGGCGCGCCTCAAGGACGACCAGGCGAACGCGCTCATCGAACTCGGGCTGCAAGCCTGTGGCTTGAAGCCCACACCGGAACCGTAGGGATAGCGATGGGGATGGAACGCGCGTGCATGCGATACCGCACCGGCGCAGCGTCTTGGCGTTTTCGCGCGCTTCAGCGGAGGCTGCGGCCAGGCCCGCAGGGCCAGATGGCCGTCGTGTTCGTCATCCTCATGGCGCTGCTGCTGCTGCTGACCCCGATGACGATGAACCTGGGGGAAATCACCAAGATCAAGACCGCCACCGCCAACGCCGCGGATGCCGGCGCGCTCGCCGGGGCGTCCTGGGTGGCCAGCGGCGAGAACGAGATCGCCTTCATCGCCATGGGGATGTGGAACTCGATTTTCCTGGTGCAGGCGATCGCCATCCTGCCGTTTTGCACCTGGGCGTGTTTGTTCATCCCGATCCTGTTTCTGATCCTGATTTATGTGAACTATCAAACGCTCTATAAGGAAGCGGCGATTCACATCATGGAGGCGGCGTGGGAGAGCGCGCAGGGCTCGGCGTTTTTCACGACGATCCAGAATCTGCCGATTGATGATACGTCAGGCGACGTGAATGAGCAGCTTGAAGAGTGGGCGGAGCAGTTCCAGGAAAGCAAGACACTGCCGTCGATGCCGGCGGTGCTGGAGTGGACCCGGCAAGGGGCGATGGGCGCCGACGGCAATACAGATCAAACCAATCGTGTCGAGGTGACCGTGGCGTTTGAGGACCCCGCGCCGGAGCTCGAGATGGGGACGTGGTTCATTCTCTTTTTCTGCTGGAGCCCGCCGATCGACACCGGGTACGTGAACTGCGACTGGGAAGCCCCCGCCTGGACGCTGGGGGAGGATACGGGGGGAGAAGACAATTCCGGCAGTCTTGGAACAAAGACCGAAGGTGCCGGGGGGGCCCAAAGTTTCTTTGGCGCGGCCTGGGGATTGATCTTGGGCTGGGTGAGCGCGGCGTTGCCAAGTTTTGGATGGTGCAACACCTGTTTTCCCATCCCAGTGCCGCTGTTCTTCAACGAACTCGCTCCGGCTCAGATCAAGAACGGCTCAGGCCACGTGCGGGTGACGGTGAAGATGGAACGCGAAAGTGGGGGCCAACTCAAGTTTTGGACGATGAAATACCCGGCGCAGGGCATCCGCTCGGAGTCGCGCGTGCGTTATAGCGGGGCCAACGTGGGTGTCTATCCGGACCCGGACGCGGACGCCAATATTCAGGACACCCTATGACGACACCACAGAACCACAAAAATCCACAGAGGCACAGTCATTCCTTCCTTGCGTCTCTCTCTGTGTCTCTGTGTCTCCTTTGTGTGTCTGCGGTGCCGGTCAGCGCGGCGGACGTGCCGCTGCCGCCGGGGCAGAAGAAGCCAGCCCCCGTGGTGTCGATGACCATCGGCGCCCAGCCGATGGAGGGGCAGTTCTATGCCGTCAAAGGCACCGAAGCATTCGTGAAGAAATTTTACCAAGAGGCGCTGCCAGACCGTGGGTGGGATGTTCGCCCGCTGCCGTGGATGGCACAAGCCGGAGCCAAGGCTGAGGAGCTCGCGAAGACGCTGAAAGAACAGTCGAACGCGGCGAAGCTGGACGTCGAAACCAAGGCACAGATGGAGCAGTTCTCTCCTGCGGCGCTTCAGGCGGCGGCGTCCGAAACGGTCTATGCCGTGCAGGACGCCGACCGGGTGATGATCAGGCTGCTTGCGCGCGGCCCAGCCCAAACCGTCGTGCTGGTCTATCGGTGGCATCACGAGAGCGGCGCGGAAGAGTCTCCGCTGGCGCGTGATCCGTCATCCAAGGACCCAGGGCTCAGCAATCCCTGTTGCACGCAGGACACGGTGCCGGCTGAGCGGCGCACGCTGCCCCTGACGATTCCGCGCTACCCCAACGCGCGCATGATTTCGGCCAGCCGGGCGCCCAACAGCACACCGCAGATGGAGATGGTCTCGGAGCTCTACCTGAGCGCCGACCCTGTGAGCGATGTGCTGCGGTATTACCGGGAGCAGATGCCCCTGGTCGGCTGGACCGAAGCGGGCAACAAGCAGCGCATCCAGCAGCCGCGGTTCCTTGAATCGATCGGGCCTGTGGCGAAGCAGCTGAACTTTTCCACGATCAACTTCAAGAACGATGTCGGGGATCTATGCGGTGTGTTTGTGGGAGAGAACCTGTCGCCGGTGCCGGGCGGAGGGCCTCCTGAGGGAACGATGATCGCGGTCCACTATCTCAGGACGCCGACCCTGCGGGCGCGCGCCTCAGGGCGGTCGCTGCCGCCTTCGATGAAGCCGGCTGGGGTGGAGAAGGTGAAGCCATGACGGGACCCCGGACACGGCGCGGGCAAGCGACCTTTGAAACCGCGCTGCTCCTGCTGGCGATTACGGTGGCCTTGGTTACCTTCTTCACCTTCATCCGCTCGGCGATCGCCTCGCGGTTGAAGGGCGGGGCGGACACGTTCGGCCATGGGATGCTGCACCGGGGAGATTGAGCCATGAACGCCACAGAGCTGAGCATCTACGGCCTCTCGTTCGGATCGGCGGTCATCGCCGGGATCGCCTCATACCCGCCGGTGGCGAAGAAGATCGCCCGGTACTTGCGGGACAAATCCGCGGAGACCGCCGATGCGCTCAGCGAGATGTTCATCGACCTCTCGCGCGGGAAAGTCTGGCTGCTGTATTTGCTCGCCCCCATCGTGGTCGGCGCCATCGCCTGGCTGCTGACCGAGCAATGGCTGTTTGCGGTGGTCGGGCTGGCCATCGGCATCGCCCTGCCGCGGGTCATGATCGCGCAGATGGAGCGGCAGCGAAAACAGAAGTTTCTCGGCCAGCTCGTGGATGGGCTGCTCTTGCTGTCCAGCAGCTTGAAGGCCGGGCTGAGCATGATGCAGGCGTTCCAGGTGCTGACGGAGGAGATGCCTGCGCCCATCTCACAGGAGTTTGGCCTGGTGCTGAAGGAATCCAAGATGGGCGTGGATTTGTCCGAAGCCATGGGCCACCTGAAAAAGCGCATGCCCTCCGATGACCTGACGCTGTTCGTCACCGCGGTGCTGGTGGCGCGTGAGACCGGTGGTGACATCACGCATATTTTCGGGCGTCTGGTGGAGACGCTCCGCGAGCGCAAGAAGATCAAGGAGCGCATCAAATCGCTCACGTTCATGGCGCGTATGCAAGCGCTGATCATGGGGATGCTGCCGTTTGCGTTCGCGTACCTGGTGTACCAGATGGACCGCAACTACTTCCAGTTCTTCATCACGGATCCGACCGGGCGCATCATGCTCGTGTCGATTATCATCCTGCAACTCATCGGCGGCATCTTGTTTCACCGCTTCAGCAAGTCGCCGCTCTAAGGACACGCAAACATGGCTGGCATGGGACTCTTCGAGACGCTCAAGCGCCGCCGCCACTCTCAGGCGCCGCTGGGTACGGAAGAGGCGCGGACGGCGGGCTTTTCGCTCAACCGCGAGCAGATGCACAATGCCACGCCCTTCATCACAGTGGGCATGGGCGTGTGCGTGCTGTGGTGGGTCGCGGCCCAGACGCTCGGCGGACTGATCGGCACCGCGCTGGCACTGCTCTTTGGCAGCGTCGCGCTCATCGCCTGGGCGATGCTGCCGGACGTCGCGCAGCGCGAGATGCGCCAGCGTGTCCTCTCGGAAGTCGCGTATCAAGAGGATCGCCCGAATATCTGGGCGCAACTTGCCGTGATCCTCGCCCCGATCAACCGCTACGTGCCCACGAGCTGGTATTTCGTGCATACGTCACGGAAGCTCGAGGCGGCGGGCAAGCGGATGCCGGCGATGCACTTTCTGGTGCAGCAGGAGATCGGCGCCCTCACCGGGTTGATCTTCTACCTCGTGTTCTTCGGCATGCGCGAGCACGTCAACCCCGGTTGGCTGGCGTTTTTCACGGTCGCGGGCTTCTTCGTACCGTACTTCTGGCTGAGCAACCGGATTCAGAATCGGCGGCTCAGCGTTTCCCGGGACTTGCCAGAGCTGGTGGATTTGCTGAGCCTGTGCGTGGATGCGGGGCTGGATTTCATGGACTCGCTCAACCGCGTGACGCGCGAGTACCGGCAGTGCCCGACGACCGAAGAGCTGGGCCTGGTCATCCAGGAAGTGCGGGTGGGCAAGCGGCGCCGGGATGCGCTGCGCGCGTTCTCCACGCGGCTGCAGGTGCCGGAGGCGAGCTCCTTCTCGCGCACGCTGATCCAAGCCGACCGCATGGGCACCGGGATTACCGAAGCGCTGCGGATCCTCTCGGAAGACATGCGCGTGCAGCGCTACCACTGGGCGGAACGCTTCGCGCAGCAGGCGCCCCTGAAGATGCTGCTGCCGCTGTTGTTCAGCTTGGCCTCGGCGCTGGTCATCGTGGCCGGGCCGATCATGATCCAGTTCCTCAACGGCGGGTTCAACTTCAACAGCTACACCGAGCAGCGACCTCGATAACGCATGCGCCTTGACCGGTTGATCGAATCACCGTCCATGAAAGCGCTCAGCCTGGCGCTGGCGATCATCTTTGCCGCGGAGCAGGCGTGGGGCGCCGATCCCTCCACTTTGCAGACGCTCCAGGCCTCCCGCGACTACCAGCGGCAGCTCGATACGGCGCACACTGCGGCGATCATCACGATCTACGACGACCTCTACAGCCGCAAGCCGACCGAGCAGGAGCTCAAGGAAGCGCTGGTGTTCCTGCGCCGCACGCCGCAGCTCGCTCACCTGGTGGAGCGGCTGAGCCAATCGCCGGAGTCGCGCTGGCGGCTGCGCCAATTGAACCCGGAGCGCATCAAGTACCGCAAGGCCGAAGCGGCCCGGATCAGTGCTGAAGTCAGCCGACTCGTAGGAGACGCCTTGCGGTCTCTTGCGCGTCAGGGGCAGGGGGCGGGAGCCAGGGGGCAAGAAAACCAAAATAGTTCTTCCCACGCCCCACGCCCCACGCCCCACGCCCCAGTATCCATGATGCCGGGGCTGGACGTGACGCCGGCGGTCCCGACATTAACCCAGTTGAACGAGACCGAAATCCAGGCGTTTGAAACCTGGCTGCGCCAGCCCGAATCGCTCTGTTCCAACTGCGCGCCCAACGCGCTGGCCCCCATGCTGGGCCGGGTCGGCATCTCCGCGTCCCGGGAAATCCTCACCTCGCAGGCCTTCCTCCTCGATTACCTCGGCGGCAACCTGCAGTTGCGCGCGTTCAGCGGTCCTCTGACGGTTTCGATGGACACGGTCCAACGGCTGGCGCAGGCGTACGGATTGACGCTCAATACGGTTGAGCTGACGCCGGATGAGCTGGTGCTGCTGCGCTTCCCGATGATCGCCGCGCTCGATCTGACCAAGGACGGGGTCGCCGATCACTATGTTGTCGTCACGGAAGCGACGGATGACCGGGTGGACTATCTGGAGTCTGACGGGACGCACGAAACCATCCCTACCTATGAGTTTCTGAAGCTCTTCACCCGCTACGCGCTGGTGGCATCCGCGGATTCCTACGGGACGCTGCTGAGCGCCTCGCACCGGCACGCGATCCATGGCGGCCACCGCGACAAAGACACCTACCTCTACGGGCCTCCGCTGCAGGTCCTGTCGCTTTATACCGCGGC
>PCVX01000090.1:15697-23261 GCA_002796105.1 Candidatus Omnitrophica bacterium CG11_big_fil_rev_8_21_14_0_20_63_9 | reverse complement strand
CAAGCCGCTGACCAAGCACACGATTGAGCTGAAGGTGAAAGCCCGGGACAGCCTGAACGTGCTGCCGAAAATCGAGATCGCCCAGCGCGTGTACAACCGGATCGACGACCGCCTGAAGTAAAGCCCGCCTTTCAACACCCCGAGCCGCAGAGTCCGCCATCGACGACGTGGTGCTGGTCCAGCGCATCCTCAGCGGCGATCAGGCCGCCTACGCAGATCTGGTGAGGGCTCATCAGGTTCGTCTGCTGCGTCTATGCGCCTCGCTGCTGGGCGACGCGACGCTGGCGGAAGATGCGGCCCAAGAAGTGTTCTTTAAGGCCTATCAAGCCTTGCCATCCTTCCGCGGTCGCTCCAGCGTCAGCACCTGGCTCTACCGGATCGCCTCCAACCACTGCCTTGATCTCCTGCGCAAGCGCCGGCGCGAACGGACCGAATCGTGGGATGCGTTCATTGAAGCATCCGGTGAGCAGCTCCACGAACTGCTGGCGGATTCGCGCGACCCTGCCGACACCGTCGCGGACCGCGAGCTCATCCAGCGCGCTCTCGCGCACCTGCCACCGGACTACCGCCTCATCCTCACGCTGCGCGAAATCGAAGGCCTGAGCTACGACGAGCTCGCCGGAACGCTCCAGTGCTCCCTCGATGCGGTGAAGGCGCGCCTGCGCCGGGCCCGGCAGGAGCTGCTGGAGCGGCTGCGACACTTTTTGAGCGCCGGCAGCGTCTAATAGTAGGAGAACCCAATGGATCACGACGCTATCCAAGCACAACTCTTCAGTTTCTATGACGGAGAACTGGCCGGGGACGTTCGGCGCACCATCGAGACCCATCTCCAGGGCTGCGCGGAGTGCCGCATGCTCGTGGCGCAATGGACGCGGGTCGCGGGCAGGCTCTTCCAGGCGCCGGCCATCCAGCCATCCGAGGCGTTCGTCGAGCGGACGACGCGGCGCATCGCCTCAACGCGACCGCAGCCCGTTCGTATCTCGCGCTGGCTGGCGGACCGCGGCTGGCTCATCCCGGCGATGGGCGTGGCGGCCGCGTTCTTCCTGGTCATGGCGCAGTGGCCGCTGCAGCAAACGGTATCGATCGAGAGCGTCTTACTCTCCCATGAAGAAGGGGCGGATGATTCCCTCGAGCAGCTTTTGGAGGAGCCTTCATGAAACCGGCCTGGGGTCAAATCATCACGGCGGGTGCGCTTGGAGCGGGTCTGACGCTTGCCGCGGTGCGGGGAGGGATCGTGCGCCCGCGGTACCATTGGAACAGCGCTCAGGTTCAAGCCCACCTGCTCACGCAGCTCGAGGCGAAGCTGAAGCTCTCGCCTGAGCAGCGCACGCAGATCGCCGTCATTTTGGACGCCAAGCGGCAGAAGATCGATGCGCTTCGGGCGGAGCTTCGCCCGAAATTTGACGCGGTGCGGACATCGACGAGCGCGGACATCCGGCAGTTGCTGACGCCACAGCAGCAGCCCGCGTTTGATGCCTTGGAAGCCGACTGGGAAGCGCGCAAGGCCCGCTGGCGCGAGCGTCGCGAAGGTCGTGACGGCAAGTGACCGCTTGATGAAGGCTTGCTGGTTGATGGCCGGACTTGCGCTGATGCTTGGCAGCGGCTGCCTGCGGGTTCGATTGCCCCAGGCGCAGATCATTTCCGGTCCGGCACAAGAGGAGATGGCCTGGAAGCGCGCGGTTCAGCTCACGCTCGGCCACCATCCGGATCTCCGGCAGGCCAGGGAAACGCTCTCGGCGGCGGCGCACAACCGCACTCAAGCGCTCGGCGCGTATCTGCCAAGCGTTGACGGCACCATCAAGAGCACGGAGTCGCGCAGCGGGTCCTCAACAACCGATTCGCTGGCGCTTGATCTTGACGTGACGCAGCCGCTCTTTGCGGGAGGGCGCATCACCGGGGAGGCGCTGCAAGCCTGGCGGCAGTGGGAAGCGGCCCGCTGGGCGTACGTCGAGCAAAGCGCCACGGTGCGGCAGTCGCTGCGGGGCGCCTTCGTCGAGCTGCTGCGGCTGTATCAACTCCTGGAGGTGAATCGAAAGATCGCCGCTCGCAGAGCAGAGAACGCCGAGCTGCTGCGGCTGCGGTATGAGGCCGGGCGCGAGCACCAAGGATCGTGGCGGCGCGCGCAAGCGATCGCGGAGCAGGCGGCGTTTGACGTGCGGCAGACCGAGCGGCGCGTGGAGAGCCAGTCGCTCGCCCTTGGCCGGCAGCTCGGGGGGTATTTTGCGACGGCGATGCCGGTCGACGGCCAGCTTGAGCAATTGCTTCCGGCCATACCGGAACCGCCCCAGGATTACGTCCTGCTGGCCGAGCACGCGCCCCCGGTGCAGCGCCTCACGCGCAGCGCGGAGGCTTTGAAGGCGGCGATCCTCTCGTCGCAGGCCTCGCTGTGGCCGACGGTCGACGGCACTTTTAATTACGGCGCCTCCGGAACGAAGTCCTCGGACCTGGAGGATGACCGCACGCTGGGCGTCACGGTATCGGTGCCGTTGTTCCATGGCGGCCAGAACGTGCAGGGCGTGCTGGAGTCGAGCGCCCAGTACCGGGCCGCGGTGGAGGCGGCGCGCAGCGCGCGCGACGGCCGTATCGCCGAGCTGAGCGAGCGGTGGGCGGCATTCCGGGATGCGTGGGAGCTGGTGGCGGTCAGGCGGTCGTTCCTCGAGGCCGCCCGGCAGCGGGCCGAGATCGTCCACGCGCAATACACGAGCGGCCTGGCCAGCTTCCAGGACTTCGACATTGCCGAGCAAGAGCTGGCGGATTCTGAGAAATCATACGTGCAAAGCCTGGCAGATGTGCTCATTCAGGAAGCCAGTTGGCTCTTTACCCAAGGTGCCACCCTCGAAGAGGCGCTGAATGTCCAAGAATAAGTGGTGGAAGCTCGCCGCGATCCTCGTGGCGGTCATCGCCGCCGGCTGGGTGGTGCGGGCGTGCTCGCGCGGCGGTGAAAAAACCGCAAAAGAAACCGTTCGCCAGGTCACGGTCGTCCGGCAGGATTTGCGCATCACGAAAACCGCGACGGGCGAGGTCAGGCCCCAGAACCGCGTCGAGATCAAGCCGCCGATCGCCGGCCGTATCGAAGAGGTGCTGGTGCGCGAAGGTGATGCCGTCGCCAAAGGCGATATCCTGGTGTGGATGAGCTCGGCCGACCGGGCTGCGCTGCTGGATGCGGCTCAAGCCCAGGATGCGGAAACGCTTACCCGGTGGGAGACCGCGTACAAGCCGGCCCCGCTGCTCGCCCCGCTGGACGGTACCATTATCGTCCGGGCGATCGAGCCTGGACAGACGGTGACCACCGCCGATCCGGTCGTCGTGATCGCCGACCGGCTGATCGTGAAGGCCCAGGTCGATGAGACGGATATCGGGGCTATCAAGGTGGGCCAAGACGCGCTGATCAGTCTTGATGCGTTTCCCCAGCAGCCGGTCCAGGCGACGGTGGACCATGTGGCGTATGAAGCCACCACGGTAAATAACGTGACGATTTATGAAGTGGATGTGCTGCCCGAGGACGTGCCGGACTTCATGCGCAGCGGCATGACCGCCACGGTGACGTTCACGGTTGATGGGAAGTCCGACATCCTGGTGCTGCCGGCCGAAGCGGTGCGTGAAGAGCGGGGTGTTTCGACGGTGCGGGTAGCCGGCTCCAAGCCTTGGCAGCGTCCATTGCAGCAGGAAGTGGCCACCGGCCTCACCGATGGCAAGTGGATCGAAATCGTCTCCGGGCTCTCAGAAGGCGATGTGGTGTGGGCTCCGTCGATCCGTCTGCCGCGGCAAGGCCGCGAGCAAGGGCGCAACCCGTTTGCGCCGGCCGGGCGGGGCGGGGGCCGCCGGCCCTCAGGTTCCAGATGATCGAGCTGTCCGGCGTTCACAAGACGTACCAGATGGGCGACATTGAGGTGCGCGCCCTGCGAGGCGTCTCGTTGACGATCGAGCCGGGAGAGTTTGTCGCCATCATGGGCCCTTCCGGTTCCGGCAAATCCACGCTCATGCACGTCCTGGGACTCTTGGACGTGCCGGACGGAGGGTCCTACCGGCTGGCCGGCCGTGAAATCAGCCGGCTCAGCGAGGATGAGCTTGCCGCGGTGCGCAGCCGCACGATCGGCTTCGTGTTCCAGCAGTTCAACCTGTTGCCGCGTACCACCGCGATCGAGAACGTGGCCATGCCGCTGCTGTATTCCAGCAACGGCTCCACACCCGCTACCGCCGATACGCTGCTTCGGGATGTCGGCCTTGGGGAGCGAATGACCCACCGGCCCAACCAGCTCTCCGGCGGCCAGCAGCAGCGCGTGGCGATCGCTCGCGCGCTCATCAACCATCCGCAGCTCATTTTTGCGGATGAGCCCACCGGCAACCTGGACTCCTCAAGCGCCCAGGACATCATGGTCTTGCTCCAAACGCTCAATCAGCGCGGCATTACGCTCGTGATCGTGACGCACGAGCCGGACGTCGCGGCGAAAGCGCAGCGCATCATCCGGATGCGCGATGGGGTGATCCAGTCCGATGAGCGGGTGGGCGGACCGTTCGGCGTGTCCGCCGCACCGGCAGCCTCGGTCGCTGAGGTGCCGACCGGGCACCTGACCGCGCGCGAGCTGCGCGCACACGTCCGCCAAGCGGTCCGCGCGCTGATGGCCAATCGCGTGCGCACCATCCTGTCGATGCTCGGTATTTTGATCGGCGTGGCGGCGGTGGTGGCCATGCTGGCCCTGGGGAGCGGGGCCCGGGAGTCGATTGAAACCCAACTGGCCTCCATGGGGTCGAACTTACTGGTCGTCCGCCCTGGCTCGCGGCAAGTGCGCGGGGTGGCGCTGGAAGCCGGGGCGGTGACGCGCCTCACGCTTGAGGACGCCGTCCAGATCGGCCGCACGATTCCAACCGTGACTCAGGTGGCACCCACCGTGTCCGGCCGGGGGCAGGTCGGGTTCGGGAATAAGAACTGGAGCACTCAGGTGCAGGGGACGACGCCCGAATTTGCCGCGATTCGCGCGGCGATGCCGGTTGTGGGGCGGTTCTTTACCGAGGAAGAAGAGCGCATGCGGGCCCGGGTGGCGGTGGTGGGCCAGACCGTTGTGCGGGAGCTCTTCGGCGATGCGAACCCGCTGGGCGAGTCCATGACGATCAACCGGGTGCCGTTTCAAGTGATCGGCGTGCTGCCGGAGAAGGGCGCGACGACCTGGCGGGATCAGGACGATGTGATCGTCATTCCTCTTTCCACCGCGATGCGCCGGCTGCTGGGCAAGGACTATGTGGATTCCATCGATGTGGAGGTCAGCGAGGCCTCCCAGCTGGAGGCCACGCAAGACGCGATCGAAGCGCTGATCATCCGCGAGCATCGCCTGCCGCCGGCACGCCAGGAAACGTTCGAGGTCCGCAACATGGCAGAGATCCAAGCGGCCTTGTCGGAAACCAGCCGAACCATGTCGTGGCTGCTGGCGTCCATCGCGGCAATCTCGCTCCTGGTCGGTGGCATCGGCATCATGAACATCATGCTGGTCTCGGTGACCGAGCGCACGCGGGAAATCGGCTTGCGCAAGGCGGTCGGCGCCCGCCGCCGGGACATCCTGGCGCAGTTCCTGATCGAAGCCGTGGTGATCAGCCTGGCCGGAGGGATGGCGGGCATTCTGCTGGGATGGATGATCACGTTAGGGATGGCCATGCTCGCGGGGTGGGCGACCACGCTCTCCTTCTGGTCGATCGCGCTCGCGGTCAGCTTTTCCGCAGGCGTCGGGATTGCGTTCGGTTTTTGGCCTGCGCGCAAGGCTGCCGCGCTCAACCCCATCGACGCGCTGCGCTACGAGTGACCGGGCGGTATAATGGTGGGTACCTGTCATAGCTGGTAACACGGAGGACACCGCAATGGTACGAGCAGGATGGAAGATCGGACTGATCAGTCTGGCGGCGGGTTTGTGCAGCGTGTGGCTGGCTGCCTCGCCCGTGCAAGCGAAGCGCGGAGACGGGAAGGATGCGGGCAAACATGCAGCCTGGCTGGCTCGAAAGCTCAAGCTCTCGGATGAGCAGAGGGTCCAGGTGGAGCAGATCATCCAGAATCACCAGACGCGCGTCGAACCGGTCATGAGTCAGCTCAAGCAGTTGAAGCAGGAAAAGCATGACCAGATCAGGGCGGTGTTGACACCGGAGCAGCAGGGGAAGTTCGATCGGATCCACGAGAAGAAGATGAAACACCACCATTGAGCGCGACGCCTCATCCGCATGCCGACGAAACGCCCGGGGCGCTATTGGGCGTACCTGCTGCAATGTGCCGACGGCACATATTACGCCGGCTCCACCAATGATGTGGCGGGGCGGATCAGGCTCCATAACGCCGGCCGCGGTGCAAAGTACGTGCGCGGACGAGCGCCGGCGAGCCTCGTATATATGAAGCGGTATCATTCGTGCAGCACCGCGATGGCGGCCGAATGGCGGCTGAAGCGGCTCACGCGCCGGGAAAAAATGCGCCTGGCGCTCGCGTACAAGCGTGTGAAGCATGGCGCTCCACTCCATTATTGAGCAAGGAAGCGGCGCCCCGCTGCTCTTGCTGCACGCGTTCCCGCTCTCGGGCGCGATGTGGCGCAGAGAGATCCCCCTGTTTGCCCCATTCCTTCGTGTGATCGCGCCGGACCTTCCAGGCTTCGGCCGGTCTCCTCGCGCTCCTCAGCCGTCGATCGCGGCGATGGCCCAGCAGGCGGCGGAAGTTCTGGACCGCTTGCATGTACAGGACCCGGTAGTCCTGGCCGGGCTATCCATGGGCGGGTATGTGGCGTTTGAGTTTCTCCGGCAATTTCCCCGGCGGGTCAGGGCGCTAGCCTTGTGGTCCACCAAAGCGGCTGCGGATACGCCCGAGCAGCAACAAGGCCGCTTCAAGCTCATCGAACGCGTGCGCCAGGAGGGCAGCGAGGCGCTCATCCAGGCGACGTTTCCTAAGCTGCTGGGCCGTACCGCGTTCGCGTCCCAACCAGCCGTCGTCGCCGAGGTCGAACAAGCGGTTCGCGACGCCTCGCCGGACGGGGTGATCGATGCGCTGCGCGCGATGGCGCAGCGCAGCGACTCACGACCCCTGTTGCCCTCTATCAGCTGCCCGACCCTCGTGCTTGCGGGTGCTGAGGATGCGGTGATTCCTCCCCAGGAGAGCGAGGCGATGGCCCAGGCGATCCGCGGCGCGCGCTTCGAGACGATTCCAGAGGCAGGGCATTTGTTGAACTTAGAGCGGCCTGAAGCGTTCCACGAGTGCGCGGTCACATGGATTCAGCAGGTCGTGAAGACGTAAACGGAGCCAGGATGCACAAGTGGCTGATGCTATGCGCAGGGGGGTTAATTGGGACGGCAGGGCGTTACCTGCTCGCGGGAGCCGTATACCGCTGGCTTGGGGCGGCGTTTCCCTATGGCACGCTGGCGGTGAACCTCCTGGGCTGCTTGGCGGTCGGGTTCCTGGGGACGCTGGCGGATCAGAAATTCCTGCTGAAGCCTGAGGCCCGGGTGTTTTGGATGGTCGGGCTGTTGGGCGCGTTTACCACGTTTTCCACGCTGATCTATGAGAGTTGGCGGCTGATCCAGCAGGGGCAGCTGGTGCTGGCGG
>PCVX01000090.1:9910-15681 GCA_002796105.1 Candidatus Omnitrophica bacterium CG11_big_fil_rev_8_21_14_0_20_63_9 | reverse complement strand
CAGCCTTGCGCTCGGATTGGTCGCCCTATGGATCGGTCACTTGGTTGCATCGGCTTTGTGATGGCGCACACGGCGAGGTGAGGCATGGTCTCTGTTCCGCGGGAAGGGAAACTGCTGCGGATTTTCATCGGCGAGCAGGATAAGTGGCACGGGCAACCGCTGCATGAAGCCATCGTGCTGCTTGCGCGCAAGCAGGGATTGGCGGGCGCGACGTGCATCAAAGGCTTCCTCGGCTATGGGGCGAAGAGCCACATTCATACGGCAAAGCTCTTGCGTCTCTCTGAGGACTTGCCGATCGTGATTGAAATCGTGGACAGCGAAGAGAAAATCCGGGCGTTTCTTCCGCAGCTTGACGAGATGATCCAGGATGGGCTCGTGACGCTGGAGCGGGCCGAAGTTCTGGTCTACCGGACGCGGCAAGCGACCGCTGCCTGAGAGGCTGCTGTGGGCTGTGCTACAATGACACGTTTGTCCAAATAAGCCACATGGGCACGCTGCTTGAGCGGGTTCGGGCGATCCAGCGGGGGGAAGCCCCCATCCCACCCATCGCCAAATTGCTGCAGATGCGTATCACCCAGGTGGATGAGGGGCGAGTGATTTTCCAGATGCCGGTGGATGGCCGCTACGCCAACCCGATCGGCACGCTGCATGGCGGCATCATCTGCGATCTGGCCGACGCGGCGATGGGCACGGCGTTCGCCACGACCTGCGAGGAAGGGGACAGCTATACAACTGTCGAGCTGAAGTGCAATTACCTGCGGCCGGTGTGGGAATCCACGCTGACCGCCACCGCCTGGGTTGTCTCGCGCGGCAAGACCATGGGGTTGGCCGAGTGCGAGGTGTGGGATGACAAAGACCGGCTTATCGCCAAGCTCAGCAGCACGCTGACGATCCTGCGCGGAGAAGCGGCCAAGGGCCGCACGCTGCAGCCATAATGCCAATTTTAAAGCCTAAGCTCTTCACGACGTTGCAGGGCTACCGCCGCGAACAATTCATGGCGGATGCCGTAGCCGGGATGACAGTCGGGGTGGTGGCGCTGCCGCTGGCCATTGCGTTTGCCATCGCCTCGGGGGTGTCGCCGGAGCGCGGGCTCTTTACCGCGGTGATCGCCGGCTTGATCATCTCCGTGCTGGGGGGCAGCCGGGTGCAGATCGGCGGGCCTACCGGGGCGTTTGTCGTGATCGTGGCCGGGATCGTCCAGCAGTATGGCTTGGACGGCCTGCAAATCGCCACATTGATGGCCGGGGTGATCCTCATCTTTATGGGAATCGCCCGGTTTGGCAGCGCGATCAAGTTCATCCCGTATCCGGTGGTCGTGGGCTTCACCAGCGGCATCGCGCTGATCATCTTTTCCTCACAGATCAAAGATGCGCTGGGCCTGCCGCTTGGCGACGTCCCGGCCGATTTTGTCCACCAGTGGGGGCTGTATGTGCCGCACTTCGGCGCGGCGAACCCTGCCGCGATGGCGGTCTGTGCGGGGTCGCTGGCGGTGATGATCGGCTGGCAGCGCGTCACGAAACGGCTGCCCGGGTCGCTCATCGCGCTGGTCCTGGCCACCGTGGCTGTTCAACTCTTCAATCTGCCGGTCGAGACGGTCGGCAGCCGGTTCGGGGACATCCCTCACCTCCTGCCTCGGCCATCGCTGCCGCATGTCGATATGGAAATGGTCCGCAGCCTGGTGCCGAGCGCGACAACGATCGCGCTGCTAGCCGGGATCGAAGCGCTGCTCTCGGCGGTCGTCGCCGACGGCATGATCGGCGGCCGCCACCGCTCGAATATGGAGCTGGTCGCCCAGGGTGTGGCGAACATTTGTTCGCCGCTGTTCGGCGGGATTCCGGCGACGGGTGCCATTGCCCGCACGGCTGCGAACGTGAATAGCGGAGGCCGCACGCCGGTGTCGGGCATCATCCACGCGCTGACGCTATTGCTCATCATGCTCTTTTTCGGCCAGTGGGCGCGGCTGATCCCGCTGCCATGCTTAGCGGCGGTGCTCATGGTCGTGGCGTACAACATGAGCGAGTGGCACTCCTTTTTGATGGTGCTCAAGAGCCCGCGCAGCGACGTGATCGTGCTGCTGACCACGTTCGGGCTCACCGTGCTCGTGAACCTCACCGCGGCGATCGAGGTCGGCATGGTCCTGGCCGCTTTCCTCTTCATCCGGCGGATGGCGCAGGTCACCAACATCGGCGACGTGACGCGCGAGTTTATCGATGAGGAAGAGCCGGAAGACCCCAACGCCATTTCGACCCGGCAGGTACCGCGGGGTGTGCAGGTCTACGAGATCAACGGGCCGTTCTTCTTCGGCGCCTCGCACACGTTCCGCGAGGCGATGCGGATCATCAGCCCGCCTCCGAAGGCGATCGTGCTGCGCATGCGTCATGTGCTGGCGATCGATGCCAGCGGGCTGTACGCGCTCAAAGAGCAGCATCGCAGCGCGGTCCGGCAGCACTCCGTGCTCATCCTTTCCGACGTGCATGCGCAGCCGCTCATCGCGCTGGAGCGCTCCGGGCTCTTAGTGCAGATCGGCGAGCAGAACGTCTTTGGCAATATCGACGACGCGCTCAACCGGGCCCGCCAAGTACTCAGCTTGCCGCCGCTGGAGCGCCCCGCCTCATTTACGCCTACGGTGCGCCGAGAAACCGCCAACCCGCAACCTCATGATCCTCGCCATCGTGGATGACCTGATCTTCCGGGGAAAGCTCGAGGCCGCGGCCACGCAGCTCGGGGCGCCCCTGACCCTGGCCACCGATGCCGGCGCGGCGTTGGACAACGGCCAGTCGTGGAGCCGCGTGCTCATCGACTTGAACCTGTCGCGCGCTGATGCGCTGGCGGTGATCCGCGCGCTGCGCGCGGTGCATCCGGGCGTTCCCATCGTGGGGTACTGCTCGCATGTCCAACAGGATCTGCAGCAGCAAGCGCTCGCGGCGGGGTGCACCGCGGTGCTGCCTCGCTCCGCATTTGTCCAACAACTGCCGGCGCTGCTGGGCCGGGCTCCATGAAGCGCACCGTTGGCTGGGTGCTCTTGGCAGTCATGTGGTCTGCTGTAGCGATCAGATGCTTCGTGTTCCCATACGATTTGCACGGCGACTATCCAGCCCCCATCCACGCGCTCAACATGGGCATTGATTTCGTCCTCATCATGCCGCCGTGGCTGATCTTGCAGCACGTGATCACGCCGCCGGAAACTCCGTGGGCGTTCTGGAGCCTCACGGCGCTCTACCTCTTTGCGCTCTCGGGGTTCGTCTATCTTGCGTTCATGAGGAAAAACAGGGGAGGTCGTCGATGAAGCAGCTGGCGAAGTACAGCGATCAGGCGTACGCGCTCTTACGCATCGTGGCGGGGTTCATGTTCTCGTTTCACGGCGCCCAAAAAATCCTCGGCATCCTCAGCGACTTCCAGCCGCAGATGGGAACCCAGATCTGGTTCGGCGGGCTCATCGAGCTGATCGGCGGCTTGCTGATCATGGTGGGGCTTCAGACGCGCTGGGCGGCATTCATTTGCAGCGGTGAGATGGCGGTGGCGTATTTCCAGTTTCACTGGAAGTTTCAGCTCGGCCCGGAGTTTTTCCCAGCCATCAACAAGGGCGAGCCGGCGGCGCTCTACGCCTTCATCTTCCTCCTCATCGCCTGCCGCGGTGGGGTCATGTGGTGCCTGGATAAGAAAAAATAAGGGCATTGAGATGAGTGCCGACAAACCAGTGCGTCAAATCAAAAAGGTGTGGAAGAGCATCCCTACCATTGAAGGAGCCGGCGTGCGCCTCAAGCGCGTCTTCGGTTTTCATCAGGTACCGCAGCTGGATCCTTTTTTGCTGCTGGACTGTTTCCATTCCGACAACCGCGACGACTACGTGAAAGGCTTCCCCTGGCATCCGCACCGCGGGATCGAGACCATCACGTACGTCCTCGACGGCGATGTGGAGCACCAGGACAGCCTGGGCAATAAGGGTGTCATCCGGCCAGGCGACGTGCAGTGGATGACCGCCGGCAGCGGCATCATCCACCAAGAAATGCCGCAGGGAAGCCCTAAGGGACGGATGTGGGGCTTCCAGTTATGGGCGAACCTCCCCAAGCGCCGGAAGATGATGGACCCCCGCTACCGCGAAGTCACCGCCGGCCAGATTCCGGCGGTGAAGACCGCCGAGGGGGCCACGGTGCGGATCATTTGCGGGAAACTCGGCGAGGTGCAAGGGCCGGTCCAGGAGATCGTGACGGATCCGGAATACCTGGACGTGTCGCTGCCCGCCGGGAAAACGTTCACCCATGCGGTCAAACCCGGCTATACGGTGTTTGCGTACGTCGTGGAAGGCGAAGCGCGCTTCGATGCCGGGCAGAACCCGTTTGGCCGCGAAGCGATCGGCGAAAACTACTTCGACCTCTCGCCGTCGTGCATCTGCAAGGAAGGGGACATTGCCCTCTATGAAAGCGCCGGCAACACGGTGCTGGTGACGACCGACAAACGGTCAGTGCGCTTTCTGCTGGTGTCCGGCAAGCCGCTCAAGGAACCGGTTGCCTGGTACGGCCCCATCGTCATGAACACCAAAGAGGAGCTCCAGACCGCGTTCAAGGAGTTCGAAGCCGGCACCTTCACCAAGCAAGGCGCCGCCGCGGGCCGGTGAGTGCGTAATGGCGTATGTGCCAAAGATTCTCGCATTTGCCGGCAGTAGTCGCACAGGCTCATTTAACAAACAGCTCGTGAAGGTCGCGGTGGCTGGAGCCCGCGCCGCCGGAGCTGAGGTGACGCTCGTCGACTTGCGCGATCTGCCCATGCCGCTGTATGACGGCGATTTGGAGGCAAGCGAGGGTATCCCGCCCAACGCGCAGAAGTTCAAAGCGCTCATGCTGGCGCATCAGGGGCTGCTCATTTCGGCGCCTGAGTACAACAGCGGCATCTCCGGCGTGCTGAAGAACGCGATTGATTGGGCCTCCCGCTCGGCGCCAGGTGAAGCGCCACTGGCCTGTTTTGTGGGCAAGGTCGCTGCCCTGATGAGCGCTTCCCCTGGAGCGCTGGGTGGGCTGCGCGGGCTTGTACACGTGCGCTCTATTCTCAGCAATATCCATGTCCTGGTGCTGCCCGATCAGGTGGCTGTCCCCCGGGCGAACGAAGCGTTCAACCCTGATGGGACGCTGGCAGACCCCAAGCGGCAAGCCGCCATCGAGCAACTCGGCCGTGGCCTGGCCGGCATCTTGAGAAAGCTGCACGCGCAGGAGTGACCATCGCCACATGCCGAAGACGCGGTTGGAGACCTTCAGCGATGGCGTCATCGCGATCATCATCACCATCATGGTGCTGGAGATCAGGGCACCGCACGGCGGCGACCTTGCGGCGCTGCAGCCGTTGTTGCCGGTATTCCTGAGCTATGTGCTGAGCTTTCTGTTCCTGGGCATCTATTGGAACAACCACCACCACTTGCTCCACGCTACTAAGCGGCTCAATGGCCGTATTATGTGGGCCAATTTGCATCTGCTCTTTTGGCTCTCCCTGATCCCTTTCACGACGCGCTGGCTTGGCGAGCACCACGGCGGCTCCGGGCCGACGGCGTTGTACGGCCTGGTGCTGCTGATGGCGGCGGTCGCCTACACGCTGCTCCAGAACGCCATCCTGGTATTGCAGGGCCGGGATTCGGCGCTGGCAGCGGCCTTGGGCAGCGATGTGAAGGGCAAGCTGTCGCTTGCAAGCTACGCGGTGGCGATTGTGCTGGCGTTCGTCAACCAGTGGCTCTCGGACGCGCTGTACGTCTTCGTGGCTTTGCTCTGGCTCATCCCCGACCGCCG
>PCVX01000090.1:0-9866 GCA_002796105.1 Candidatus Omnitrophica bacterium CG11_big_fil_rev_8_21_14_0_20_63_9 | reverse complement strand
GACATCTCGCCCCCGCTGGCATGGACCGATCCGCCCTCCGGCACCAAGAGCCTGGCGCTCATCGTGGATGACCCGGATGCGCCGGGGAAGACATGGGTCCACTGGGTCTTGTACAATATGCCAGCGGCGCTGCGCCATCTCTCCGAAGCATTTCCTTCTGATCGCGAGCTCCCCGATGGAATGCGCCAAGGCATGACTGATTCCGGCCAGCCGGGGTACGGCGGGCCATGCCCGCCAAGCGGCACACACCACTACCATTTCAAGCTCTATGCGCTCGATGCCATGTTGTCGCTTGCGCCTGGCGCAACCAAAGCGGCGGTTGAGACAGCGGTGAAGGGGCATGTGCTCGCTCAGACGCAACTCGTCGGCACCTATCGCCGCACCAGGCGCTGAGCGAAAAAGGAGAAACGGTGAGGGGAAAGCCAACCAGGAGGGCGCATGGCTCCGCCGCAAGTATTCGGCATCGTGGTGAGGAGTTTCGGCTTGTCGTTTTTCGTCTATTCCCTATGGTATCTCCTCTACGGGGTGGCGACGGCGCTGGCGATGGAAGGGACCTACCCCAAGTGGAGGATCGCCTATTTCGTGTCCGGCGGCCTGTTCCTGCTCGTCTCCCTCTACTTTCTCAAGGGCGCGAAGCACCTCGTGAAATTTTGCTACTCTAAAGAGAGCTGAAGGGAGGGCGCGATGGATCTCAAGCGGTGGATTCTTGCCGGGCTGGCGGCCTTTGCCGTGGTGTTCGTGTTGGATTTTATCGCCCATGGCCGGCTCCTCATGGGGCTGTACGAGCAGACCGTTTCGGTGTGGCGGCCGCAGACGGAAGCTCACGGGATGATGGGGCTGATGATGCTCGGCCAGGTATTATTCGGCCTGTTGTTCGCGTTCATCTACGCCAAAGGGTATGAGTCTGGAAAATCCGGCCTCGGTCAAGGCCTGCGCTTCGGCGCGCTCATCGGCGTCTTTGTGGCGGTCCCCTACGTGTCGGTCTGGTATGTGGTCTTGCCGATTCCATGGGCCCTCGCGCTTGGCTGGGTGGCCTCCGCGCTGGTCGATTGCCTCGTCGCAGGCGCGGTCGTCGGTGTGATCTACAAAAATTAGAAACGTCCCCAATTTTCCCGAAGGAGAACAAGCGATGGCAACCAACACCATTCGGCTTCACCGCGTGCTGCATGCAACGCCTGAGCGCGTGTACCGGGCGTTCCTGGATCCCGATGCGATGGTCAAGTGGCTTCCTCCCAATGGCTTCACCGGCAAAGTGCACCACCTGGATGCCAGGGTGGGCGGCAGCTATAAAATGTCGTTTACGAACTTCACGACAGGCAAGAGCCATTCGTTCGGGGGAAAGTATCTTGAGCTCAAGCCGCACGAGCGCATCCGGCACACGGACGCGTTCGACGATCCGAACCTGCCAGGGGACATGGTGACCACGATCGAGTTGAAGAAGGTCTCCGTCGGCACGGAGGTCAGCATCGTGCAGGAAGGCGTGCCGGCCGTCATTCCGGCCGAGGCCTGCTATCTCGGCTGGCAGGAGTCGCTCATCTTGTTAGCCAAGCTCGTCGAGGCCGAAATCCCGGATTAGTGGCATGCGTACGTTCAGCACCTCTCGTGAAATTCCAGCCACGGTCGAACAAGTCTTTGCCGCGTTCAGCCATCCGGAACGCCTGTCGCGGTGGTGGGGGCCAGCCGGGTTCACCAATGCGTTCAATGTCTGCGAGTTCAAGAACGGCGGGCGGTGGTCCTACATCATGTACGGACCAGATGGCAGGAACTATCCCAACGAAAGCGTGTTTGCAGAAATCGAATCACCGGGGAAGATCGTGATTCAACACGTCTCGGAGCCAAAGTATCGCCTCACCGTTGCGTTGGCTCCCTCGGCGGCGGGAACGCTTGTCTCGTGGGCGCAGGCCTTCGAGAACTCACGAGTGGCAAGCCGCCTTGAGCGCGTCGTCGTCCCCGCCAACGAGCAGAACCTGGATCGCCTGACGGTTGAAGTGTTGCGTCAACCGGGCGGCTAGTAGTCCGCTCCAGCGGACGGTCCTGAAGGAGGCCGTGGGTGGACATCCAGATCTTCGTGGGAGTGGACTGCGACGAACAACAGATGATCGTGGGGTTTGTCGGGTCCCAAGGCATCCTCCGAAGCTTGAGCAGGACCTCTTCGCCACTTCGTGACAGTCCTGACAGGTTCGGGCAGCGACTCGCGGGAATGGTCCGGGGTCTGCGGGGCGAGCTGAATCTGCGGATGAGGAACTTCCGGGCCATCGGCATCGGCGTTCCCCGCACCTGCTCACCAGAGACCCGGCAGGACATCGAGCGCCAGATCAAGCCACTCCTTGAGATTCCCATCTACCTCGACGATCGCGAGGTCTTGTCGGAGCAGGGCAAGGCGTGGATGATGCTGGTGGAGGACATGGCGATGCCGCGCGAACGTCCCAAGGACCGGGACCTTACCGTCGTCTACGGTGCCGCCAAACTCGCTCTCGACCACACAGCGAAATGAGCACCGTTCCCTATTGATTGGCGGAGACGGAGGGTGAATGACCAAGGGATGGCAGTCCACGTTCATGATGCTGGCGCTGGCGGGGGCATTGGCAGTGCCGAACGGCCTGGCGCAGTCGCAAGGCTCGGCTGACGCATTCCTGGATCGCGTGGAAGAGCTCGTCAAGACCTACTATCCCGCAGCAAGTTTCTCGCGCGGTAAGAATCAGTTGATCTTTTCGCACGAGACCAGGAAGTTCATGATTCACACCGCATTGAAGACCGGAGAGTGGCAGGCAGCTAATGAAGTCGAGGGTCCCAAGCGTCATGGAGGCGTGCTTGGAGAGCTTGAAGTGCGCCCCGGACGTTGGGCCGGAGCGGCTGTGGTGCCGCAAACGTTTGATCAGCAATACTTCACTACCTATGTGATGGCGCCATATGCTGAGGGGTGTGATTGCCACCTCGTGGCGGACCTCCACTACCCCGACACCGTGGATGGGGATTTCATCGAGCGATGGACCAGGCTGATCAATGAGTTCCCCACGGTCATGGCAG
The DNA here is from genome assembly GCA_002796105.1 of Candidatus Omnitrophica bacterium CG11_big_fil_rev_8_21_14_0_20_63_9. GTDB lineage: Bacteria > Omnitrophota > Gorgyraeia > Aquiviventales > Aquiviventaceae > 21-14-0-20-63-9. The sequence continues at coordinate 6,839 of PCVX01000090.1, read as the reverse complement.
GGCAGGCGAATGAGCGGGATGGTAATACTTGAATATATTGTTATGGTATGATATATCTTATTCAGGAGGTGAGCGGGATGAAGGCCATCAGCTTGAAGCTGGAAGACCGGCAATTGAAATTACTGGAACAGGTGTCGCGGGCGACCCGTATTCCCAAATCGTCCTTGGTCCGGAAAGGGATCGAATTGATCCTCTTGCAAGCGAAAGAGGATATGGTGTCCGCCGACTTCCGTCGGGAAGTCGATGCGCTGCTCAGCCGAGACCACGAACTCTTGAAGCGGTTAGCCAAGGCGTGAAATACCTCTACCCGAAGCAAATCCTCTATCTGTACCAGCAGATCATTCAACGGACCGGGGGCACCCTCGGCCTGCGCGATGAGGGTCTGTTGGAGTCCGCCGTGTATCGGCCTCAGGCGTCCTTCGCAGGGCAGGACCTCTATCCCGATGTGTTCAGCAAAGCCGCGGCGCTGGGGCACTCGCTGATTTCGAACCATCCGTTTGCGGATGGGAACAAGCGGGTCGGCCTTGAGGCGATGCTGCTGATGCTGCGTTTGAACGGCCATGATGTCCGCGTGTCGCCGGAAACCGCGTTCGAGTTCGTGGTGAAGGTAGCCAAGGGGGCCTTGGCCGAACAGGCCATCGCCGATTGGCTGAAACGGCATAGCCGCCCGTACAAAAAGCGCCCGGCGGGCTGAGCCTGCGCTGCCGCTTGCGCCCCGTCCGCCTCGCTCACAAATTAGGAGATAGATCAATGATGTGTTCCAGGAACTTCCAGGAATGAGTCGAAGTCTCCTGAGTGTCTTTGCAGTTCTGTTAATCTTCCCCCGAATAGTTTCCGCCGAATGTAATTGCACGGAGAACAGCGCGCAGTGGGACAACCCGGACGTCGTGTTCGTTGGTCGAGTGCTGGACTGCGTTGACCACTACCAGGGTTGGGCGTACGGCGGCTGCGTCTTTGAAGTTGAAGAGTTCGTCAAAGCACCCAAGACCGTCGATGTTTTTGAGTCTGGCCGAAATCCCGCCTGGAGTGCCGAATGGTGCTTGCCAACAGACTACCAAGCCTGTGGTTTCGTCAAAGTGAGCAAACCCTTCTCTACGACCCATGTAGTTGTTGATTCGTCGGTGCTATCGGATGCCTGCAGCCTGAAATTCGAAACAGACAAACGCTATGCTGTCCGAGCGTTGAGGATGCCTTTGGAGACTGGGAACGTGAAGGTGTGGCGCAAAGACGATATGGCCGAACGCTGGTGGACCAACTCGTGTTCTGGGACGACGTTGCTGGGAAGCTCAGAGTGATGATTTACGTGCTGAAACAACCCGCCACTGCTGAACAAGTGGCGCAGATGCTGGAAGTACATGGCACCTTTATCAAGCTGGGCGTGGACATTCAGCGGGGAATGTTGGCTGGTGGCGGAGAGTTTCACGCTGACTGCGAGTCAGCGCTCATCGAAGCGGGCAGTCAGAAGGTGGATATCTGGGGAGCTGATTGGCTACCCAAGGAACAGGCTGTTCGCTTTGGCGCCCTCATTAACATTCGGCCCAAGCTCAACCGGTCGATGGAGATTCAGGACCCTGCGATCCGTGAGCAGGTAGAGCGCATTATTCGACGGGTCTTCCAGCAACCATGAAAGATCTCGCTGTGCTTCAAGCCCGTTACCAGCGTGATGAGTCCCCCATCCAGCTTGGAGGGCTCGCTTCCAACCTGAACCGCATCGCCTGGCACGCGCAGCGCGCTGAGCGCGAGGCGAGTGCGTGGCTCTTTCGAGAAAGTAAGTACTTCACTGAGTGGGCCGCGGCTTCGTGTTCGCTTGAGCAGTGCGAGCTATTAGCTCAGCTGCAGGTGGAGCTGGCATCATGGGAACGCGGGTGGGGAACGCAATACCAACCGTTGACCATTGCCAACGAGGCGCAAGCTTGGTCGAGGCGGCTGCTGGTAGCCTCAGGCCTGCTGTAACCAAAAGTGAGAAACGTCCCCAATTTTCTAGGGGTGGGCCCGCCCAGCCGCTTGCGCCCGTCCGCCCCGCCGCTACGCAATAAGCGGGCAGAGAGATAAGTAATGTGGCACCGGAATTATAAGCGATGAGACCAAAATCCTGGCAAGAACGTGGTGGAAGGTCGTTCTTGATCTGGCTGGGTATTTGCATTGCCTTGTGGATTTATCACGCGATCACTCATCAGGACGTCAAGATTGCTTTCTATATGGCGAGTGGTGGATGGCTGGCTTCCTGGTGGCTCGATTCTGAGGACTAAGAATCTTTCTGCCAAGCTGACCCACTACCAGAAAAGAGTGCTAACGTGACACTCGGATTTCCTATGTGGACGATTTTATCGACTATCGCGATCGTGTCGTTGTTTGTTTCCTTCTTTCGCGGTCCTAACGCTATTTGGGGAGGAGCAACCGGCGGATTGATCGTGGGTATTATTGCTGCCCTTATGCGTGGAGGTTTTACGTTTTCGATTATTTGGAAGGGAATTGCTATTGGTGTCTTATTAGGCGTTATTGCAGAAATAATGTCGATGCTAGCAAGACGTATAAGCCGATCATAAAGGCATAGACGGCAAGGGCCTAGTCCAGGGACATAAGACCGAGTCTTCGGAAGAATAGGAATAGTTCTCATTTCTGCGGTTAAGATAAGAACTGTCCTCTATTTTCTTGGATTTTGAGATGGCTCAAGTGCTTCGTTATAAGATCAGAACACCTTACTTCGGTTGGTTACTACCATGCGCTGAGTACTTTTTTGAGTTCGAAGGTCGAATCTTTCGGTTGATACGAGGAATAAGAGGAGAGTCAAATGAAATCCTGACAATCTTGGACGCTCCAGCAGAGGCGCAGCATGCTGAGCAGGAGAACATCTATGGAACCCTTTCACGGTTCTGTGATTACTTAAGCTGGGAATGGAACTGTGGAGTCGAGTGTAGTCCAGAGGGGGGGTATTGGATTTCGGACGGGGCAATTGACGCTGGAAAATATGCCGATTCATATCCCGTACCCGCCACTTCCAAAGGGCGTTGTTCGAGAACCCGACCATATCCCAGATGTCCAAGACGAGACGGAGAAGCTGGCGCTTAGCTTGATGAATGAAGCGCACTGTTCGTCCAGCCCGTTCTTCAGGTTCATCAACTATTGGAAGATTCTTGAGCTTCCTCCTCCTGGAAAGACGGTGAGCGGAAAAGCAGAAGATAGGGCGATGACATGGATTAATAGTATCCCGGAGCACAAGCTCGCCGTTGATGAGCGAATACAAGATGAGTTAAAGCGTAGAAGAAAGAGTCTGGGTGAGTACCTGTGGAACGTTTTTAGAAACGCGATTGTGCACGTAACGCGGAAACCATCTTTAAAGCCGAATAATCCCCAACATCAATTGAAAACGTATATTGCAGCAAGTGTAGCCTGTAACCTAGCTAGCCTTTACATTCGTGATGTATTAGAAAGTCACGTATCTTCCAGATCAGTGAAGATCTTAAAGATAAGGAAGCGCACAATTACGCGTCACTACGTAAGGAGATAATCCTTTAGACCTGAATTCGAGGGACAGTGGAAACCAGAGGCGTTCCTCGTGGTGTTGACCAGGTAGTAATTGACGACTAGTCGGTTCTAGGGGAACGCCTTCTGATCCATGTATTGCCGAATGGTAGCGGACCGAGCGCGTGACAGTCGAATGAGATGGATCTGCTAGACTCCCAGGAACAAGAGGCTCGGCGCCGGGGATTCGAATCCGGAATGAAGGAGCTGGCGCTGAGGGTGCCGTTTGTCGGCGACGTGCTGGCGCCTCTCTTAGCGGGGTGGGAAGCCTACCATCAGGCGCGTGACAAGCAGTACATTCTTGCCCTCTGTGAAAATGTCCGAGTCGAGCTACAGGGAATTAAGGGATCGATCGACGATTGGTATAAGACCGATACGGGGCAACAGTTTATTCGGAAAACGGTCGATGCGGCCCTTGACGCTCAACTCGAGGAAAAGCATCAGCTCTTGGCACGTGCGTTTGTGAACGGCCTGCGGACTCAGCACGATGATGTGAAGAAGTTACTGTTTGTGGATCTGATTCGCCGCCTGTCCTTGAATGCGTTGCTTGTTTTGGCCGAGTTCGATCGGTTGTACGGCTCCCAGGTGGTGTTAGGCGGACGCGTCACCCCGGGCCAGAGCCCTTCACCTCAGATCATCAAGTCTTACGTCATTCCCGAGTTGTGTGATGGCGGCTTGAGCAGGTTTCATCCGTACATGGTCGAACAAGCTATGGAGGAACTCACGGCGGCAGGGTTGTTCAGCATATATAGTTCGTGGCGTTACGACTCACACGACAAGAAGTTTCGAGCAGAAAGTAGCGTGTCGGCAGGCAGCGGTGCCGCGTTCTATACCACGTTTGCCGCCGAGTTTTCGGCGTTTCTCAAGACGCAGGCATAAAAATGGGAACGGTTCTTATTTTTGAAGTTTGACCGCGAATGAATAAGACAGTTTTTCTCCAGACCTACGGTTGTCAGATGAATGAGCGGGATTCCGAGGAGGTGCTCGGGATGCTTACCGCTCAGGGCTACGAGATTGCCGAGCAGCCAGAAGCCGCGGACGTGATTCTGCTCAATACGTGCTCGGTGAGGCAGCATGCTGAGGAGCGCGCCTTTAGCAAAATGGGTGAGCTGTCGATGCTCAAGCAGGAGAAGCCGGACCTGGTGCTGGGCATCATCGGATGCATGGCGAAGCTGCAGCAGGAGACGATCTTCAAGCGGCTCCCAAAGGTTGATCTCATTGCGGGTCCTGCCGAACTCTACGATCTGCCGTATTTACTCGCCGAGATCCAGGAAAAGCGCCAGGCTGTGGACCGTGGACCGTGGCCTGCGGAGAAAGTTGCGGCTGTGGGCCGCCAATTCAGACCGCTCGATGCCAAGCCAGCTGGCGATTATCGGCGGCCAGGCGTGCGGGCGTTCGTGACGATCATGGAAGGGTGCGACAAGGCGTGCACCTACTGCATCGTGCCTAAGACGCGCGGGCAGGAGATTTCACGGCCGGCGCATGAGATCATCGAAGAGATTCAGCGGCTGGTGGAGGCCGGGTATCGGGAAGTGATCCTGCTGGGGCAGAACGTCAACTCGTATGGCAAGCGGTTTCCGGATGGGAGCGGCTATAAGGGGCCGCTGGGCCGGCTGCGTCTGCTGGAAGACAACCCGGACAGCTTGCTCGATTTCCCGCAGCTCCTGCGATTGCTCGACGACGAGCTCCATCGCGGAGCACCCCAGCGGCTAGCGAGCGAGTCGCGAGTTCAGCGAGCCGGAAGCGAACATCTCTTAAGCAGCGGCCACCTGTCCGATCGCGCCCCAGACGGGCGCGGAGTTGGTGGCCGCTTCGCTGACGGCGCAGCGCCCGGAACGAGCGTTCGAGCGAGCGGACGCTGCGGGTGCTCCGCAGGTATGCGGGTTCGATTTACCACGAGCCACCCCTTTGATGCGAATGAGCGGCTGTTTGAGGCGATGGCGGAGTGCGAGTCGGTATGTGGGTGGCTGCACCTGCCGGCGCAGTCCGGGTCCAACCGGATCCTGCGCGCCATGCGCCGCGGCTACACCGCCGAGGCGTACCTGAAGAAAATCGAGCGGCTGCGCGAGCTGGTGCCAGACATCAGTCTATCGACCGACATCATCGTGGGCTTCCCGGGCGAAACCGATGAGGATTTCCAGGCCACGGTCCGGCTGATGCGCGAGGTGCGCTATGACTATGCCTACATCTTTAAGTACTCCCCCAGGCCAGGCACCGATGCGGCCGCCCGGGAGGATGATGTGCCGCACGAAGTGAAGGAGGAGCGCAACCAGGCGCTGCTCGCGCTCCAGGGCGAGGCCTCCGAAGCCTGCCACAAGGCCTGGGAAGGGCGGGAGGCTGAAATTTTAGTTGAAAACCAGGGCAAGATTGCAGGACAATGGTTTGGTCGGACCCGTGGCAACCACGGGGTGATCATTGAGAGCCCTGACGCGTTGCTCGGACAGACCATGCACGTGCGCATCACCCGGGGTACTCCACATACCTTGTTCGGGGAGCTGGCAGCGCAAACATGCAGCGGGTTTTTGCACTAGTCGGCCCGACCGCCGTTGGCAAGTCCGCGGTTGCGGTAGAGCTTGCGCAGTTGTTGGGAGCGGAGATCGTCTCCTGCGACTCGATGCAGGTCTACCGGCACATGCGGATCCTCACCCAAGCCCCCACGCACGGCCAGCGAACGCAAGTCCAGCACCACCTCATCGATTGCATCGAACCCACCTCTGATTTCAGCGTCGGCGAGTTCCGCAAGATGGCAGCACCCATCATCGACCAGATCCTCGCCCGCGGCCGCCGCGCCTTGATCGTCGGCGGCACCGGCTTGTACCTGAAAGCGCTCACCGAAGGCCTTTGCGATGCGCCCCCGGCGGATGTGCGCGTGCGGGAGCAGCTCTGGAGCGAGTGCCAGGGGGTGGGCAGCGAAACGCTGCACAACCGGCTGCAAAGCATCGACCAGGTGGCGGCCTCGCGCATCCATCCCAACGACGCCCGGCGCATCATCCGGGCGCTGGAAGTGTACACCCTGACCGGCAAGCCGATCTCGAGCTGGTGGCGGCAGGCGAGCGCTGAGCTGTTGCACGGCCAGGTGATGGTCATCGGCATTACCCGAACCCGGGCCGCGCTGTATGAGCGCATCAACGCGCGGCTGCTGGAGATGATTTACGAGCATGGCGTGATCAACGAAGTGCGGGAACTGCTGCGGTTGCCGCTGTCACGCACCGCGCGGCAGGTCCACGGGCTGGCAGATATCGAGCAGTACCTCACCGGCAAGATGAGCCTGAAGGACACGGTTGCGATTTGGCAGCAGCGCGTGCGCCAGTACGCGC
>PCVX01000047.1:3309-6429 GCA_002796105.1 Candidatus Omnitrophica bacterium CG11_big_fil_rev_8_21_14_0_20_63_9 | reverse complement strand
GGCGTTCAGCAACCCGCCAATCGCCATGGCCAGACCGATCGCAATGAGGCTGTTGGACAGTGGGATCCGGAGCGCGTGGGCGGCGATGAGGAGTGCCACGATCTTCGGCGTGTCGTTCAGTCCGCGGGCAAAACTGACCGCCCCGGCTGAGAGGAAGTGCAGGCGATCCAGAATCCTTTGAGCGTCGATGCCGATGATGCGGCCAGAGTACCGTTCGGTGCAGGCCTGAAGCTGCCCGACGCTGAGCGAGATGCCGGTTGCTTGAAGCACGGCCGTTCCATCCGGCCGAACCGCCACGGCCTGCGGCACGCCTCCGTCCACACATAGACACATCTGCCGTTCGATGCCCAGACTCACGCGGGCGAATCGCAGCACCGGATACAGGGCAGCCGTGGCTGCAAAGCTCACGAATGGACTGATGGCCAGCGGCATGAAGAAGCTCTGCCCGAGTTGGCCCGCGTTGACCGCCCCGACAGCGGTCAGCCCTGCGCCAACCAGGCTACCGGTGAGCGCGTGCGTTGTTGAGATCGGAAAGCCGGTGACCGTCGCCAGCATGACTGTCAGCGCCGCCCCGAGACCCACCGCCAGCAGGAAATGCAGATCATGGGTGAGCACATCCGGTACCAGGCCATAGCCGCTGAATGCCTTGACCAACCCGCCGGACAGCAGGACCGCAGCACAGGAGCCGGCCAGCGTCGTCGCTGTCGCCCACCAGAGTGCCTTGCGATAGTCCGTCGTGCGGCTGCCGAAGAGCGTCGCGACCCCTTTGAAGTTATCGTTCGCCCCGTTGGCGTACGCGAGAAACGCCACCACCAATAACAGCCACCAGATCATCGTCTCCTCCGTTACTTGTCGCTGATCGTAATCACGCCGCAGCCGATCCGGCCGCCGGCGTTGCCGACCGGTTGGCCGAAGTCATCGGCCTTCTCATGCAAGATGATGGCCCGGCCATCCACGCTGGGCGTTCCCCCCGTGCCCGTGAGCGACACGCCCGGCAGGACGACGGTGGCTTTCCCGGACCCCTTCCGGCTCACCTGAATATTCCCCATGTCGCCGGCATGCGCCTTCGTGGAACGATCCTTCGGCAGAAACCCGTGCGGCGCCCCAGCCGGGTTGAAGTGCCCGCCGGCCGCCTTCCCTTGATCGCCGCAGGCATCTTGTTCATGGATATGCAGCCCGTGCGTGCCGGGTGGAACGCCAGCCACTTTGACCACGACCTTGAGTCCCTGCGGGGTATCCTTCAGCGTCGCGCTGCCTGAGACGCGAGACCCCTCGGTCGTCCCTTTGATCACAGCTTTGCCTGTCGCTGCCCAGGCATTCGCACAGCCAACGATTAGCCCAACAACAACAACGATGAGTAGACCCCATCCGTGTTTCATTGTTCCCCTCCGCTGCTAGAGCACGACCAGTTCGTAGCCCTCATCCACCCACTTGGCGATGCTGGGATGGCCGGCGAACTCGGCCGTCATCGGAACCTGGCGTTGGGCCAGACGCTCTTTGACCGCAAACGCCCCGGCACAGAAATCGCAGACGATTTCAACGATGCCCGCCTGTTTGAGCTGCTCGTACATCGGCCTGAGCTTTGACTGGCTCTCCGGGTTGCTGAGCTCCTCCGCCCATTCGGTGCCGGCACCGTCGAAAATCAGCACCACCGCATGGCCATGTTCCTTGAGCTCTTTGGCGTACAAGAAGGCATGGACGGCCCTCGCCATCCCCTCATGACTCTCCTTGCCGGCTTGCAGAATGACGGCGTACTTGCCCGCCGCCTGGGCAGGAGGGATCGGGATACCGAGCTGCACCCCAATCAGAATCACCCCGCCCAGCAGTGCCTTGCGCACCACGTGTCGCATCTCCACCTCCTTGGCCTTCGGATCATCACTCACCATAGAGCCACGTCTCGGGATAGAACGCCGCCCACGCAAACCAGTAGGCCTGCACCACCGGCACCTCGTTCTTGTTGGCATCGGTCACCTGAACCGACCGTGCGTTGGCATCGTACATGATGTGGAGCATCTGGACACCGACGCGGTCTTCGAGCACGTGGCCTGATGACAGACGCTTCAGCGGATACGCTTTCGGCTGGCCATCGATGAGCACGCCCGCGACCCACGCTTTCGGTGCCAGGCGCGCATCCCGGTGTCGGACCGGAAACATCAGCCGTGAGTTGGTCGCATAGCCGGCATAGGGATCGTGGCCGTAGTCGCGGTCGTAGCCGGTGTTCAGCGATAGCACATCCGTCTGCGGATGCGCGGTGCGCCAGATCTCCCAGGTGATATGTTGTGCCGGCAGCCACTCCAACTGTTCGCCAAGACGGGGACCCGTCACGGCTTCCATCTTGAGCTGCGACCAGAGGCTCTCGGTCTCCTTGTCATGCAGCAACACGTCGCTGTTATAGAGCAGTCCGGAGACGCCAAAGAGCATCCGCTGCCCACGCCGCTCGGCGCGGAATACCATGCCTGTCCCACACAACGGGCAATAGGTCACCACGATCGGTGTGCCGCTCAATTGGTCGTTGACCACTTCGTGCCAGTTCAAAATACGAATGGGATAGGCACGCGCCTGAGTCCCGATGACCACACCGAGCACCCGATCAGCGGCTCGAAGATAGGTCGCCTCCTCAGCTGACACCACCTGAGGATCGGTCAGCGCGGGGATGCCATCCTTCGGCGGCCCGCCGGAGAGAATCTCCTCCCGCGGCACGCTCGATCTCGAGAGATCGAAGCTCTCAGCCAGCGCGGGGGACGGCACTTGCGGCCAGAGCAGGCCGAGCGCAATCCACCATACGGCGGTTTTCATCCGACACCTGCTGACGTTGTCTCACCCATTGCCAGAGCACCAGTCCGAAGAACGGCGCGTACTCCAACGCCTTCACGGCATTCCAGAAGATACTCCGCTGCGGCTCTGGGTAGTGATATTCGACGAAAAATCCCAGGTAGTAGCATAGGATCAAGCCGCTCAATAATAGCCACGCTCGTGAGGGCACCACGCACAGCAACGGGACCAACCAGCACAGGTACCACGGCGTCTGCACCGGGCTGAGCAGAAACAACACCCCGATGACGAACACACAGCGTGCGAGCAGTCCGATATCATCTCGAACCGCAGGCGGCCGTCGCAGCG
>PCVX01000047.1:1769-3260 GCA_002796105.1 Candidatus Omnitrophica bacterium CG11_big_fil_rev_8_21_14_0_20_63_9 | reverse complement strand
GCAACAGACGCGTGGCGTACGGCGCGACGTCCCCCGCCACGATCCGGGCGAAGTTCTGCACCACGCCGAACAGGCCGGCATTCAGTTCCCAGGTACCGGCATAGATGCCCAACCCGCGAAATACCCTCAGTTCGTCGCCGATCAGCGGGGCAAAGCAGAGGGCCAGCGTGCCCAGAAACGCGACCGCCCATCGATGGAAGACCCCGCGTCTTTCCTGCCAGACGCGCTGTCCGATGACGGGGGCCAGCACCAGGGGATAGTATTTACTGGCAACTGCCAGGGCGAGCGTGGCTCCGGCCCAGCTCCATCGTCGCCGCAACAGGAGCAGCAAGCTGAGCAGCACCATGGTCATGGCGATCGTGTCCATGTGGCCGGAGTTCGCAAACTCTTTGAGCACCAGCGGCGACCAGGCGTAGATCAGGACCCGCGACAGCGGCAGCGCGAGCTGTCTGAGGATCGCGATCACCAGGAGCACACACAAGCCATCGAATACCACCGACATCACGCGCACGCCACGCAGACTCCAGGGGACCGCCCATTGCGTCAGCGCGAAGACGGCCTGCGCCACGGGAGGATAGATCGTCGGCACCCCCGGATGATTGACGCGAGTGACGATGCCAGGATGGCTGCTGGCTACGTCACGCAGCGCAGCCAACTCCACGGGAATGTCGGCCGGCCTCGGGCTGCGCTCTTCGGCACTCCCGTCGGCGACCCCGCTGGGCGGGGTGCCCGCCTCGGTCGGCGCATACCGGTAGGGACTCACGCCCTGGAGGCTGACCTGTCCATCCCACACGTAGCGGTAGAGATCGTCCTCCTGGATCACGTTTGACCCGAGCAGCATGAGCCGAAACAGGACGGCAAAGAGCAGCACGGTGCTCAGTCGAACCGCCTGGGGCCGTCGAAGCACGATCCACACCGCCATGCCGTAGATGAGGAAAGCCGCCAGCAGCCATGCCACGACGGCGAGAATCGGCCGCTCGAGGTGTCCCTGGCCATAGACGAACTGATGGCTGAGGCCACTCAGGATCAGGAACAGGCCTGTGAGGATGACCCCAAGGACCTCCACCCGTCCAATGCTCTGTGCCAGCTGGCGGACGAGATGCACCGTTAGCTCCCCTCCCGGTAGCTGCGTTGTGGCGACGTGCCAGTGCCTTCACGGTACTGAGCGGCTGGGGCGGAAGCGGACGCGCGCTGGAACGAGCTGATCAGGATGCGATTGGTTCCCCGATATTCCAGCGCCTTGCCGCTGACGCGGTAGGTAGCAGTTGCCAGCCCGGCATCCTCGAGTTCTTCCAGGGCATGATTCTCGACCAACGCAAACCGTTGCCCGGCGTACGGACCCTCCGTCACCGTCAGCGAACTTCCCGTAATCCGGCCTGTCAACTCGACGGATTCGCCTTCCTGAATTGGAGCAGCACTGTGATGAGATCCGCTGCCTTCGCGCTCCGCAGAGGCTGTTCCCACCCATCCCACCATGCTGGTGACAAGCAC
>PCVX01000047.1:0-1756 GCA_002796105.1 Candidatus Omnitrophica bacterium CG11_big_fil_rev_8_21_14_0_20_63_9 | reverse complement strand
AGGGCCTACTCGGTTTATGGTCCCTTAGTTGTCGTCGTGGCTTTCAAGGTGCCGAAGTGTCGCTGGCAGTAGAGACAGATCGCTTGATGCTGGGCTGTGGCTTCTTGCACCAAGAGCGCGTGGAGCAAGTTATCCAGCGCGGTGAGGTTCTGGGTCAACTGGAGGTGGGATTCGCACACGAACACCGCGTTCGCCACATGGAGGGTGGAGAACGCCAAGTCGCTCTGGCTGATTCCGGTCCGGTGGGAGCCGAGGAGGCTTTCTTTTGTGACACTGCCATCGCCTAAGCCAAAGAGCTTGGATTTCATGACCGGATCGTCGCTTGTAAATCGGGTGCGCCAGACAGACCCGCCTTGCATAAGTTCGGCCCTGCGCAAGGTGGGTTGACAGTCAGATCCGAACAGCACGTATTCGACCGGATCATCTGCCGGGTTGCCTGTGTCGAGTGCTTGTTGAAACCGCTTGGCCCGCCTGAGCGCCAAGGACAAGAAGCGCCGCTGCTGGGCGAGGTGCTGTTGAGAAGCCGTGAGGCGCTCCGGGCTGAAGACTGACCACCCGTAGGTTTCCCAGTTCGCCGGATCGTAGAGGCTCACCTCGAGCGGTCGGCCGTTCCCGTCGAGGAACGACGTCTCCTCCTCGTGCGGGAGCAGTTGATAAGCCGCCGGCATCGTGAAGACCATCGCCGGGGTGAAACGGCCCATGTTCGGCACCCTGAACCCCTGATGCAGGGACTGGAACGTTTCGAGCGAGCCATTGTTGGGAGTTCCCAGCATGATCACCTGAGCGACGTGTTTGGCCCCCGCATAGGTCGGGGGCGGCAGGGGTTCCTGGTCCAAGACGTCGGCCGTGCCGTACTTGACGTAGTAGCGGGCCACGAGCCCTCCGGCACTCTGCGCGATGAGGTGCACTTTGAGGTTGGGATCACCCATCTCGCGCGCGAGCCGTTCGATCATCGCCCCGAGCTGCTGAGCAGCCTCCACGAGGTCTCGCCGCCAGTCATACCAAAAGAGGAAGCAGTTATCGCCGGGTTGAGGGTGCTCCAAGTCACCCTTGTCGTAGCCGCCCGCCTCCTGCAGTACTCGGATGAGATCCTCATTGGCTTTGAACTCAACGAGCCTCGGAATAAAGACCATCCGGCGCAACAGGTTCACAGCAACGATCGCATCGCGATTCTCTCGCAGTGTTGCGCCATCCGTCGGAAGCGTCAGCGCGTCCACACCACGTCCCCCAACCCGTCCCCAGACGACGCGGCCGGAGTCGGTATCCTCCAGGATTGAGCCGAGCGCGCCTGGAATGATGATGACCGGCTCCTTGCGCGGAGTCTGCCGAAGATCGGCGAATAGATGGACGAGCGTCTGCCGATCGACATGAGCGAACGTTGCGCACCCAGCCACCAGCGGGGTGACCGCCAGCACCGCAAGGAAGGGGTGACGGAACGGGAGAATCACTATGCCTCCACCGGTTTCAACGATTCGGCAGCATGCCCAAGCGCGTGCTGCTTTTCGAGATAGTCGATGACCGCGCTGACGAACGCCGCATGGCTCCAGGTCAGCGGCGACACGGACAACGGCTCACCGGTATGAGGGTTCACCTGTTCCGCCAGGACGCCCGAAGGCAGCGCGTGCTCGGCGACCCACTCCAGAATCTGCAGGGGATTTTTCAGGTCTTCGGGGACTTTCGCGCGTGCGGTCAGATAGTGCGCCCAATACAAGGTGCAGATGAACCACGGGTTGCCGGGAACCTTCTGGATATCGTT
>PCVX01000015.1 GCA_002796105.1 Candidatus Omnitrophica bacterium CG11_big_fil_rev_8_21_14_0_20_63_9 | reverse complement strand
TGAGGCAATGCGGGCTGCAAAACAACACCGTGCGGCCATGAAATGTCAGGCGCGCGGCCGCGCGTGCGGGATCCACCAGCATCCCGCACACAGGATCAGTGACGGATGTCTCAATGGCCATGGGTATGCTGGTGCGGCACCGTTTCTTTTACTTGGTTTGGAACCGCAACGTTCACCGCTGCGCCCTCGACATACACCATCCTCGATCCAAGATCTCCGTTCTGCAGGGCGAGGTAGGTGGTCAAGACCAGGAGCATCAGAAACCCCCCGGCACCTTTGGGCCGATGGGCGTGATGCGCAAAGCTCCACCCCATCAAGATGGCCGCCAACCCACCGATCGTCAGGCCAATTCGCAAGTGCGTCATCATCATATGGTGCACGCGTTCGTTGTGCGCAAAGGTATTCTGAGCCTGCAAACCGGTCAGAATCGTCACCGTGGTTCCGGCAGCAGCAAGGTACAGGCAGGCTCGGCCTGCCACGAGCCAAGAAGGACGTTTCAACAGCATGCCCAAGGCGTACAGCAACAGGGCGGCTGGAAACAGTCCAAGCGGAAAGTGAACAAAAGCGGGATGCACGTTGACAATGTGCCGCAGCCCGGAAAACCCTAGCAGGCTTGGATCGATGAACGCCTGCCCTTGCGCTTCCTCATGCGCATGGCCCTCATGAGCCTGCACGGTTGTGCCAACCAACAACACGCTCAGAACAATGGCCATACGCAGCATTGCTTTCATGTGCGACTCCTTGAAGTTGCCGGCTTCACCAGGTCGATCCGTTCGCCGTCCTGAGCCACGCGCACATCCCAGCCCAGCTCGGTCGCAATCGTACTTGCCAGGCCTTGCGCCTGCGGTGGCTCACCATGCACAAGATACGTCCGTTGCGGTGGCGTGCGGAAGCCGCGCAGCCAGCGCAGGAACTCCTGGCGATCCGCGTGCGCTGAGAGGCCGTCCAGCACCGCAACACGGGCCCGCACAGGGACGTCTTGACCGAACATCCGGATGGTCGCCGCACCGTCTTGCAGCGCCCGGCCGCGTGTTCCGGCCGCCTGGAACCCGACCAGCAGCACCGTCGTCTGCGGATCCGACAGCCGACGGTTGAGATGGTGGAGGATGCGCCCGCCGGTCGCCATTCCGCTCCCGGCAATGACAATCATCGGTCCTGCCTGGCGATTCAGCGCTTTGGACTCTTCCACGGTTTTTACCAGGTGATACTGCCGGCAGCAGAGGGGGCACTGGCGTTGATCCATCAGCATCTTCATGTCCAGGTCATGGTCCTCCGGGTGCCGGCAGTAGATATCCGCGACATTGATGCCCATCGGGCTGTCGATATAGACCGGCAGCGCGGGAATGCGCCCGGCGCTTTCGAGTTCGCGCAGCATCCAGATCAGCAATTGCGTGCGTCCCACGGTGAAGGCCGGGATCAAGAGGACCCCTTGGCGCTGCGCGATCTCCTGCACAATGCGGGCCAGCGCCTCAGCCGGGTGAGCCGCGTGCACGCGGTCACCGTAGGTGGACTCCAGCAGCAGGATGTCGGCCTCAGACACCAGCTCAGGGTCCCGGAGGATAGGCTGATCCCAGCGGCCAAGGTCGCCGGAGTAGACCAGCCGGAAGGGCTGCCCTGCGCCGATCTGAAGCTCAACGGTCGCCGAGCCGAGGATGTGCCCTGCGCGGCGAAACACGGCGGTCACGCCGTCTGTGACCTGCACCGGCCGTCCGTAGCCGCACGGGCGCAGATAGCGTAGCGAGGCCTCCGCGTCCTCGACTGTATACAGCGGCAGCGCGGGACGGTGCTTCGAGTAGCCGTGCCGGTTCGCCCGCTCGGCTTCGGCTTCCAGCAAGTGAGCTGAGTCCAGCAGCATTACGCGGAGCAAATCCGCGGTGCCTGAGGTGCAGAAGATCTTGCCGCGAAACCGTTGGCGCACGAGCAGCGGCAAGTACCCCGAATGGTCCAAGTGCGCATGGCTCAGGACGATCGCATCCAAGCGGGCAGGATCGAACGGAGGCTCTTGCCAGTTGCGCAGCCGCAGCGCCTTCAACCCTTGGAATAAACCGCTGTCGAGCAGTACCTGCCGGCGGCCGACGCGCAGCAGGAATTTCGCGCCGGTGACTGTGCCGGCCGCGCCGAAAAACTGCAACGAGGGCGGTTCACTGCTTCGTATGCCGGGCATCAAATTGGTCCGCGCAGGCCGTTGAACAAAAGACGTAGGTCTTGCCCTGCACCGTGCGCTGCGCCACCACGGCACCCGGCGCAATCCACATCCCGCACACGACGTCCTGCTGCTGGTTTGGATGCGCTTCAGGGCCGGAAAACACCGATGGCCGGCGGAAATGCTCCTGTTCGTACACGCGCAGCAGCTCCTCGATCAGCCGCTCTGGCTGCGCGTCATAGACGACCCGTGCGCCGGTATCTTTTTCGCAGGCTTCCAAGATATCTTTGACGAGATCGCTGACACCGCCGGTGCCGGTGAGCACCCCGATGAGCTTACCTTCATCATACGCAATGGCGAGCTCACCGAGCGTTCCGCTGCGTCCGCCGATAATGATCACGATGTCCGAGCTGCGGATGTTGACTACCTCGCGGCCCATGAGGCCGCTGCCGGTATAAATCAGCACGTCATGGAACTCGGCCGGCGAGCCGTATTTGTTGATATGCTCATCCAGGCTGAGCCCTGGAGAGATCCCCACGACAAACCCGCCAGCCTGTTTCGCGCCGCACGCGGCGGCGTGCGGGAGTCCTGGGCAGCCGCCTGTGATCAGCAGGCAGCCGCGCCGGGCGATGGCTTCGCCCAGTCGATGCGCCTTATCCAGGTGGTCTTTGGCAAAATCACCGGTTGCTCCACCCATCACGCCGATCTTCATCAGCATGCCGGCAATCTTTGGGGCGCTCGGTCGTTCTCGCTCAGCGGCCATGGCAGGTGCACGGGTGGCTTGCACAGTGGCATGGTGACGGTATGCGTTCCAGGAGCTCGCCATGGGCGGCTTCCGTCTGAGCCACCGCTTGCTGCAATCCTTCGGCTAACACGGCGAGCGTGGTGAATTCGGCGCTGAGCGTAGTGCTGCGCTGGTTCAACTGCTGGATCAATTGGCTGCGGGCGCACTCGTTGCAGGAAGGCAGCGATCTCAGCACCTCCTCAAATTCGACAATCATGCGGCTGATGCGGCCAAGCGTATTCCGCAGCTGTTCCAAGCCGACACGGCGCCAAAGCTCCTGCGTATCGAGCGGTTGCTCAATGGTCATGGGTTTCACTCGCGGCTGACGCCCCTAAGACCTCTTCGGCGCGGAGCCGATGCCAGGCGGCAAACGCTTCGTAATCCTTCGCTAATCGCTCAGCATCGCGAACGATGGGCCTACAGTGTTTGCGCATCTTTTCATACGCACGGCGGACCGGAGCCTTCGAATGAATTTCAGCTTTATAGGCTGCGTCCAGCATAGCTCGATGCTCGGCCGCTTCTTGCGTTGCCGCGGCTGCCTTCTGGTCGTAGCGGCTTGCGAGCGCACGATGTTCCTCGGCTGTTTGAGGCAGATGAATCTCCGCGCAGAAGCCAGGTCCCACGGCGACAAGCCCAGCGATGGCACCAATGAGTCCCAGAATCAGTGCGCGGAATCTCATCACCCACCTCCTGAAGTCGAGGCCACGACCCACTCGGCTTTCCCTTCCCGCATCTCGAACTTCCATTTCCAGACCGCATAGACGGCTGGGTACACAAGCAGTTCCATGATGAACGAAGTCGCCAACCCGCCGACCATCGGGGCGGCGATGCGCTTCATCATGTCCGCGCCGGCGCCCATCGACCACATGATCGGCAGCAGCCCGCAGAACGCCGCCATCACCGTCATCATCTTCGGCCGCACGCGCTTGACCGCGCCGTGGACGATCGCTTCTTCCAGATCGTGTTCGGTGCGCATCTGGCCGCGCTTGACCGCCTCGTGGTAGGACAGATCAAGAAACAGCAGCATGAAAATCCCGGTTTCCGCATCCAGCCCCATCAGGGCGATCATGCCGACCCACACCGCGATAGAGACATTGTACTCCAGCAGCCACAGCAGCCACACCGCCCCGATGAGCGAGAACGGCACCGCCAGCAGCACGATGCCGGTCTTCACCATCGATTTCGTGTTCATGTACAGGAGCACGCAGATGATGAACAGCGTCAGGGGAAGCACGACTTTCAAACGTTCGCGCACCCGCAGCATGTTCTCGTACTGGCCGCTCCACACGAGCGCGTAGCCGGAGGGCAGCTTCAGTTGCTGCACGACGATCCGCTTGGCCTCGGTGACATAGCCGCCGATGTCGCGCCCTGCCACATCGACGTAGACGTAGCCGGCGAGGAGGCCGTTCTCATCGCGGATCATGGCGGGTCCGGAGCGCAGCTGGAGGTCCGCGATCTGCGCCAGCGGGATGTGCTGCCCTGCCGGCGTGGGCACCAGGACTCGCTGGAGCGCTTCCAGGTCCTCGCGGAACTCCCGCGCATACCGGACGTTGACCGTGTACCGCTCGCGCCCCTCGACCGTCGTGGTGACCGGCTCGCCGCCGATGGCGGACATGATGATCATCTGCGCGTCCGCGACCGACAGCCCATAGCGCGCCAGCGACTCGCGCTTCAGATCGAAGTCCAGGAAGTAGCCTCCGGCGACGCGCTCGGCGTAGACGCTGCGCGTGCCCGGCACGTCCTTGAGGATCATTTCAAGGTGCACACCCATCTCCTCGATGGTCTTCAGGTCAGAGCCGAAGATCTTGATCCCGATGGGCGTGCGCACGCCGGTGCTGAGCATGTCGATGCGGTTTTTGATCGGCATCGTCCAGGCGTTTGTCGTGCCCGGAATCTTCAGCGCCTGATCCATCTCCGCAACCAACACGTCGTATGCTTTTGGCTTCGGCCACTGATCCTTCGGCTTCAGCGTGACCACAGTCTCCATCATGGAAAAGGGCGCCGGATCGGTGGAGCTTTCCATGCGGCCCGCCTTGCCGAAGACGCGCTCAACCTCCGGGAAGCTTTTCAAGATTTGGTCCTGTTTCTGGAGCAGCCGCTGCGCCTCGGTGACCGAGATGCCCGGCAGCGTGGTCGGCATGTACAAGATCGTGCCCTCATTCAGCGGCGGCATGAACTCGGTCCCCAGGCGCAGGTAAACCGGGATCGTCAGGAGCACGAGGGCTAGCGCAGCCAGGATCGTCCCTGCCTTGTGCCGTAGGACGAAACGGCACGCCGGCTCGTAGAGGCGAAACAGCACGCGGCTGACTGGATGCCGCTCTTCGGGATAGTAGGTCCCCACCGCCAGCGCCGTCGCCGCCTTCGACGCCCATGGCCAGCGCAGGCGAAACGGCTCCATGCGCGTGAAGAGCATCCGCAGCGCCGGATCGAGCGTCACCGCCAGGATGGCCGCGATCGCCATCGCCAGGTTTTTCGCCCAGGCCAGCGGCCGAAACAGGCGCCCCTCCTGATCGACCAGCGTGAAGATCGGCAGGAACGCCACGGCGATGACGAGCAGGGAGAAAAAGACCGCCGGCCCGACTTCCTTGAGCGCTTTCAGCCGCACCGCGTGGTAGTCGCCTTGGCGGCCTCCTTCGATCCATTGCTCAAGGCGCTTGTAGGCGTTTTCCACTTCGACGATCGCGCCGTCCACCAGCACGCCGATGGAAATGGCGATGCCGGAAAGCGACATGATGTTGGACGTCAGGTGCATGCCGTAGAGCGGAATGAACGCCAGCAGGACCGAGACCGGAATGGTGACGATCGGAATGATGGCCGAAGGGAAATGCCATAAGAAGAGCAGGATCACCAGGCTGACGATGATCATCTCTTCAACGAGCTGGTGCTTGAGGGTGTCGATCGCGCGGTGGATCAGGTCCGAGCGGTCGTAGGTGACCACCAGCTCGACGCCGGGAGGAAAGGAGGCTTTCACGTCCGCCAGCTTGGCTTTCACCCGGTTGATCACGTTGAGCGCATTTTCCCCGGAGCGCATGATCACGGTGCCACCCACCACGTCGCCCTGCCCGTCCAGGTCGACGATACCGCGGCGCAGCTCTGGTCCCAGCGTCACCGTGCCCAGGTGCTTGATCAACACCGGCGTGCCCTGCGGGTTGGCGGTGACGACGATCTGCTCCAGGTCGTCGATGCTCTTGGCGTAGCCGCGGCCGCGCACCATGTACTCGGCCCCGCTGAACTCCAGCAGCCGGCCGCCGACTTCCTGGTTCCCTTCGCGCAGCGCGTCAATGACTTCGTTAAGCGGGATGTTGTAGGAGAGCAGCTTCGTGGGGTCGATCGTCACTTGGTATTGCTTCACGAACCCGCCGATGGACGCGACCTCGGCGACTCCAGGCACACTTTGCAAGTGGTAGCGCAAATACCAATCCTGGAAGGTGCGCAGCTCCTGCAGGTCATGCTGGCCGCTGCGATCCACGAGGGCGTACTGGAACACCCAGCCCACCCCGGTGGCATCCGGCCCTAGCTCGGTCTTCACCCCCTCGGGCAAGCGCGGAATGATCTTGCTCAGGTATTCCAATGTACGGCTGCGGGCCCAATAGAGATCAGTGCCATCTTGGAAAATCACGTACACGTAGGAGAAACCGAAATCCGAGAACCCGCGCACCGCCTTCACTTTCGGCGCACCCAACATCGCGGTAATGATAGGGTACGTCACCTGGTCTTCGACGATGTCCGGGCTGCGGTCCCACCGGGAATAGATGATGACTTGCGTGTCGGACAGGTCCGGGATGGCATCGAGCGGGATGCGCCGCGCCGACCAGACGGCGGCGACCATCGCCGCACCGACCGCGATCAGCACCAGCCACTTGTTGGTCGCCGACCACTCGATGACCCGCTCGATGAACCCGCCCTGGCGAAGCACGGGTGCTTCGGCGTTATTGGCCATGCTGATGCCCCTCGGTCCCCGCGCCTTGCAGCGCCGCCTTCAGGCGGCTTTCAGAGTCGATCAGGAAATTGCCGCTGGTGACGACCGCCTCGCCTTCGCTAAGCCCTGCCTTCACCTGCACATAGCCCTCCGCCTTGCCGCCAATGGCTACCTGGCGCGGCTCGAAGACTCCCTGCCCGATATCCACGAAGACGAGCTGGCGCGTGCCGGTGTCGAACAGCGCTTCCTGCGGAACAGCGAGCTGATCCCCCAGGGGTGCGAGGATGGTCGCTGTGGCGAACATCTCAGGCTTCAGTAAACCGTCCGGGTCGTTCACAAGGATGCGCACGCGCGCGGTGCGCGTCATGGCATCCAGCATCGGGTCGATCGCTTTGACGGTGCCGGCAAACTGGTATCCCGGCACCGCGCTCACTTCGACCACCGCCCTGATGCCCGGGCGCACCCATGGCAGCTCGTACTCATAAATCGAGGCATAGACCCAAAATTGCCCGGCACCCCCGAGCAGCAACCGGTGGTCCGGCGCGGTCCAGCCCGCCACCTCATCGATGAGCTCTTCGTTCAACCCCAGGTGGCGCAGCCGCAGCCTGGCAGACTCGGCCAGCCGCCGGGCCTGCTCGGCGACTTCAGGCTGCTGTCGGTCGCGTGCTTGCTGCCACGCCTGGTTCGCCTGGATAAACTCCTGCTGTGCTTGATACAGCTCAGGATCATGGGCCACCACGCTGGCCGCCCGGATCGCCTTCGTCATCGTCCGTCGCTGGACAGGGGCGGTCGTCACCCCAATGAGCTGCTGTTTTTGCGGCGTCAGCATGACGGGCGCATACCCTTCAAGCGCGATAGTTCCAGCTCCTGCGGCAGCCTCCTCTTCGTACACCGGCACCAACTCCATCCCCATCGGCGACTTCCCCGGCCCTTCGGCCTTGTAGCCGGGGATCATGGGATCAGTCCAGTACAGGATCTTCCGGCCGCTATCAGCCGGTGCGCCTTCCGCGATATGCGTGCCGCAAATGGGGCATGTCACGCGCTCGCCCGGCTTCGCGACAACGGTCATCGGGCAGGGCTTGCCCTCATGGAGCTTCTCGCAGTTGTGTAAGTAGCAGATGCTCTCGAACACGCTGGCTTTCCCTTGGTCCTTGGCGCTTGTGGCTTGACCGCTGAGCTCAGGCTCTTTCTTCACCAATGACATGTTGCAGATCGGGCAGGTCCCAGGCCGGTCCGACGTATAGGTCGGATGCATCGGGCAATAGTACGTGGCGGCCGCATGGTTGCGGGCCGCACCGCCCAGACGGGAGCGAACCACCGAGACCGCTCCGATCAGGATCGCCGCCAGCACCAGTCCAATGATCACGGATCGTTGAGGGCGTTTCATCTCATTCCATCCTCCGCAAGCTCACTCCGGAAGCCTGCTCTAACATCGCAACGTGCTGCTCGAATTCCACCAGCGCCTCGTCATACATGCGCCGCCGTTCGGTCCAGCCCCGCAGGGCCATCACCAGCTCGGCGAAGGAGCCTTGTCCGCTACGATACGCGGCCAGCGCGCTCTCGGTGGCCTGCTCCGCCAGCGGAATCAGCCCGTCGCGGTAGAGCATTGCGGTGCGGTGGCTCGCCATCGCCTGATGCCAATGTTCGTGGATGCGCCGCGTCACGTCATTGCGCATCGCCGCAAACGCTGCTTCGGCGGACCGCTTGTCGTATAGGGCGGCTTTCACGCCGTAGCGCTGCTTCGTCCAGAACCAAAATGGCAGCACGATCGCCAGCGTCAGGTCCCAGGGCCCGATGGGGCCCGTGGCCGGATCGCGCAGCTCAAACATCGTCTCCAGGTCCGGCAGCAGCTCCCGCTTCTCCAGCCGCCAGGCCGCCCCGGCGCGCTCGGCGGCCGCTTGAAACAGCAGCCAATCAGGCTGCCACCGGGCCGCCATGAGGGTCAGCTCCTGCGCGGACACCGTCAGCGGCTCAAGCTTCGGAGCGGCGGGTAGGCCAAGCGGCTGATCGACCGTGCGGTTCAGGAGATGGTTCACGTGGGCGGCCACCGCGGCTCGGCGATCGGTCAAAACGCGGACATCATTGGACGCTTCCAATAGCTCGCCTTGCGCCTGCAGCGCATCAGCCTGCGGCCCGAGGCCTGAAGCGTACCGCGCCTGCGCGACCGCCACCGCCTGCTGCAACCAGGTGGCTTGCTCCCGCTGCAGCGCTTGCTGCCGGTCAAAGAGGAAAAGGTCAAAGTAGGCGGCTTTGACTTGCGTGAGGACTTCCAGCTCAGCCTGCTTATAACGGGCTGCGGCCACTTGGGCTTCGGCAACCGCCACGCGACGGCGCGCCGACAGCTTTCCTGGAAACGGCAGCGACTGGACGAGCTGGTACATCAGCATCGCCTCGTTCAACTTGAGCGAGCCCTTGGGAATCTCTTCCCATTCGACACCGATGCGGGGAGCTGGGAGGCCGGTTGCCTTGGGTATCCGCGCGCGGGCCGCTTCCCATTCCTGCTTGGCCGATACCAGGTCCAGGTTCTCCTTCAAAGCTTCTTCCAGTAATGGAACAAGCTCCAAGGGCTCAGGCGAGGAATCAGCGCGCAGGAGAGGCATCGGCCCCATGGCAATCGCCATGGAAACCAGCCAGGAAATGACGCGCGCGGTGTTACGACCGATGACCATCCCACTCCTCCTGTGACGTGACAAACTGACCGTCAAACACGAGCACCGCCGACATGGTGCCAAACTCGGCGGTGTGGGATGGCTTACAGGCGAAGGGTGCGGAGGCGAAGATAGCGCCTTGAGGTGAGGCCGGGTGGCCCGTGGACTTGACTGTCCCGGGAGCTGCGAAGGTCGACCTGGGTATGCGGAAGGAGTGCGGTGGTCATCAGCGCCGGCTCAGGGCCAGGCGCGGGATCTCGCACCGCCGCTGACGTTACGGAAACGTCCGGCTGAGCCTGCGGAGCACACGACATCTCGCAAGTCGAAGAAGGTCCAGGCTGCGGGCAGCAGCATGCAGCGTCGGACTGACACGCCGCCGCCAGTCCCGGCATGACCATTACCGCAAGCACAACAGCTAACGCGAGGCGTCGAAACCGTGTCATTTCACAAACCGGTTGATGGTGGTCATCAGTTCGGCGATTTTCTCTTCCCCATCGCGGCGGCGGATCGCATCGCTGACGCACGTGTTGATGTGCCCGTTCATGATCTTGAGCGTTACCTGGTCGAGCGCCTTGCGAGCCGCCGTGAGCTGCTGGATGATGTCGATGCAATAGCGGCGCTGCTCGACCATCCGGGTGATGCCCCGGATTTGGCCTTCGATCCGCTTCAGGCGCGGCAAGAGATCTGGGTGCGCTGGGTACGATGCCATCGTGGATACCTACTGGGAGTATACATACTCCCCTAGGGTATGTCAAGGCGCCTAACGGGTCAGCCTGCGCAAGACGAAGGCGATGATTTTGCCAACCCCTGCGTACAACACGATATTGAAGACGGAGGCACCGGCGAAAAAGATGATCCCGTCAAAGTTAGAGAGTTCCCGACCAACCAGCAAGAGGCTGGTCGGCCAGAGGATGACGTCCTCGAGCCCGAAGGGGGTATTGTTGGCAATATGGGTGATGGTAAAGACCAGCGGGATGGCCCCGCCGACGAACGCAAAAAACCACGCCACGCCGGCGTACGGCTTTCGCTCCATACCAGCTCCTAGCGTTTGGCGGCCAACGCCAAACACAACCACCCGATCAAGAAAGCCAGGCCGCCGAATGGTGTGATGATCCCGAGCTTTTTCACCCCGGTGACGCTGAACAGATAGAGGCTGCCGGAAAACAGGATGATGCCGAAGATAAACGCCCACCCAGCGGTGCGCACCAGCGATTCCATCGGCCGCAGCATGGCCAGCCAACCGACCGCCAGCAGCGCGAGGCCATGCACGAGATGGTACAACACCGCCGTCTGGTACGTCTGCTTCGCCTCAGCGGTGAGCGCATCCTTCAGCCCATGGGCGCCGAAGGCGCCAAGCGCCACGCCAAGAAACATAAACAGACTTCCCCAAAAGACCCAGCTCATCGCGTCCTGCGCACACCACGGAAGGGCGCGTGGCGCTCGGTGTGTTCAATGATGGTATGCATCATGCGCACCGCTTCCACCGGGTACTTCCCTGCTGCGGTCTCCCCGGAGAGCATGACGAAGTTCGAGCCGTCGATCACGGCGTTGGCCACGTCGCTGACCTCGGCCCGCGTAGGCACCGGGTGGTCGATCATGTGCTCAAGCATTTGGGTTGCGGTGATGACTGGCTTGCCCTTATGGTTGCAGGCGGCAATGAGCCACTTCTGCAGGATGGGGATCTCATAGATCGGCACCGAGATGCCCAAATCGCCCCGGGCGACCATCAGCGCATCGGCTGAGCGCAGGATGCCGGCGATGTTCTGGATGCCCTCGCGGTTCTCGATTTTCGCGATGACCTGGCAGTTCGGAAGGTACCGGCTGATCCGCCGCTTGACCTCCAAGACGTCTTCGGCTTCCCGGACGAACGATTGCGCAACGTATTCGATGCGGTTGTGGATCGCGAACCCAAGGTCTTCGATGTCTTTTTGGCTGATGCGGGGAAACGCCAGCGTGACGCCGGGGATGTTGACGCCTTTGCGCTCACCCAGCACGCCCTCCTGAACCACCTCGGTGAAGATCTGGTGCTCCGTGGAGCGCAGCACGCGCAGGTGGATGTTGCCGTCATCGATGTAGATCATCTGGTGGCGGCTGATGGGCACGAACGATCCATGGTAGTCGAAGGCGACCCCATGGGCATCCCCGGCTACCGGCTTGCGGTACAGGAGGAATCGCTGCCCCGCGCGCAGCGCAACGGGGCGGCCGTGCGAAAGCCGGCCGGTGCGGATGCGGTGCCCGGCGAGGTCCTGCAAAATGCCGATGCGCCGCTTAAAACGGCGCTGCACCTTGCGAATGCGTTCCAGCATCCGCTGGTGCTCTGCGAGCGTGCTGTGCGAAAAGTTGAAGCGGAACACGTCGACGCCGGCTTGCGCCATCTCCCACAGGATCTGGGTATCGGCGCACGCCGGCCCGACCGTGGCGATGATGCGGGTGCGCGTGCGGTTCAAGGGGCTACCTGGGCGAAGAGCTCGGAGTGCGTTGAGGGCACCGGCTGGGTGTCGGCGACCGGCAAGGCGAGCTCCAGGTCCGCCGCACCGGGGATGCAAATGTCATGGCAGGCCAGCCATTTAACCTTTGCCCGAATCGGCAAGCTGGTCCCTGCCTTCGCTGTCCTTGGGGCTTTCACCACGCTGGCCAGGGTCACGGCGCCCGAATAGCCGAACGTGCGGATGTTGCCCGGGTCAAGAAACTCCTGGGGATCGGGCCACTCGACGGGCCAGAAGGTAGTGCCAGCAGAACCGGTCCATTCGATACTGGTCGGCAGGCCGGCATCACCGGGTGTCTTCGCGTAGATGTGCCAATCCTCCTCCAGCTCAAAATGCACACCGACCCGCGTGTTACCACCGGGCAGTACTGAGGCATGCTCGGCGATCAGTTCGACTTTCACCGGATGCGGGCGGCCTTTGGCCGAGCCGCCGGTGGGAGGCATGGGCTCGGTCGCCGATGCCCCGCATCCCATGGCCAAGGTCACCAAGCCAACGATGACAGGCGACAAACCGACTCTCATGGTTTGCCTTGCCGCTTCCCTTCGTTGTCGGAAATATCCATAATCCGGCCGGCTTCCATGATGGGCAGGTTGGCTTCGGTGGGCACGTAGATCACGGTATTGCCCTTAAACTGCAACCCCTCGATCCATTTATAGCGGAGATATTTGTCGGAAATGCTCGCGGCGATGATCTCGTTGCTCTTGGCCACCCCTTGCGCCCGGGCGACTTCGATTTCGGCATCCTTTTGGGCCTTGGTCAGCTCGAACTCTTTCTGCAGCGATTCCTGCTCGGCGCGCAGCTTCGCCTCGATGCTTTGCGCGAAGCTCGGCGGCAGCCGCACGTCACGCAGCAGCACGTCTTGCACGATGATGCCCCGCTGATCGAGCTTGCCCTTCAGGAACGTCAGGATGTTCTCGCCGATCTCTTTGCGGCCGGCATCGCTGAAGAGCGCTTTGACCGCGTAGCCGCTGACGATATTCCGGATCGCTTCCCGGGTATACGGCTCCAGGATGGTCGAACGATAGCTGGCACCGATCGTTTTCCTGACCAGCACCGCTTTATCAGCCGGCACGTTGTAGAGGACGGAGACATCGAGCTGGGAAATCAGCCCTTCGGATGAGGGCACGCTGGCCACTTCCTTCAGCTCTTGCGTCTTCACCTCCCACGTTTCAACCCAGGAGAACATGGGGACGTACAAGTGCCACCCGGAGCCCAGCGGCTGATCCGCGATCTTGCCGAAGTCGGCTTTCACCCCCACCTGACCATCTTCAATGATCGCGACCCCGCACCCGGCAACCAGCAGCAGAGCCGGCGCCAGCACCAGCAGACGTTTCATCCAGCGTCCTCCATCGTTATTCCCATTCAATCGTGGCGGGGGGTTTCGATGAAACATCGTACACCACCCGGTTGACCCCTTTGACTTCGTTGATGATCCGGTTAGAAATGCGGCCGAGCACTTCCGGCGGCAGCTTGGCCCAGTCGGCCGTCATGGCGTCCTGGCTGGTGACCGCGCGCACCGCGATGACATGCTCGTAGGTACGCTCATCGCCCATGACGCCCACGGTGAACACCGGCACCAGCACCGCGAAGGCTTGCCACAGGCTGCGGTACAAATTGGCCGCGCGGATTTCCTGCTCCACGCGCAGGTCGGCCTCGCGCACGATCCGCAGCCGCTCCTCGGTCACTTCCCCAAGGATGCGCACCGCCAACCCCGGCCCTGGAAACGGGTGCCGGTGCAGGAGCTCTTCGGAGAGGCCTAGGAGCGCGCCCAGCTCGCGCACCTCGTCCTTGAACAGGTCGCGCAGCGGTTCGACCAGGGCGAGATGCATATCGCGCGGTAGGCCGCCGACGTTGTGGTGCGTCTTGATCGTGGCCGACGGTCCGCCCCACGCGGAGACGCTTTCGATCACGTCCGGGTAGAGCGTGCCCTGCGCCAGGAACTTCACGTTGGAGATCCCGCGCGCTTCGGCTTCAAAGACCCGCACGAACTCTTCGCCGATAATCTTGCGCTTCTGCTCAGGGTCAGCCACGCCGGACAGGCGCTTTAGAAATCGCGAAGCCGCATCCACGTAGCGCACCGTGATGTGGAAGTGGCGGCCGAACGCGTCCTCGATCTGCTGGCGCTCACCGCTGCGCAATAACCCGTTGTCCACGAACACGCAGGTGAGCTGCTCGCCGATCGCCTTGTGCACCAGCACCGCCGCGACCGAGGAATCCACGCCGCCGCTTAAGCCCAGCACGACATTCGCAGCCCCCACCTGCTGCTTGATGCGCGAGACCGCCTCATCTGCGAATGAGGCCATCGTCCACTCACCCTTGCATCCGCAAACCTTGAAGAGGAAATTGCGCAGGATGCGCGTGCCTTCCTCGGTGTGCGCGACCTCAGGGTGGAACTGCAACCCGTACAGCTTGCGCCCAGGGTTCGCGATCGCGGCGGACGTCGTGTTGTCGGTCTGGGCGCTGACGACGAACCCTTCCGGCGGGGTGACGACCGAATCGCCGTGGCTCATCCAGCAGCTGGAGACCGGCTTGATCTGATCGAACAAGCCGTCGGTGTCCATAACCGTGATCTTGGCATGGCCGTACTCGCGCTTCTCCGCCCGCTGGACAACACCGCCCAGGCGGTGGGCCATCGCCTGCATGCCGTAGCAGATGCCCAGGGTCGGCACGCCGGAGGAGAAGATCGCCGCATCAGGCAGCGGCGCATTGGGCTGGTAGACGCTGTTCGGGCCGCCGGAGAGGATCAGCCCCTTAGGGCGCTCTTCGCGCAGGTGCTGGAGCGTGAGCTGGCCGGGCGGGATGATGCGGCAGAAGACGTGCTGCTCGCGGATGCGGCGCGCAATGAGCTGCGTATATTGCGAACCGTAATCCACAATGAGAATTAGCTCGTGCGATTGGTTCATCACCCCATCGAGTCACCGAGTTGCTCGAACTCTCGGGGTTTTGGCTTGGCGAGCGGCTATGCGCCCGTTGGGCGCTTCGGCAGCACCCTTGCGCGCCATGCCGACGCGCTGCACTTGCTGGAAGATCTTCCCTTCCGTCTGGATGGACGGGGCGATGATGATCTCGGTGAGCTGGAACGCTTTGATGTCTTTGGCTCCCACGGTGCCCATACAGGTGGTCAGCGCGCCCATGAGGTTCTGCGAGCCGTCATCGGTCGCGGCCGGGCCAAAGAGAATCTGCTCCAGCGTCCCGGTCGTGCCGACATAGATGCGCGTGCCGCGCGGCAGCGAGGAGTGCGGGTACGCCATGCCCCAGTGGTAGCCGCGGCCTGGCGCTTCCTTGGCCTTGGCAAACGCCGAGCCGACCATGACCGCATCCGAGCCGCACGCGAACGCTTTGCACACATCGCCGCCATTGCGCATGCCGCCATCGGTGATGATCGGCACGTAGCGGCCGGTCTTCTTGTGATAAAAATCGCGGGCCGCGCCACAGTCAACCGTTGCGGTCACCTGCGGCACCCCCACGCCCAGCACGCCTCGTGTGGTACACGCGGCCCCCGGGCCGACCCCGACCAGCAGCGCGCTGATGCCCACTTCCATCAGCTCAAGCGACTGCTCATACGTGACGGTGTTGCCCACG
>PCVX01000062.1 GCA_002796105.1 Candidatus Omnitrophica bacterium CG11_big_fil_rev_8_21_14_0_20_63_9 | reverse complement strand
TGGGCCTGAACAGTACGTTTCCGCGAACCCTCCGTTTGCCCGCTCGGCGCTTGCCCGCTACACCCCGGAACATTTCCTCGAGCTGGTGCGCGCCCACAAGATCGCCTTCCATGAAAAGACGCTGGGGCAGCTCTTCTGCGATCAGTCCGCCCAGCAGGTCATCGACATGCTCATCGACGAATGCCGCAAAGCGGGCGTGACAATCGTGACCGGCTGCCAGGTGCAGGAAGTGCACAAGGCGGAGCGGTTTGTCGTGAAGACGAGCCAGGGGCTCTTTGCGTCTGATGCGCTGGTGATCGCCACCGGCGGTTTATCGCTGCCCAAGACCGGCGCGACGGATTTTGGCTACCGCATCGCCAGGCAATTCCGCGTGCGCGTGATGGACACCGCCCCGGCGCTGGACGCGTTTGTGTTTGCTCCGCCCGAGCAGCGCCACTTTCAGGAGCTGGCCGGCGTGTCGATGCCGGCGGTGGTCAGCAGCGACGGTCCGGCATTCCGTGAGGCGATCCTGTTCACGCATACCGGCCTCAGCGGCCCGGCAGCGCTTCAGGCCTCGCTGTACTGGCGGCCCAAGCAGGCGGTGCACGTGGACCTGTTGCCGGACAAACGTTTCGAGGAGGCCGAAGCGTGGTTGCTCAAGTTGAAAATCGCCCGCCCACGGGCCGATGTCAAAACCGTTCTGGCCGAGGCGTTGCCGAAGCGGGCCGCAGAGCGGTTCTGCGCGCTGCTGCGCGTGACGGACAAACCGCTGGCTGAGCAAACGAACGCGGCGCTTGAGACGCTCTGCCGCGGGTTAAAAGATTGGCGGTTTGTGCCGTCAGGGACCGTCGGGTATCGGACCGCTGAGGTCACGCGGGGCGGGGTGGATACGCGCGAGCTCTCATCCAAGACGATGGAAGTTAAGAAGGTACCCGGCCTCTATTTTATCGGCGAAGTGGTCGACGTCACCGGGTGGCTCGGGGGCTACAATTTCCAATGGGCGTGGGCGTCCAGCTGGGTCGCTGGGCAAGCGGTGTAGACGCGCATGACCTTCCAGCCAGCCTGGTGGTGCCGCAATACGCATCTGCAGACCATCTGGGGTTCTGTGCTGCGCCCGACGCCTCAGGTGCTGGTGAGCCGCGCGCGCTGGGAGCTGCCGGACGGCGACTTTCTTGACGTGGATGAGTTGGCCGCACAGGCCGATGCGCCGCGCCTGATCATCCTGCACGGTCTGGAAAGCTCTTCGCGCGCCGCCGGGGTGCTGGGGTTGTTGTCTCAGGCGCGCCGCCGGGGCTGGGGAGGGATCGGGGTGAATTTCCGAGGATGCAGCGGGGAACCGAACCGCCGGCAGCGCTCCTATCACGGCGGGGAGACGAGCGACCTGGCGTGGGTGATTGCTCAGGTGCAGCGGCAGCATCCGGCCAGCCGGCTGGCGTGCGCAGGGCTGTCGCTGGGCGGCAATGTGCTGCTCAAATTCTTAGGTGAACAGGGTGAAGGACTCCCGCCGTCGATTCGGGCGGCCGTAGCCATTTCAACCCCATTTGATTTGGCGGCTAGCGCGAAGGCGCTGGAGCGGGGATTCAGCCGGGTGTACCAGGACCGGCTGGTGGCGAACCTGAAGCGGAAGACGTTCCAGAAGCTCGCCGCACATCCTCACCTGGTCGATCCGTCAGCACTGCGGGGGGTGCGGACGCTGGGGGAATTTGACGATCTGGTGACCGCGCCGGTCCACGGTTTTGCGGATGCGCACGCCTATTGGGCGGCGTCGAGCTCAGGGCCGTATCTTGTGCGGATCCGCCGGCCGACCCTGTTGATTAACGCTGAGGACGATCCGTTTCTTCCCTCCGCCGAGCTCCCCAGACAGGCTGTGGCCGATAACGCCTTCCTGACGGCGCTGTTCACGCCGTGCGGGGGGCACCTTGGGTTCCTTTCGGGCCGGTGGCCGGCTTCGCCCGTCGCGTGGGCCGAGCAGCGCGCGGTGGAATTTCTTGCCGAGCACGTCCGCTAAGGCGCCGTGCCGGTGCCTCCCGATGGGAAGCGGATGCCAGGAGGGTGCCTCACGCCCCGAGGGCTGACCCTGCCAGGGCTGGACATTGAGGGTTGATTTGATCGGTGGCTCGATGTTGAGGGGCTCGTTCTGCCTTCCAGTTCTCGAGAAATCCTCCCCCACTCCATGCGGTCCTGGCGCATCCGCACGATCCGGTCCACGTTCTCATCCGTAATGCCGCCCGGCATCTGCTGCGCGAGTGAGAGCGTGCGGCGGATGTCGTCATCGCTGAAGCGCGGATCACGTAAACTACCGATCCGCGACTCATCCACGCTGAACTCTTTCATGAAGCGCTGCGTGCTGGCAGATGGGTCAGCCGCCCACACCGCTGTGGCGTAGACCAACAGCGCCGGAAGTACGGCGTACCGAACAGATCGCACGCTCATGCACATGATGGCATCCTCCGGTTCTTCTGACGCGGTTGTACCTACAAAAACTTTATGCTCTGGGGGGCCATTCTTCTATGACGACAATCATGGGAGACTCTCTCGGCTATCTGGTGTGGTTAAAAGAGCGGTTGGATGCGCACCGGGATGAGCCCTTGCTCCAAGGGCGCAAGCTTGGCGAACGACGCGCGCGTCAAGTCGATGGCCCTGCTGAGCCGTCGGGCCGGGCCGCGGTCGGTGACGCGGACGACGATGGAGCGTCCATTTTCCAGGTTGGTGACCTTGACGGAGGCCCCCAGCGGCACGTCCCACATCGCGGCTTCAAGCGCCTCCGGGTTGAACCGGTGGCCCATCGCCACATGGGTATTCAACGGCTCGCCGCCTCCGTACCAGCTCGCGAGCCCGGAGGTGGTGGGAGGTATCGCAGGTTGTTCAGGAGCTCGATCCATGACCCGTATCGCGCTAACAGCCAGCGCCAGCCCTAGGAGCCATCGTCCCATCGCTGCCTCCTTGGCCTTGACCGCGGACCGCGGCGACGTTGACGGTTCCACTATAGGAGGCGGAGCTCACGGCACGATGACGATCCGATGACAGCCTTGTCATATGAGCTTGCCGGGCTAGATATATACTTGACATATAAACTATTGTGATATAAACTATCTATCATGAACGCGACGGCAGAGGTGTTTCGAGAGCTTGGGTTCGATCCGGCGAAAGTCAAGCAGCCGGAGGCCGCGGTGATCTATGCGCTGGCCAGGACCTGCGGGCTGGCGCTTCGGCGGCTCTCAGCCGCCTACCGGCGCTTCGGACTCTCCGCGCCGGCATTCAACCTGTTGCTCCTCTTGGAGCGTGGGCTGAATCGCGAGGGATGCAGCCAGCGCGAGGCCGGGAACCGGCTGGTGGTTTCCGCCTCGGATATGTCAGGCCTGGTCGACCGTCTGGAGCGCCGAGGATTAGTGCGGCGGCAAGACGGGAGGGATCGGCGCAGTTACCGGCTGCAATTGACGCCCAAAGGCTCCGCGCTTGTGGCCGAGGTCTGGCCCCACCACGCCGAGGTGATCGGAGAGATGACCGCAACGCTGACGGCCCGCGACCGGGATGTGCTCTTGGGAGCGCTCGGCCGGCTGCGGCAGGTGATCGAGCGCTAAATTTTTTTGAGTTAACAGTTCGTATATGAAGTATTTGGTTCACAACACAAGGAGGCGGCGATGCGCTCAGAGCATCCGGTCATTGTGCGAAAGGTTCTGGCGGTGTTTCGAGCGTTGGCGCGCGGGTTCTTCCGGCTCGATGTGCGCGGGCTGGAGCATATTCCGGCCCACGGGGGAGCGCTGATTGCGGGCAATCACCCCAGCGTGCTGGACGGCATCCTGCTGTTGCTGCTCGTGGAGCGACCCGTGCGTTTCTTAGTTGCAGAGGACATGTACAACCACCATTTCCTGCGGCCGCTCTTCCGTCTCATGGGGGCGATTCCGGTCTACCGGACGCGGGAATCCAACGGCGATGCGCTGCGCGCGGCGGTAGAAGCCCTGGAGGGCGGGCAGGTCATCGGGATCTTCCCTGAGAGCACGACCGCCTACGAGGGGACGCTGCCGCAGGTGCGCCGCGGCGTGGCATTGCTGGCGCTGAAAACCGGGGTACCGGTCGTGCCGCTCTCCATTCGCGGCACCGCCGAATCATTTCCCAGCGGCGCGGCAGCTCCTGCGCCCGGCGTGGTCAGGTTCCAGTTCTATGCGCCCATCCGCTACGTGCGGATGGCGGTGGACCCGATCCCGGAGCCTGTCGTGAGCACGGCGCTTACAGATATCCACGGGGAGCTCTTGCAGCGGCTGGCCGAGACCCCGCGCGTCATCAAAGGCGAGGCGACGGCCTGGTCAGGGATGAAGCGCGCGCAGGCGGCGTTGTGCGGCGTCATCGTCGTGCCGCTGGCGCGGATGCTGACCGCGACCGCAAACCCCAGCCTGGACCCGGTGCGGCTGCGGGCGGCGCTGGGCCGCCTGTCGTGACGTGATGGCTGTCAGCGCGCTTGTTGAGCCGGGGGTTGAACGGTATGATGACTTCCAGCCAGCCCCTATCGGATGACGATTCCCACGACGCATACGGCAAAGACCGCAGATGGCATCCGCGTGGTGTTCGACCGCTATGCCACCGGCCACGCGCAAGCGCTCATCCTGTGCCACGGGTTCTTCCAAAGCCGCGCCACGAACGATTTCCGGCAGCTTGCCCAGGCGTTTGCGGCGCACGCCGACATTCTCAGCCTGGATTTCCGCGGGCACGGCGATTCCAGCGGCTTGTTCACCTTTTCTGCCCGCGAGAGCGCGGAGCTGGATACCGTGTTGGACTGGGCGAAATCGCGGTATGCGCGGGCGGTAGTCATGGGATTTTCGCTCGGCGGGGCGATCGCGATCAACACCGCGGGGCGGCACCGGCCGTTTGTGGACCGGCTGATCAGCGTGAGCGCGCCGGCGGCGTTTGAAGACGTGGAGTTCAAGTTTTGGACCCCGGAGGCGATCCGCAACGGATTGGAAAGTTTAGGGCCTGGAGTCGGGTGCCGGCCGGGGAACCCGCTGCTGCCGAAGCGACGCCCGGTTGATACGGTCAAGCAACTTGCCGGGCTGCCGATCCTCTTCATCCACGGCACGAACGACATGATTGTCGGCCTCGAGCATGGCCGGCGGCTCTTCGCCGCTGCGTCGGAGCCAAAGCATCTCGAGATCATTCCTCGGGGCAGCCATGCCCAAATTCTCTTCCGGCGGGATCCAGCGGGATTCACGCGCCTGGTGAACCAGTGGCTCGCGCACGAAGCCCACAGGAGGAACACGGATGGCTAAACGCGGATGGGTCAAAACGCTGGCCACGGAGCTCGATGCCTGGGTGGCCGACGGAGTGATCAGTCGTGAACAGGGCGAGCGGATCCGGGCGCGATACGGCGGCCAGGCAGAGTACAACCGCCTGAGCAGCTCGATCCTGATCCTGGGCGCCATCCTGGTGGGGCTGGGGATCATCCTGTTCATCACCTCCAATTGGCAAGCGCTTGGCCAGATCGCCAAGGTGGGTCTGATTGCCGCGGCGATCGTGGCGTTCAACGCCGTTGGCTACCGGTGGCGCGAGCGGCCCGGCGCCTCACCACGGGTCGGGGAAGCATTTTTGCTGCTGGGTGCGATTGTCTATGGGGCTGGGATCTGGCTGGTGGCCCAGATTTTCCAGTTTCCTTATAACCATGCCGACAGCGTGCTGGCTTGGATCGTCGGCATTCTGCCGGTCGTCTGGCTGATGCGGACGTGGTCGGTGCTCGTGCTGGCGTCGTTCCTGGCCCCGGTCTGGCTCATCGTGTTGATGGCCGATCCATCCCACCAAGGGATCTTCTCGTACCTGTTTCTGAGCAACCCGACGACGAGCGCGTTCTACCGCTATCTGCCGCTGGCCGCCCTGGTCGGCGCGTTCGCGTACCGCGAGCGCAACTGGACCGCCCTGACGATGACGTTGCTTGGGCTGGCAATCTGGCTGGGCCGGTTCGGGTGGGTGCACTTGGAGTCGCAGGGGCTGCCGGAGCTCTCAGCCCAGCTGCAGATCTCGGCGCTCTTCGCGACGTATGGACTGGCGCTGTACGCGTTGGGGATGGCCCATCGCGATGAAGCCATGGGGCGGTTTGCTCAGGTGTATCGGATCCTGGCGCTGGTCTTCCTGTTCGTTGGGAATTTTTCGCTGACGTTCGCGCATCACCACACCGGAGCTGTCGGGAACATCACGTTCACCCCGGTCAGCCTGCTCGCGTATGCCGGGTTGGCCGGCAGCGCGTGGGGTGTGAACCGGTGGCTTGGCGCATTGCGCGCGGGGTCATCGAATGAGCCGACACTGCTCCTGATGATGATCGCCTGCCAATTCATCGGCATGCATTTAGCGCCGGCCGGATCAATTTTGGTGTCGATCTGGTTCAATCTACTGCTGATCGGCGAACTGCTGGCTTTCTTGTACCTCAGCTACCGGCTGCGCGACGAGAAACTGTTCCGGTTGGCGCTGTACGGGTTCGCCTTCGAAATCCTCGGCCGCTATTTCGATACGTTCTGGACGCTGCTGCCGCGCTCGTTTTCGTTCCTCGTTGGCGGTGCGGTCCTTATTGCCGGGGGGATCATCATGGAGCGCAAGCGCAAGGCGCTGTTTCACCAACCGCCGGAGGCGCGGTCATGAACAAGCCACTCCTGTTTGGGCTGATTCTGCTGGGACAGCTCGGCTACCTGGGCGGCACCGTCGGATACCACCAGGCCCGCGTGAACAGCGGGACGCGCATTCTCCTGAAGACCGCGCCGGTGGATCCTTTTAGCATGTTTCGCGGGCGATACGTCGCGCTCTCCTATGAGATTTCCCGCATCCCCTCCAGTTTACTGAAGGATGGAGATGCCACGCAGCTCAAACCAGGCGAGCGCGTGTATGTCGTGCTCGCCCAGCAGGGAGAGTTTTGGGAGCCGGTCAGCGTCCACGTGCAGCGCCCCGCGCAAGGGGTTTTTCTGCTGGGGCGGGTCAGGTTTTCGCATGAGGCGCACATCCAGCTGCTCTACGGGTTGGAGTCGTTCTTTTTGAGTGAATCCTCGGCGGACTACCTGGACAACACCGCGCGGCGCGCCATCCGCCGGGGCCAAGAGCAACAGGAAACGCTGCGCGTCGAAGTGGCGGTTGCCCGGGACGGGACCGGGTATCCCCGCAAGCTCTTCTGGCAGGGCCGGGAGTACCGCTAAGGTCTGGGGTGCGCGCCGAGGCCGATCACCTGCGGTGTTCGGCACTTCCTTCGCCCACCCACGCCAATGGCGTGGGTACCCGGGCTCGGTCGCCGCTTGACGCGGCTGATACAATGAACGCATGGTCAAGGAACTAAAGCTCGCGATCGTCGACGTGGAGACGACCGGGGCAAGCGTCACCGGCGACCGGGTCATCGAGATCGGCGTCAAGCGCATCGAGCAGGGCAGGGTCGTGCAGACCTTCGAGAGCCTGGTCGATCCTGAGCAGCGCATCCCCCCATTCATCGAACAGCTCACCGGCATCCGTAATGCCGACCTGGAAGGGGCCCCTCCTTTCGGCGCGATCCGGCCCGAGCTCGAGGCGATCCTCAGTGGCTGTGTCTTTGTCGCGCACAACGTCCGCTTCGACTACGGCCTCATCCGCAATGAGTTTGCCCGTCTCGGCCATGCCTTCAGCGCGCCCTGCTTGTGCTCGGTGCGGCTCTCCCGCCGGCTCTATCCCCGCTACCGCCATCATGGATTGAGCGAGCTGATCGAGCGCTTCCACTTATCCTGCCCGCAGCGGCACCGGGCGCTGGGTGATGTGGAGGCGGTGTGGGCGTTCCTGCAGGTGGCGTATCAGGACCAAGGGGCCGAGCGCTTTGAGGCGGCGGTCAAGACGCTGCTGCGCACTCCCACGCTGCCCCCGCAGCTGCCGGCAGAAGCGTTGCAGCAGCTGTCCGATGGACCAGGGGTCTACATCTTCTACGACAATACCGGCCAGCCGTTGTACGTCGGCAAGAGCCGCAGCATCCGCTCGCGGGTCCTATCGCATTTCAGCGGGGACTACTACTCGGGACGGACGATGCGGTTGTGCCAGCAGGCCACGCGCATCGAGTCGCACCCGACGTTCGGCGAGCTGGGCGCGCTCCTGCTCGAGTCGCACCTGATCAAAACGCTCGCCCCGCTCTACAACCAGCCGGCGCGCGCGCATCGGGAGCTGGTCATCGCGCGCCGGCTGCGGACATGGCCCTACGAGGGCCCGGTGATGCTGGAGGAAGCCAACGGCGACCGCAGCGAAGGGCACGTCTTCGTCGTGGACTCATGGCGGCTGATCCAATCCTTCCAGTACGACGAAGCCGGGACGCGGCCGTTCCTTCCCGCGCAAACCGGCTTCGATCACGACGCGTACAAGATCCTCGTGGCGCACCTGCTGCGCCATCCGCGGGCGGTGAAACCGTGGCGGGCGGATAGGCCGATGCCCGACGCTGATACCGCTAGTCAGCAGCGTCCTATCAGTGTATGCTAGTGGACCACGCAGAGACAGTGCGCCGAACCGGCGTTGATTGACCTGAAGGAGCGCAAGCAGTTGCCTCGGCAGTAGCCTTCCTGTTTCCTTCGTGACATCACCGATGACTCCAAGCGCCCTGAGAAATATTGCTATCATCGCGCACGTCGACCACGGCAAGACGACGCTGGTCGACGCGCTGCTGCGCGCCACCCTGACGGTGCGCGGCGACATGCCCGCCGGCGCGCTGGTCATGGACTCCATGGACCTTGAGCGCGAAAAGGGCATCACCATCCGCGCGAAAAATTGCAGCCTGCGCTACAAGGACTACAAGATCAACATCGTGGACACCCCGGGCCACGCGGACTTCGGCGGCGAGGTGGAACGCACGCTGCGCATGGTGGATGGCGCGCTGCTGCTGGTCGACGCCCGCGACGGTCCGATGCCGCAGACGAAGTTCGTGCTGCGCAAAGCGCTGGGGCTGGGGCTGCCGGTGATCGTCGTGGTGAACAAGATCGACCGGCCGGACGCCCAGCCGGATGACGTCGTCAACCGCACCTTCGACCTGTTCGTCGAGCTCAACGCCTCCTCGGCCCAGCTGGATTTTCCGATCGTGTACACCTCGGCGCTGCTTGGCACCGCCACGCTGGATCTTCGCCAACCCGGCACGGATATCACGCCGCTGTTTGAAACGATCGTCGCGCGGGTGCCGGCACCCACGGTGCGCCCGGATGAGCCGCTGCAGATCCTGGTCCTGGCGCTCGCCTACGACTCCTTCAAAGGCAAGATGGGCATCGGCAAAATCGACGGCGGCGCGATCACCCGGGGCCAGCCGATCCTGCGCGTGGCGGCGGACGGCCGCCGGCAGGAAAGCACGGCGCTGGCGGTCCTGGCGTATCAGGGGCTTGAGCGCGTGGAGATTGAGGGGGCGCCGGCCGGTGAGATCGTGGCCGTGGCAGGGTTAAGTGAGATCGGCATCGGGGATACCATCACCGATCCGCAGCAGCCGAAAGTGCTCCCGCCCGTGGTGATCGAAGAGCCGACGCTGCGCATGACCTTCTCGGTCAACAAGAGCCCGTTCGCCGGCAAAGAGGGGAAGTACGTGACCTCACGCATGCTACGCGAGCGGTTGATGAAAGAGCTGGAAATCAACGTGGCGTTGCGGGTCGCCGAAACCGACAGCCCGGATACGTTCCTGGTCTCGGGCCGCGGTGAGCTGCACCTGGCGATTTTGATCGAAACCATGCGGCGCGAAGGCTACGAGCTGGAAGTCTCGCAGCCTGAAGTCATCTACAAAGAGATTGAAGGGCAGCGCTGCGAACCCTACGAGATGCTCTCGCTCGACGTGCCGCCGGAATACCAGGGGACGGTGATCGAGGAGCTGGGCCGCCGCCGGGCCGAGTTGCAGGAAATGATGCCAGGGCCGACCGGCGAGGTCCATGCGGAGTATCTCATCACGACGCGCGGCCTGCTGGGCCTGAAGAGCACGCTGATGAAAAAGACCCGGGGCACCGCGGTCGTCCACCACATCTTCGACGCGTATGAGCCGTTCGTGGACAACCTGCCGCCCCAGGAGCCGCACGGCTCGCTCGTCGCCACCGAAGACGGCGTGAGCAGCGCGTACGCCATCACCTTCATCCAGGAGCGCGGCGAGCTCTTCGTCGCTCCGGGCGTTCCAGTGTACCAAGGAATGGTACTGGGCCAGGCCAGCCATGACCGCGACATCGACGTGAACATCTGCAAGCAGAAGAAGCTCACCAACGTCCGCTCCGAGACGGGCGAGACGACCATCATGCTCACCCCGCCCCGCGAGCTCACGCTTGAAATCGCCCTGGAATATCTGGGGCCGGACGAGCTCCTCGAAGTCACCCCGCAATCGCTGCGCATCCGCAAGCGGATCGCCGACGCCAAGCTGCGCCTGCGCGCCCAGCGCAGCTCGTAAGTCCGCCCGCTGATTGAACGCTCCGAGAGGGTATGTTATGATCGGCGTGCGTCGCCCCTTCACGACGACGGTGGAGACCCCATGTTCCGGAAATTTCAGGACGCCATGAAGCAGCTCCAGCTGGCCCAGCAGCTCATGAAGGATGAGCGTGCCCGCGCGCTGCTGGTCCACCCCAAAGTGCAAGCCCTGATGCAGGACCCGGAGTTCCAAGCGCTCGTGCGGTCGCAGGATATGGCGAAGATCGCCGCGTATCCGAAATTCGTGGAGCTGGCGCGCGACCCGGAGTTCGCCGCGCTCATCACCAAGCTGGTCCCACCGCCTGCGTCCTGACGCCCCGGGCATGCCGCCGGAGTTGATCGACACGCACTGCCATTTGGATTATCCGCCGCTGTCCGACGATATTGCCGCGGTCTTGCAGCGAGCCCGTGCGCAGGGGGTGCGCCAGTGCGTGACGATCGGCACGAGCCTGGAGCGCAGCCGGGCCGGCGTCCTCATTGCTCAACGGTTCCCTCAGGTCCGCGCGGCCGTCGGCGTGCACCCGAATGACTGCGCCCACATGGATGACACCACCTGGGCCGCACTCGACGAGCTGGCGGCGCAGCCCGAGGTCGTCGCGATCGGCGAGGTCGGTTTGGATCAATACCGCAAGACGGTGGAGCTGGCGCGGCAACAAGAAGTGTTCCGCGGTTTCTTGGCGCTGGCCCGTCGGCGCGCCTTACCGGTGCTGATCCACTGCCGCGATGCCTATGAGCCGCTGCTCAAGCTGTTGCGCGAGCGCGCCGCGACGTGGGAGGGCATCATCCACTGCGCCTCGGGCCCGGCAGAGTTCATCCAGGGAGCGCTCGCGCTCGGATTGCACATTTCATTTGCCGGCAACGTCACGTTTCCAAACGCCAAAGCCCTGCAAGCGCTGGTGCCATTGGTGCCGGATCACCGCCTGTTGATTGAAACCGACGCGCCGTTTCTCGCGCCGCAGCCCGTGCGCGGCCAGCCCAACGAGCCGGCGCATGTCGCGCATACCGCCGCGTTCCTCGCACAGCTGCGCGGCGTGAGCGCGGCGGCGCTGGGTGCGTGCACCAGCGCGAATGCGCGCCGGCTCTTTCGCCTGTCTGACAGGGAGAGTGTCTGATGCCCGAAACATCGGTGGTCATGTCAGCGGAGTGGCGCCACGTCGTGCTCATGAGTTTCGAGGTGCCGCGTACGGTGCTGCATCCCTGGGTCCCGCGGGGCGCCGAGCTGGACCTCTGGAACGACCGGTCATTCGTCTCCGTCGTCGGGTTTGTGTCTCAGCACACGCGCGTGTGGGGCTGGACGGTTCCAGGCCATCACACATTCGCCGGCGTGAATCTGCGCACCTATGTGCGCCGCCGGGGTCCGGAAGGCTGGCGGCACGGGGTGGTGTTCATCCGCCAGTTGATGCCGCTGCCGATCCTCGCACTGGTGGCCCGTCTGGTCTATGGCGGGCGACCCAGAGCGCTGTCCATGTGGTCCCAATACTTGCCCGGCACCCGCACGTCGGATTCCAGTGATACGCTGGAGTACGCGTGGCGGTTCCGCGGTCGCTGGAACCACCTCTGGGTCCGGGCTCGCGGCCCGCTCGCCGTCCCGGCTCCAGAGTCTTTGGAAGCGTTCATTGCGCATCGGCCGTGGGGTCAGGCCGCCAGGCCGGGCGGATGCCTAGAATATCAGGTGGCACACCCCGCATGGCGCGTGCAGTCGGCGGTCGATGCGTCGCTGGACTGCGACGTGGCCCGCCTCTTCGGCGCCGGCTTCGCCGAACTGCTGACCCGGGCCCCGAGCTCGGTGATCGTCGCTGAAGGGTCTCCTATCGCGCTGCATCAGCCCGGCTTCATCCCCTCCGCCTCGGGTAGGTCCTCCTCGAACGGCCATTGATGCGCCGTCTGCAATCACCGCGTCTTCGCGTCACGGCGCTGCTCCCCAGCTTGCTCGTCGCGTACGCCTCGCTCGCTTCCGCGGCGACCAGCGATGAGCACTATGCCAGCGGTGTGAGGCGCTACCTGTCGGGAGACGTCCGGGGCGCGGTGAGCGCGCTGCAGGACGCGCTCGCACTCGAGCCATCCCACCGGCAAGCCAGGCGGCTACTGATGGTGCTGGAGAAAGTGTCCGCTCCGGCGCCGGCTCAGGCCAGCGTGCTGCCGGAGCTGACCACGGCGCTGGAGGCCCAACAGGACGCGGCGGCTGCTGGCGCCTTGCGGCAGGAGAATGCTGAGCTGAAGACGCAGCTGAATGAGGTATCCGGACGCCTGCAGCGCGTGCACGAGAAGTTCGAGCGCGCCGAACGAGACTTGAACGCCGCGCTGGCGAAAGCGTTCAACGCCCAGCGGGTCGCGCAAGAGGCCCTGGTACTTTCGACCCAGCAATTAGAGGCGTTGCAGCGGGACCATGCGGCATTGCGAGAACAGCTCCAGCGCGCGCCGTCTTCCGCGGCAGGGTCGGATGAGGCGCTGGCGCGGGTGAGCCAGGAGCTGGAGCAAGCAACAGGTCTACTGATGCAACGCGAGGGAGCGATTCAAGAGTTGCAGCGGCGCACCACTGAGCTCAGCGGGGAAGTCGGCGCGCTCCAGCAGCAGCTGGCCACCCAGCAGTCCTCGGAAGCCTCTCAACAGGACATGGCACAGCAGCTGCGCGACGCGCGCGCTGAGCAGCAACGCACCATCGCGCTATTAGAGGAAGCGCGCCAGGCGCTGACGGCGGCCAAGACTGAAGGCGAGAAGGGGAAAGCGTCGTCAGCCCAGGAAGTACAGCAGGCCAAGCAAGCGCTGGCTGAGGTGTCGCAGGCGCATGCGCAGGCCACGCAGGAGGTGGAAGCGCTTCAGCAGCGGTTGCGCGCAGGTGAGGAGGAAGAGCGTGCCTTGCGCGATCAGCTCGCACAGACTGCGCTCGCTGCCGAAGCGCAAGGCGCGCAGCACACCGCGGAGAGCCAACACAGCGCCTCGCTGCAACAAGCGCTGGACGCGGCTCGGCATGAGCAGGAAGCGACCCGCGCCAAGCTCGCCGGGCAGCAAGAGACGATCAATCGCCTAGAGCAGGAGCTTCGGGTGGCGGCGCAACGGCTGCAGGAGGGAGTGGCGCGTTCCGAGCACACGACCCGCGCGCTTGAGGATCTTGAGCGGCTCAATGTCGCGCTCACGGTCCAAGCGGAGGATGCCGACGCCCAACACGAACGCCTCGCTGCGATGCTCGAGGAAACGCGCCAGGCGCAGACCTCCCTCGCCGATCAGCTGGTATCGGCACAACAGCAGCTCAACAGCTTGGAGGAGCAGCTCGCACAGCGTGAGGCAACGCTCCAACAGCTTGAACAGCTGCGCGGCACATGGGAGAAAGAACGAGAAGCGGCCCACACCCAGCGTCTGGAATCCGATACACAGCTGAAGGAGCTGGCACGTGAGCGCGACAGCCTCGCGGAGCAACTGCGCCGCGCGGTACAGGAGAACGAGGGAATGGCCCGCGAGGGGCTTCGCGCGCGCGCGACGCTTGAGCGGGAATCGAGCGAGCTGCGCGACGTCGTCACGCGCGGGGAGCAGCGTTTTGCTTCGCTCACCAAGGAACGCAAGTCGACGGACGAGCAGCTGGCGCAGACCCAGGAGCGGTTGGCCGCCTCCGAACGTGAGCGGCAACAATTGGCGCAACAGCTTGAGCAGCGACAGCGCGAGGTGGCCAAGGCTGAGCAGGGCGCGCAGCGCGCCGAACACGCCCGGAAGCAACTTGAAACGTCCCGACAGGAGTTGCAGCAGCAATTCGATCAAACCCGGCAAGGCACGGGAACGCTCCAGAAGCAGATGGACGCTGTCCACCGGATGCAGGATGCGCTGGAACAGCAGCTCGCAGCGCGCGACGCGGCGCTGGCCGAAGCCCAGGCGACCGTCACGCAGTTGACGCAACAGCTCCACGCCAACACCGCCGAGCTGGCGTCTGCGCAGCAGGATCGAGACAGCGCCTCCACGGAAACGCTCAAGCAGCTACAGACCGTCACGGCGGAGCGGGACCAGCTGCACGCCGAAGCTCAAACACACAAAGAACAGGCGCGCCGGGAGCAAGAGCGGCTGGGCTCACGCGTCCAGGCGCTTGAGCGCGAGATCGTCGGACTCCGATCCAGCGAGCGCGCGCTGCGCGAGTCGGCCAAAACCGAGCAAGACGCCGCGCACAGCAGCGAGCAATTGAAAAAGCAGCTGGCTGCCACACAGGCGCAACTGCAGGATGCCGAGTTCGTCATTCGGCGGCTTCAGCAGCGGGCCGATGCGTCCGGAGCCGCCGGGGCGGATGCCGGAGCGTGGCCGCTGGGATCGACCGGCCGCCCGGAATCCATGGCAGCGATCGCCGCCTCACAGCCCAACCCGGAAACGGATACGGTCGATATCATCGATTTGACCAGTGGGCATGAAGTGCAGATCTACGACGTCGACATGGAGTTGGGGGTCGTCGTGTTTTCGGTGGAGGAGATGGGTCGCGTCCAGGTCGGCGAGCAGTTTCTCTTGGAGGACCGCGGCCAGCCGATGGCGACCGTCCGCTTGACCGAGCTGGACAGCACCGGCTACGCGATCGCACGGATCGAGGATCTCCCAGACCCCGCCAACCCGCCCCACAAAGGCGATATGCTGATCGCCCGTCCCATTCAACCGCAGGCGATTCCGTGACACCGCGGCGATGGCGGGTGGCGATGGCCATCCTGCTGTTTGCGGCAAGCCTTGGGCTTGCCGCGTGCGGGCAAAAGCCCCGGGAGGTTTCGACGCCCGCTCCCGCCG
>PCVX01000023.1:5635-51964 GCA_002796105.1 Candidatus Omnitrophica bacterium CG11_big_fil_rev_8_21_14_0_20_63_9 | reverse complement strand
TGGTTTCCTGCGGCATCCCTTGGCGTCAGCGTCACCTGGGCAACGCCGGGTTCAGACAAACGCATGAAGCTCCCCCAGCCGCTTGAGAGCCCAGGGCCGCCGGTGAAGTCGCCTTCTCCAACGAATGGACGCACATCCGGTGCGATCGGCGCGGTGCCGCCGCTCGGAGTCGGATCTGACCCCGGAGCTCCCCAACCGCTGGAATGGACGACCGTCGCCGGGGCTGGACAGTTCCAACCCACCCCGAAGCGCTCCTCCACCTGCACGGACGTCGGGCCGGTGAAGGTGCAAGGCGGAATCGTGACCCCGGAGCCCTGAACGGTGACGGTCAGCGTATCGCTCGCCGAGAGCGCACTGTCGCTGACGGTCAACTTCAACACATACGTGCCAGATGCGCTGAAGCTCGCGGTAACGTTCTTGGTCGTGGCATTCGGGCTGAACGTG
Organism: Candidatus Omnitrophica bacterium CG11_big_fil_rev_8_21_14_0_20_63_9; assembly: GCA_002796105.1. Classification (GTDB taxonomy): domain Bacteria; phylum Omnitrophota; class Gorgyraeia; order Aquiviventales; family Aquiviventaceae; genus 21-14-0-20-63-9. The sequence continues at coordinate 51,520 of PCVX01000023.1, read as the reverse complement.
ACGGTGCCTGGTCCGCTCTCTTTTGTCCAGTTGTAGGTGAGCGCCGCCGGCGGGTTCGGCTTGCCGTCATCGCTCACCGTGGGGTTGAGCGCCAGGGTGTTCGGCAGCGTCACCGCAGCATCAAGGCCCACATTGACTGTTGGAGCCTGATTGGTCCCACTGGAGGAAGTCACGGTCACCGTCACGGCATCATATCCTGCGCGCTCGCCGTCAAACGCTGACAGCGTAAGCACATAGGTCCCAGTCCTGCGGATCGTCACGCTAGTGTCTTTCGAGCCCGGAGTGGCAAACTCGACGGACGGCGGGCTGAAGACGTCATCGTCGCTCCAGGAAAAGACCAAGGCTCCAGGCGGATTGGGCCTGCCGTCATCCGTCACAGTGGAGGTCAGCGTGAATGATTGATCCTTTGTCACGGTGCGCGTGGCAGCGCCGTTGATGCTGACCACCGGCGCCTGGTTGGTCCCGCCGGACCCGGCCGTGACGGTAGTCGACCGGGATGTTCGCACCGTGTCGCGCTCGAGATATGCAACGACCTGCCGCGCCCCTGCCGTCGTGTACTGACAGGCGTTGGGGATGGTGCCGCTCAGCTCCGATGTGATCCACAACGCATCTGCCGAATAGGACGTCGCGTCGCAGTCGATGATGAACGTCAACCAACCGGTCGTTGTCCCGCTCACGCTATAGGTGAAATCGACGAACGTTCCCAGATCAACGGTGCCGGGCGGTGTGACGGCAAATTGCGTCAGATTCAACGTGCCGACCGGCGTCATTGCGCGCTCCAGCCGCAGGTCATCGAACCAGGCGGTTCCGGTCGTGAGGCTGGCAAAGTATCCCAGCCGCGCCGCGATGTTCAGCGAGCTCAGCGAACCGGTGTTGAACCGCAGACGCCGCTGGACCCAGAGCGATCCGGTCGTGCCCCACGTTGTTGACGGAAACGCGTTAGCGAGATTTGGCGATGAAATGTTGGCTCCGACATCGTTCGCAAAGACGAACTGCTGCGGCTCCACGTCCTGGACGCGGATCCATCCGGACAGGATATAGTCGGTATTCGGGGTGACGGCCACTGCCTGTACCCAGCTCGCGTCATCCGGCAATCCGCCGGCCGGACAGTGTATTTTCGCGCTGCGGGTGCCGCTATGCGGATTCACGGCATCCAAAGAAAATTGGCATGTAGTCGACCCTTGCGACGCCTGCCACGATTGCGTGGTCCAGTGTGTCGGCGCCGTGGTTCCGCTCTCAAATCCCGGATTGAGTAGGAGGTTGTTGGGGTCCGGCGGATCGCCCTGAGTCACCGAAAAACTGATCGCATAGTCATCCGTATTCACCTGGTTGTCCGCATCCTTGCACCGGACGTAGTACGTATAGCTCTGGCCACCCGCCAAGCCTGTCAGAGAGCTGGAATGTGTCGTCCCGCCGGTCGTGGCAAACGGCGTGGTGAAAGCGCCGTACGGCTGATTCGGTGTCGTACCGTACTGGCAGGTGGCAGGCTCGTTGGTCGAAAGCGACAGCGTCGTCTGGGTGGTACCGGCAGGCAGCGTGCCGGTTGGAGCCCCATTGGAACGAACCGGAGGGCTGGCCGCCGCGATGCTGAAGCTGATCACGTAGTCATCGGCGTTCGCATTCTGCGCTTGGTCCGCACACCGGACATACGTGGTCAATGTTCCACCGGCTTGCAGGCCGGTGAGGAGCGCCTGATGCGTGCGGCCATCCGCTGACGCGGTAAAGGATAAGGTCATCGCACTGTACGGGGTGTTGGCCATTGAGGCTCTCCGGCAGACAGCCGGTTCGTTCGTGGTCAGCGAAAGCGTCGTCTGGGTGGTGGTCGAAGGAAGGGTGCCGGTGGGTGAGCCGGCCTGGCGTCCTGGCGGCTGGGAATCGATCGTCACCTGCACGGTGCGGCTGGCCTGCTCGCCAAGCCGGTTGGTCGCGGTCGCCGTGATCGTCGCAGGCCCATCGGCGAGCGGCACGCCGACGCTGTAGCGGCCGTCAGGTTGCACGGCCGCTGCGCGCCCGTTGACGGACACCGTCGCCGCAGTGTCGGAGACCACCCCCTCGACGCGGATATCAGCCGCCTCCGCTCCAGCCGCCACGAGCGCAGCCGGAAGCAGCCATGCCATGACTCGCCAACCAATGACGCGTGCCATAGGGTTCCTCAAGACATACCAATAACCAGCCGCCAGAGAGCGTGTCGCTCTCTAGCTTCGTGAGATGACGCCCTGACGTGATAACGGCGAGAGCTTACGACCCGCTGCCCCCGCCGCCGGTGCCGCCACTCCCGCTGCCCCCGCCGCCGCCACCGATCGGAGCAGTACCACCACTGCACTGGCCATTGGCGCTGCTGCACACCGCTCCGTTGATCGGACTGGTGATGGTGATGCTCAGTGGCGCAAGCAGCTCGATGGTAATGGATTTCTCATCCACGTCTTGGCCGCCGGTACCGTTAGGTCGGCTTGCCCGAGCGGTGATCGTGTGCACGCCTGAACCGGAAACGTTCACGGCTCTCGTCCACGTATTGCCGTTCACTTCCGCGTTGGCCGGGTTGCCGCTGTCCACCTTGACGGTCACCGTCGCTTGCGGGTCGCTGACCGTCCCTTGGACTTGAATGTCCGCAGCCCAGGCTGCTGGAGCACACACCACCATGCCCAGGAACACCCACAAACCTGCCAGACCCCTATGCCCTTTCATGCCATTCACCTTCTTCCGTGTTGACTGCGACATTAAATGCCTCCGCCACCCGATGGCGAAGGAGCCTGCCCTATTGCCTCACTTGAGTCGCCGCTTATGCCTCCACCGGCCATTGGAGACGTGATGGTGATCGCCAATGGGATTGGGTGCACCGTAATGACGACATCATCTTCAGCCTGCGAGCCGTCCAGCGTTGCTCGCAGCCGGAGCACGTAGACATCCGGCGCTGAGAAGGCCGCCGAAGCATTTCGGTCGGAAGCCTGGGGTGTGAAGGTCACCGTTCCACTGCCACTGACTTTTTGCCATAAGGTGGCGGCCGAGCCAGGCGCAACAATCCCCGCCAGCATGGCCGAATTCGGCAGCGTGACCACCTGATCATCGCCGGCATTGGCGGTGAGGAGAGGCGGCTCTGTCCCCATCGGATCGACAACCACCCTGAGATCGTCATCGCTCAGGTTCTCCCCGTCATCCGCCGTCAGGACAAGCGTATAGGTTCCTGGGGTTTCAAAACTTGCGGTTGTTTCGAGCTTCTTTGGATCGCTCAGCTTGACCTTGTCAGGCCCCTCATCAAGCATCCACTTCACGGTGACGCGGGCAGGAGGATCCGGCAGGCCATCGTCCGAGACGACGCCTTGAAGCGTCAGGGTCGCTTCTGGATCGGTCAGCACAACGCGCTGATCAGGCCCCGCGTTAGCAATGGGGGCGGTCCGTCCCTCCGCCGTCCGTGTGTCGAAGGCCCATCTGATGGCACCGGTTTCGGCATCGAGCGCGTAGAAGACCCCGACCTCATCTCCGATGTAGACCGTGGCCAGATCGCGAGAGAGCGTCGGGGTGGACCGGAAACCGGTACCGTCGACCGAGCTGCGACTCCACTTGAGCATCCCGTCGGGATGCACCGCGAAGAACTTCCCGTGGGCTGCGCCGATGTAGACCGCGCCGGTTTGCGGATGCACTACACCGGTGGCCACGACATTGCTATCGGTCTTAAACTCCCATTGCTGCTGCCCCGTAGTCGCATCGACCGCATGAAGATGGTCATCCCCTCGAGATCCCTGGTAGACGGTCAACTCATCGGGGCTGAGGATGGGATGGGAGCGGTGGTTTTGATCAATCGGATAGGTCCAGAGCTCTTGCAGCGAAGGCGTCAACTTCACAATTTTGTGGTGATCGCTGACATAGAGGTTGCCGGCGCGATCCAACACTCCGCCGATGCGGTAGAAGCTGTCCAGATCAAAGGTCTGCTGCAACACACCGTTTGAGTTGATACTGTAAAACCCCTTGTGATCCGAGCCGACATAGATCATCGTGCCGTCGCGCGAGATGATCGGGATCGTCTTGATGTCTTTGTAGGGCATCTTCAGCGACCATTTGAGCGGGGCCGAGGGCCGATCCGGATAAAACGCATAGACATAGCCGTCCTTTGATCCGACATAAACGGTGCCGTCCCCCGGATCGACGGCAGGCCCTGACTCGACGCTTCCTTCGCACTCATATTGCCACCACAGCGTCCCATCGGGGTGGAGCGCGTAGAACATGTGGTCATTGGATCCGACGTAGATCGCCCCCTGGGCCGGGGTTCCCGGTGGGGCGATGGCGGGGTTGCTCAAAACGTCCTTACCGGTGAGGTAGAGCCACTTGATGCGGTCGGTGCTGGCAGGGCCCGGGTCAAAGGCGTAGATGTACCGGTCGCGCGCCCCGACGTAGATCGTCCCGTCCTCAGCAACCGCCGGCTTGGTAAAATAGCCGCCCCGATCCCGAAACGCCTCCGCCGGTACCGCGCCGCATCCGATCGCGGCCAGCACACCTAAGAAGAGGCTTGCGAATCGCTGACGTAGAATGCTGCCCATTCACCCTCTGAAGTTCCTAGCGGCTTACGTTTGGGGATGACCCACCCATCTCAGCGGCCGCCGCTTGCTGGGCTTCGTACCGCTGTTTGAGCTCGTGCTTTTTAGCTTCAATGGTTAGCTGTAGCGCGGCCCGTTTCTTGTTGTCGAGCTGCTGCAGCAGCAACATGCGCTTGGCTGGGTCCTCGACATTGACGATCTTTCGAAAGACCGTGCTCGTTTGGTCTCGTTGCTCCTTGGGATCGGAGACTAAGGTGAGCGCTTCGATCTCCTGGCTGACGGTGTCATACTCGTAGCTGGGCAGATGCACTGGACGCTTGGTTTGCGCTTCAGTATCTGACGACTCGGCACCTGCCGCACGGCTCGAAGGGGCTGCCTGGTCTGCACCGGACCGTCCAGCATCAGACGCTCCCTGTGAAAGCAGCGCCAGGCTGCCCACGGCCGATGCCACGCGGCGCTCAACCTCCGCCTGGACGAGCTGCTGGACGTGGTCATCGAGCCGCTTGAGCAGCTCAGCCCGCACCGGCGGCACCTGCTGCTCGATGGCGTCTAAGAGCCACCGGAGCCGCTCGTAGTCTCTAACCGACCCCATCTCGGCGATAATCCGAACAATGTCCTCGCTCAACGGTGCGGTAGCCCGCGAATCCACCTGAGGCAACGCCGCGTTGTCTTGAAGACGATCATCCGCCAGCGCGACGTTGGCTGAGAAAAACAATAACCCGAGAGCGATCGACTGGATCGATCTTCCCCAAGCCGGACGTCGATCGTTTTCAATGCTGGTGCCCATCTTCACCAACCTCCGGAGCCGTCACCAGGGCCGGGCTCAGGATCGCTACCGCTGCCTTGGCTACTCATACGCGTATCGACCACCTCAATAACTCCTTGGTTATTGATGACGCGCAGCTGCCCGAAAAATTCCTGCCCATCGATGCGCCAAGTGCCATCCAGTACATGTTCCCCATAGCGCACGGCGCCCCCCTCGTCTAACTGTAGGTTCATACTCAGCTCTCCTTGGAAGGTAGGCCCCTCAAGGTAGCCGTGCTTCTCAACGATGTGATAGAAATCTGGGGACATCTCTCGCTCTATCCGTACCTCGGCGCTGTAGAGCTTGCCTTCCACCCCGAGGTCTTCGGTGCCGTAGCGAAGCTCCTGCAGACGTTCCAAGTTCCCCTCGACAGTCATAGTCTGTGTAACCCGCAATTCTCCCTCAAACGTTGGTCCCTGGATGTAACCGTGTTTCGTCAGGAGATGGTAGGAGTACGGGCCTGTTTCCTGTTCGACCCACTGCTCGGTATTGTACAATTTCCCCTCAGCTCCCAGATCCTCGGTGCCGTAGCGCCTTTCCTGCAGACGTTCCAGGCCCCCTTCGGTATTTAGGTTCTGAATGACCAGCAGTTCCCCTTGGAACATCGGCCCGTAGAGGTAGCCTTCCTTCGTTAGGGAGTGGTAAGGGTACAGCCCAGCCTCCCGTTCGATCCGCACCTCAGCGTTATACAGCTTGCCTTGGATTCCAAAGTCTTCGATGCCGTAGCGGGTCTCCTGGAGACGCTCCAGTCCTCCTTCGGCGTTTAGGGTCTGCGTTATCGATAACTCGCCTTCGAAGGTTGGTCCGCTCAAGTAGCCTTGCTTGGTGAGGAGGTGATAAAAGTACGGCCCTGTCTCCCGTTCGACCCGGACCTCAGCGTTATACAGCTTGCCTTCAATTCCAAAGTCCTCGAGACCGTAACGGAGCTCTTGAGCATCGAAGCGTCCAGCAGTATCCACCGATGCGGAAGCCAGCACCTCACCTTCAAAATCAGGTGTTAACAGGTACCCGGCTTTGTCGATCGCCTTGGTTCCATCCGACGCCGTGGTTTGAGCCACCTCGGCGTTATGGAGGGTTTCGCCATTAAAATGGTGCCGGTAGGTGCCCCCGCGCAGCAGGATCTTGCCGGACCCGACGACGCAGTCGCCATCGGTAAAGGTCGCTTCCGGAGAAGTGTAGCTGGTGCAGGTCGCCGCCTCGCTGCCTGCGGGAACCGCCAGACCATAGCTGACCAGCACGACCGCCGCCACAGCCCCCCGTCCCAGCCCCCATGCGTGTCGCATCCCAGCCCTCCTTCGGCTCCCCGATGAATACAAGAAACGCCGGCTTACCCTTCGGCAACCCGGCGATCCGGTCTGGACCCGTGGCTTTGCGGCCCCCGCTTCCGCGGGGTGTGCCTTTAACCATCCATCTCAGAAAGCGGCTCGTCCGGCGCGTCGATATCCATGGACAGGATGTGGCGGTAGCCCACGCACACGACTGTCCGGCCCCACACGACATAGAAGTGGCCCAGCACCTTGTAGACCACCCGTTCTCCCCCGGTGTCAGGATCCAGATCCTTTGTCACGAACACCTGGCGGGGTGGCGTCGGGTCCAGATTGCGGGCCCAGGCGATCGAGTCTTCAGTCGAAGGGAGCAGCGTTTGCGATTCAACACGGTAGGTGCAGCGGCGAAGGACTTTCGTGGTGTAGTCGCCCTGCTGCATCGATTCGGTGACGACGCAGTCGCGCTTGAGCCAATCCGTCGAGGTGAGGTTGCGGACGACGATTTCGCGCATTAGGCGTGCTCGGCGAAAGAGAGGTCGCACTCAAAATGGTTGTCCAGCCGGTGCAGCTCGAAGACCAGCATCACCAGGCGCAGCTTGACCTGCTCATCATGGGTCTTGCGCCACTGGGAATAGAGGTCCAGGAAGGCGTCCAGCGTCCGCTCGAACGTGAACTTGCGCTCGTAGGCATCCATGTCCTTCAAGAACCGCTTGAAGCGGGCCTCGGAGAGCTCGGCGGCGTTGGGCGCCGGACGCGCATGAGACATCGGCCGCTGGAACATTCGAAATGGCTCCACCTGTCACCTCGTCTGCAAACAAAACCGCCGAACCCCCAGAGCGCCTGGCAGTTCGGCCACTGTTCACTCGGGCTGAGGGACCCGTCATACTAAGTACATACTTAACTTAATATTTGTAATACATTTAATAAATAGCATATCTTGAATGCCATCATCAAGGGCTGGAGAGGATTTTTAGGGAGGGGGCCCTAGCGGCTTCGAAACGCGGCAGGACAGACCGTCTGGAAGGCGCACCAGCGGCAGGAAAACTCTTGGGGCTTGGCTTGGAACTGCTCTGCCCTGATACCGGCGGCGGCCTCGTGCACCTTCTCCACGCCGCGCTCTAAATCATCCTCGGTGAACTGCGCGCGGCCGGTGAGGCCGGTCTCAAGAAATCGCAGCTCAACGCCGATTGGAAGCTCGCCATGGAGCTTGCGCCAGGCGAGCGCGTAGACGAGCAGCTGGAGTGAGTCGCGGGTCCTGCGGTCGGCGGCGGCCTGCTCCCTGACTTCCGAGGATTTATAGTCGATAATCAGCGTGCCGTCCTCCCGCTGGTCAACCCGGTCCCAGCGGCCCACCAGCAGGATATCGTCCAGCAGAATCCGGAACTTTGCCTCGATCAGGCTGGGGAGTTCGGGATGGGTTTGCTGCTGCTGGAAGAATCGCCGCAGCGTGGCCCGGCCCTGCTCCTTGCGCAGCCGCTCATGCTCCTTCGTCAGGAAGCCTTCCGTGCTCCAGTGCCGGTCGAACACGTCGAGCAACTCCTCCTCGGTCATGGGTTGCTGCGCAAGCCGCCGCCTAAAGAACTCCTCCACCGCCTTATGCAAGGCCGCGCCGTAGACCACCACATGGTGGCGCATGGCCGGCACCCTCAAGACATGGCTGTAGCGGTATTTGAGTGGGCACGTCAAATAGTCATCCACGCCGTGGGGGTCGAGCCGCAATGTGCCGGGCCGGGCCCGCGCCGTGCGCACCGCGATCGGCTCAACCGGACGCGAGCGCTCGATCAGCTCCCGGGCGCTGGCGCGCTGTGCCGCAGGGTTGGGGCTGGGAAGGTTCAGCGCCTCCACGGCAAACTGGCTTACTTTTCTGACGGTGCGGCCGCCGTAATCGTACGCGCACGTCAGGTGGAGCGTCTCCTGCGCCCGCGTCATGCCGACATAGAACAAGCGCCGCTCTTCCTGCAGGTGGTAGTCGCCCGCCGGCAGAATGTCTTTGATCAGCGCCTCCGGCAGCTCGATGGGGTCTTTGCGGTGCGGCGTCGGAAACCGCCCTTGCACCAGCCCCACGAGGAACACGACCGGAAACTCCAACCCCTTCGCTTTGTGCAGCGTCAGGACTTTGACCCGATCCGCCCAAGCATCATCCTCTTCGACCGCTTCGTTGCCCATCGCCTGGAACAGCTGCAGGTGCTTGATCACCTCAGGCAGCGAACCGCCGACCAGCTCCTCGATCCGCCGCAATTGCTGGAAGAACTTGCCCGTCGTTTGCAGTTGGAGCGCTTCTTCCGCGCGGGTCTCGCGGCTGAGCAGTGCTAGCCATCCGCGCTCGCTGAGCCACCGGTACAATAGCTGCCCGGCGGAGTGCTCGCGCGAGGCTTCCACCAGCCGCTCTACGTCCTGCCGCAGTGCTAGCAGCGCCTCCTGGCCTGCCGCTGATAGCGGCGCCGCCAGCTCGCCGTCCCCAGGCAGGCGCGCCAGGACCTCCCGAAAACTGCTGTGGCTGCGGGTCGCTTCGCTGGAAATATGAACCAGGTCGCCCATCGGGCAGCGGTAGAGCGCAGAGCTGGCAACGTGGTACCAACTCAGGCTGTCCTCCGGATCGGCCAGCGCGCGCAGGCAGGAGACCAACATCTTGATCTCCTGCCGGGCGAACAGGCCGCTGGCACCGCTGAACTGCCATGGCACGCCCTCGACGTTCAGGGCCCGCAGGAACAGGTCCGCCTCACGGTTGGACCGCACGAGGATGGCGAAATCGTTGGGCCGACGAGCGCCTGATTCGATCTCCTGACGGATGGTCTTGGCCACCCAGTCCGCCTCGCTGGAGACAGTGTCGAAGATCTGCAGGTGGGGTGGTTCCTGCGACGTGCTGGCCCGGGCCACCAGGCGCTTGTCGATGCCCTGCCGGACCTCCAGACGGTCCGGATCGTTGAAGCGGATGAGCCGGTAGGCGGCGTCAAGCAGCGGCTGTGGGGAGCGGAAATTCTCGGTGAGCACGATGGTGCGCACCCCGACGTAGTGGTCGAGGAACTTGATCACGTTGCTGATGGCAGCGCCCCGCCATTTGTAGATGCTTTGGTCGTCGTCCGCCACCACGGTGATGCGGGCCTCCGGCGGGGCCAGCAGCTGCAGCAGGCGGAATTGCGCGTAGTTCGTATCCTGAAATTCGTCGACGAAGACGTGCGCAAGCCGCTGGTGCAGCGCGGTCCGGATCTCCGGGTGGCGCTCCAGCAGCTGGAGCGCCAGGAGCACCTGGTCGCCGAAATCGATGGCGTCGGCCTGATGCAACAGCGTCTGGTACGCGCCGTAAGCGTTGGCCAGCTCAAGCGTCCGGCGGGCCTGTGCCGCCAGGACCGCGTCGTCCAGGCGCCCAGCCGCCTCCTGTGTGAGGCGCTGCGCGTAGGCCAGGAACTCTTCCGGACCGACCGCCTCGTCTTTGGCGCGAGCAAAGACGTTCAGCAGCGCTTCCAGAAAGCGCGTCGGGTCGTTCAGCGGGCGGAATTCTTCCAGCGGTAGGTCGAAGACATGCTCTCTCAGGAAGACGAGCTGCTCGGCCTGGGAGAGCACGCGGAAGCTTCGGGAGAGGCCGAAGCTCAGCGCGTGCTCGCGCAGCAGCACATCGCCGAAGGCGTGAAACGTTTTCACCGCAACGTCGAGGTAGCCGTACGGCACGAGCAGGTCGATGCGCTCCGCCATCTCGGCGGCGGCTTTTTCCGTGAAGGTGAGTGCCAGCACCGACTCCGGCGGCGCGTTTTGCACGTTCAGCAGCCAGGCGATGCGGCGCGTGATCACGGTAGTCTTGCCGGTGCCGGCGCCCGCGATAATCAGCAGCGGGCCTCCGCTGTGCGTGACCGCCTCGCGCTGGGTGGCGGTCAGCCGGTCAAGGAGCGATTCTGCAGGACTAAGGAGGGTTGGGGTGGGCATGGCGGCTCGCGATCTAACCTCATGCTGGCTCGCGAGCCAGCAGCGAACGCTTACTGGCTCACGACCGTCAACTCAAATGGAAACTCCAGGCTGGTTTTTGGAAAATCGTTGGCGTCAAAATCCGTCTTGAGATCCGTCACCAGCAGGCGCAGCGACTTCGCCGCAGCGGCCGGGCTCCAGAATGCGATCAGCCCGTCATACGTCGTGCCCGGATACAGCAGGCCCGGCTTGAGCGCCGCTTGGAGCAGCAGCGCGAACCGCCCGATCGGCTTCTGAGCCACGAGCCGCCCCACAGGAACGCTCACGCCAAAGTACCCTGGACGCGCATCCTCCAACAGTCCGCGCGCCATGACCCCCACCGGCTGGCGCGATTCGGCAAACGCCGTGATATAGTCCTGGCCGAGCGTGTGGTACTGGTTGCCCAGATCGTCGATCAGGACGAACTGCGTCGGGTCGATCGCCACGCGCTTCTGGCTGTGGTTGACGATGCGGACATAGAACACCAGGTGCTCCGGGTAATAGGGATTGGGGCCGGCATAGGCTCCGAAAATCGCCTTGTTACGGAACAGGTCACCGAGATACGCAGGGCCGGCGTGGGTCACCTGCACGTCAACCTGGTTCTGCGTCTGCGTTTGGCCTTCGGACTCGAACTTCCAATCGACGCGGTGGCCGATCGCCGGCATGGCCGCCATCTGGCCGCGCGCCGGGCGCTCCAGCAGCAAGGAGCTCTTGCGGCCGGATGATCCGCAGCCGCTCACCACCACGACACTTGCCAGCAACACCCCTGCCCATGTCCGCATGCCCTCAGCCTCCTGTTGTCACACGCGCTCGAACGGGTCGAAGAGCTTCTTGTATTCTTCAAGACAGTAACGATCCGTCATGCCGGCGATATAGTCGCAGACCACCCGGTGCGGGTCCTCCCCGCGGGCCAGCCGCGACCTCGGCGTGTTCGGCAGCTCGTTTGGTTTCGTCAGATAGAGCTGGAACAGTTCGGTAATGAACCGTTTGGCCTTGTCCGCCATCCGGGCCACGCGGTAGTGGTGGTAGAACTGCTTCCACAACAGCTGCTTCATCGGCGTGCGCGAGCGCGTCATCTCCTCGCTGAAAGCGATGAGCCGCTCCTTGCACGCGCGCACATCCTCGACCGACTCGATATTCAGACGCTTGAGCCGCTCCGTCGTCGCGTGGACCAAATCGGTGATCTGCCGGTTGATGAGCGTGCGGATAATCTGATACCGGCGGATTTCGGGGTCCAGCCGGCCGCCGTGAGCATCCACCGCCTCGCGGACCTGGCGCCATAGCTCCAGGGCGTCCAGCTCCTCTTCTTTCAAAATGCCGGAGGTCAGCCCATCGTCCAGATCATGATTATCATACGCGATTTCATCGCCCACGTCCGCGATTTGGCTCTCAAGCAGCGGCGAGAGTTTCGGGTCCAGCGCCACCTGCATGTCCGGCTGCGTGTAGGGCGTGCGGTGCTTGTTGATGCTCTCGCGGACCTCCCACGTCAGGTTCAGCCCGGGAAAGCCCGGATACCTGGCCTCCAGGAGGTCAACGATGCGCAGTCCCTGGATGTTATGGTCGAACCCGCCATGTCCTTCCATCAGCTCGCGCAGCACGTCCTCGCCCGCGTGGCCGAACGGCGGGTGGCCGATGTCATGCGCAAGCGACACCACCTCGACCAAATCCTCATTGAGCCGCAGCACGCGGGCAATCGAGACGGCGATTTGCGCCACCTCGAGGGTGTGCGTCAGGCGGGTACGGTAATGATCGCCTTCATGGTTGACGAAGACCTGCGTCTTGTACTCGAGCCTGCGGAACGCGGTGGTGTGGATGATCCGGTCGCGGTCTCTGCGGTAGACGGTGCGGTACGGGTCTTCGGGCTCGGCGTGCTGTCGGCCGCGCGTGTGGCGGCTCTTCATGGCATACGCAGCGAGCCACTGCTCTTCCCGCGCTTCGAGCTCCTCGCGCGTGATGATGTGGCCGGCGTCGGCTCGGATCATCTCGGTCACCGTTACAAGCCCTTCAACAAGCGGGACAACACGTCAAGCGACTGCGAAATCACTTTGGTCTGGCCCAGAACCGGCATGAAATTGGTGTCGCCGTTCCATCGGGGGACGATGTGCAGATGCAGATGGCCTGGCACGCCGGCTCCGCCGGCCCGGCCGAGGTTGAAGCCTAGGTTGTAGCCCTGCGGATGAAGGCGCCGGTTCAGGCGCTTGAGGACCCGCTGGCTGAGCGCGAGCATCTCGAGCCATTCCGTCGGCTGCAGCCGCTCAAGCCGGCCGACATGTCGAACCGGGGCGATCATCACATGCCCGTTATTGTACGGGTAGCGGTTCAAGATGACAAAGGCCTGGCGGCCCTTGGCCATGACGTGGTGCCCCTGAACGGGCCGCGCGCGCACTGAGGCGCACAGGAAGCATCCGCGCGGCTTGGAATGGGTGAGGAAGACGCTGCGCCACGGCGCCCACAACCGGCGCAGCGCTGCCGCGTCAGCGCGCCGGCTGGCTGTCTGAGGCATAGAGCTCCATCAGCAGGTTTATGTCATCGGCTTGCCACACCCACATGCTGGCGGCCTTCGCCATCACGCGGGTGGTGGGGTCCAGCTCGGTATTGGTGACCACGACCTTCCGCGAGGGCCGCGGCGTTTGGGTGCGGCAGAACGACTCGAACTGGGCGATGGCGCTTTCATCCACCGCGCCCTCCTGCACCGCGGCGCACCAGCGGCGGCCAGGGCTGTCCGCCACGACGTACGTCGCGGAGGGGCTGTGGTCCGCCGGCTGCGTGTGGATCGTGTCGAACTTCGGCAGCCGGCCGGTCTTGGCGTCCAGCAGGATGGTGTCTTCGCAGAAACGGCCGAACAGGCCAACGACCTGCTCCGCAAAGGAGAGCTGATCCGACTGCTGCCACCGCGCCCACAGGCCTCTCAAATAGGCCTCCAAGCGCTCCCGCAGCTGCCGTTCATCGACCGGGGCCCCTGAACGCCTTGCGCCCAGCAGCGTGGACAGCCAGCAGCGAAGGAGCGGATCGGTCACATGCCAGCACATCCCGTTGCGCTGCACCAAGTCCTGCTCCAAGAGCAGCTGCAGCGTGGTGGACACGCCGGCCCGCCCGACCGCCGCACCAATCGCCGTGGCGGTACGAGCGCCTTCCGCCACCTGCAACAACACCTCAAACGCGCGCGGCCCGCCACGCAGCCGGGTGAGCCCTTCCGTACGCGAGCTGCACCACTGGTGCAGCGGCCCTTGCGGGCTGCCCAGCACGTCCCACACCGCATCAGACCACAGCGCATCCAGCGGAGTCGGCCGCCGAGCCATCGCGGCCCGTTCCTTGAGCCGGTTGAGGATGACCGCAAGATACCACGGGTACCCTCCGAGCCAGCGCATGAGAAACGGGGTCACCGAGTTCGCTCCCTTGATGCCCCGCAGCTCGGCTTGGACCCAGGCGGTCGCGGTCTGTAGTTCGAGCGTCTCAAGCGTCAGGAGCTCGAACTGTCCGAAGAGCAGCTGCAAGCGCTCCCGAAGAATGTTCCGCGCGCGAAAACAGGACGAGCTGGAGAGCATGAAGAGCGTCGAAGGCCAGGTCATGACCCGCTTGCCCAGCTCATGGAAGGCGTGGACGAACCCCAGATCTTCCAGCAAGAGAAACTCATCGAGGATGAGCACCGAGGGCCGGCCGCACTCCTCGGTCAGCATCGGGATGGCATCCAGCATGCGCGTCAGCGCCTCGGCATATAGACGCCGTGGAAGAAGCGTCGCGGCAACGCCCACAGCGGCCGCCGTGCGTGGAAGTTCCTGCCGGGCTTGAGGAAGCACGGTGGCCAGCGACGGCAGTTGCCCACCCAAGCGCTGGAGCATGGTGGCGGCGCCGGCTTGGAGGATCGCGCAACCGAACCGCTCAAGGAACGTGCGCGGGGACTCCCGGTACATCGGGCAGTAAATCATCGTCAGGCCAGGCGGCGGCTCCATGACGAGGCGTTGCAGCTGGAAGGTTTTGCCGCTGCCCACCGGGCCGATGAGCGCGAGATTATGGCGGAACCCCTCGCTGAACGCGCGCAAGCGCTGCTGCAGATGCTGGGCCAACTCAGGGCGGACGTTCATTCGCTTGGCAGGAGCGCCAATGTTTGCCTGACGCTGGTGTGGTAGCGGATCTCAAAATGGAGCGGCCGGGTCCCCAAGCTGCCGACCGGCATCCCCTGCCGCACAGGAACGCCCGCTGGCACCAGCACTTGATCGAGGCCTGCGTAGACGCTCAAGTAGCCGTCGCCGTGGTCGAGCAAGACCGTCTTTCCCCACCCTGGTACGTTCTTGGCGGCGACCGCCACGCGCCCGCTCCGTGAGGCTCGGACAAGACTTCCCGGGGTCGCAGCGATATCCACCCCTCCTGGCACAGTCGAGGAACGCGTGGTGCCCCGAAGCGGCCAGAGAAACCGGCCGGATTCCTTGGGGAGCGGAATGAACAGCTGCTGCCCCACCGCAAGCTCGGTCGTGTTGGGGAGCTGGTTGACACGCGCCAACGTCGCCACATCGATGCCATAGGAGTGGGCGATGCGCCAGAGCGTTTCGCCTCGTCGTACCTGATGATACGACCCCTGCAAGGCTGGGATCGCTTGGCGGGAGGGGGCGGCGGGTTGCTCGGGGGGAGTGGAACACCCGCAGGCAACGACGGCTAACACAATGGCAAGGGCTCGCAGCTGCATAAGTTAAGAGAGCGGGTAGCGGGAATCGAACCCGCGTGGCTAGCTTGGGAAGCTAGTGCACTACCATTGTGCTATACCCGCATCGCATCCAAGATTTTCAAGGAATACCTCAAAAACCCTATTATACGGTGGCTTTCGTGGTTGTGCGACGGGATTGTGTCAGGTGGCGCTTCAAGGTGCGAGCGGCCTGTTCAGGATCCGCAGCCGCACAAATGGCGCGGACGACCGCCACGCAACGTCCGCCCGCTTGCCGGACAGCCTGCACATTGCCTTCCTCGATGCCGCCGATGCAGACCACCGAATGGTTCACTCGTCCTGCCACGCTGCCGATGAGCTCCAACCCCACGCTGCCGTAGTCCGGCTTGGTCGGGGTTGCAAAAATCGGTCCGACAGCCAGGTAATCCACCGGCTCGGAGGCCGCGCTCAAGGCTTGCTCCAGGCTATGGGTGGACTTGCCGATCAGGCGACTCGGCCCCAGCAGCTTGCGGGCCTGCGCAACCGGCAGATCCTCCTGGCCCAGGTGCACGCCATCCGCGCCCACGAGTTGAACAATGTCGATCCGGTCATTGATCATGAGCGGGACGCCCAGCCGGCGCAGCTGCGGCAGCAGCATGGCCGCGGTCTCCATCAGCCACCGTGCGGTGCCGGATTTGTCCCGAAGTTGGATGACATCGGCTCCGCCCCGCGACGCAGCCAGGGCGGTTTCCACCGGATCTCGAGACCCAAGAGCTGCCCGGTCAACGATGGCGTAGAGCCGCCACGTGGAGCAAGATCGCCTGTTCGACATCATAGACCTCAAATCGTAAGCGCTGAAAGATTCTGGCAGACCGCGGCGCCAGGAGCCGGGCGCACTCTTCAAGCACCCGGAGCGCCTCCTTGGCCCGCTGCAGGTTGATGACCAGCGCATGTTCAAGCGACCGGATCCGGCTGGCACTCGCCGCGCGGCCCAGGTCATGCCGGCTATCCCGCGCACCGACAAGCTCGCGAGCCGTCACCGGAAGCGCGTGGACCGCCCTGGCAGTGGCATGGCGCAGTCGTCGCAGCCGCTGATACAGCCGTTGGTGCTCCAGATGGAACCGGACGACGTCTTCGCAGACCCGCAGCCCTTCAAGCGCCCGATTGGCGTTGGCGTCGATCAGCCGCACCACGCTGCGGCGGCTCATAAGGAGCGGATGCGCTCAACCAGCTGTGAGGTCGACAAGCCCTTCACGAGCGGCACGCGCACGACCCGGCCGCCGAAGCGCTCAACCATCTCGCGCCCGACGATCTGGCCCGCGCCCCAGTCCGCGCCTTTGACCAAAACGTCCGGCCGCAACTGTTGGATGAGGCGCTGGGGGGTGGGCGCATCGAAGACGGTCACGAAATCCACGCTGGCCAAGCCGGCCAGCACCAGCGCGCGCTGACGCTGGGCGACGATCGGCCGGCTGGGTCCTTTGATCGCCCGGACAGAATGGTCGCTGTTGATGCCGACGACGAGCAGGTTGCCCAGGCGACGGGAACGCTCCAGCAGCGTCACGTGCCCGGCATGGAGCAGATCAAAACAGCCATTGGTGAAGACCACGCGGCGGCCGCGGCGCTGCGCCTTGCGCAGCAGCGGGATCAGCGCGGCGGCTGACTTGATCTTGGTGTCAGCGCGAGGGGGAGCTGAGGAGCGCATCTTCAACCAGTCCGCAGAGGATGTGGCCGATGGTGAGGTGCACTTCCTGGATGCGCGCGGTGATGGTGGAGGGGACGCAAATCGACACGTCGCACAACGCGGCCATCTTGCCTCCGGAGCCTCCGGTCATCCCGATCGTTTTGACCGACAGCGTCTTGGACTTCTCCAGAGCCAGCACGACGTTGGGCGAGTTGCCCGAAGTCGACAGCCCGACCGCCACGTCGCCGGCCTGGGCCAACCCTTCGAGCTGCCGCGAGAAAATCTGATCGTACGCGTAATCGTTGCCGATCGCGGTCACGCTCGCCATATTCTCCGTCAACGAGATCGAAGCCAGCGAGCGGCGCTCTTTGCGGAAACGACCGACGAACTCCCCGGCCATGTGCTGGCTTTGCGTCGCCGAACCACCGTTGCCGAACCAGATGATCTTGCGCCCGGTGCGAAGCGCCTCCGTCATCAGCAGAGCCGCCTTGGCGACCTGCTCAAGGACAGCCCCGGAAAGCTGCGTGTGCAACCGGGCGGTTTCCTGGAGATCGGCGGTAATGGCGGCTACCGTGCGGTCGGCTGAAGGCATCGTCATCCGAAGAAGATCTTCGCCAGCCGGTACAAATCGGCGTCCACGGTTTTCAGCTTGCCGGTCCCCAGCTCGATCGGCACGCCGATGATCAAATTCCCCTGCAAACTCACCATTTGGCCGAACTGGCCCTCCAGCACGAGCTCCACCGCCTTGATGCCAAAGCGCGTGCCCAGCACGCGGTCGAACGCGGTCGGGCTCCCACCCCGCTGGATATGACCCAGCACCGTCACGCGTGTTTCAAAACCGGTGCGCTGCTCGACGAGCTTGCCGAGCGCATCGCCGATGCCTCCGAGGCGCACGTGGCCGAACTCATCCAGCTTTTCAGTCGCGGTCAGGTCCTTATCGCCGAATTTCGCCCCTTCCGCCACCACGATGATGCTGAAGTCCTTGCCGCGCTGGTGGCGTTTCTTGATAATGTCGCACACCGCGTTGATGTCGATCGGCTCTTCCGGGATGAGGATCACATCCGCGCCGCCGGCGATGCCGGCGTAGGTCGCGATCCAGCCGGCATGGCGGCCCATCACCTCGGCCACCATGATCCGGTGGTGGCTTTCCGCGGTCGTGTGCAGCCGGTCGATCGCTTCCATGGCAATGTTCACGGCGGTGTCGAAGCCGAAGGTGAAATCGGTCGCCGAAAGATCGTTATCGATCGTCTTGGGCACCCCGACGAGCTTGATGCCCTCTTTCACCAGCTTCGTGGCAACCCCCAGCGTGTCTTCGCCCCCAATCGGGATGAGCGCATCGAACTCCAACCGCTTGTACGTCTCCAGCAGCTTCTTGAGGTCTTCCGGCTTCTTGTAGGGGTTCGTGCGGGACGTGCCCAAAATCGTGCCGCCCTTTGGCAGGATGCCCGACACGGACTGGAGGTCCAGCGGCACGGTATCGCCGACAATCAGCCCTTTCCAGCCGTTGCGGATGCCGATGACCTGCATACCGGCCTGGATCGCCCGCCGAGTCACCGCGCGGATCACCGGGTTCAAACCGGGACAGTCTCCGCCCCCGGTCAGCACGCCAAGCGTCTTCACTGCGCTCATTCCGTCTCCCCTGTTTGTTGTTGGAGTTGCCGATCGATGTAATCGGTCGCGATTTGGCCGCGCCAGAACGTCGGATCGCTGAAGATCTGCTTGTGGAGCGGGATCGTCGTGCGCAGCGGCTCGATGAAGAACTCATCCAGCGCCCGCTGCATCACCCGGATGGCTTCCTGCCGCGTCTCGCCGGTCGTGATGAGCTTCGCCAAGAGCGAGTCATAATATGGCGGCACCTCGTATCCGGCAAAGATGTGCGTATCGACCCGCACCCCCCGGCCGCCTGGCTCGTGGTAGGAGGCGATGCGTCCCGGGCACGGCGAGAACCCGTTGGCCGGGTCCTCCGCGTTGACGCGGCATTCGATCGCCCAGCCATCGAGCCGGACGTCATCCTGCTTCATGCCCAACGATTCGCCGGCAGCCATGCGGATTTGCTCCCTGATCAGGTCCAGGCCGGTCACCATCTCGGTCACCGGGTGCTCCACCTGGATGCGGGTATTCATCTCGATAAAGTAGAAGGAGCCGTCCTTATCGAGCAGAAACTCAACGGTCCCCGCAGACGTGTAATTGGCCGCCTTGGCCGCGCGCACCGCAAGCTCGCCCATCTTACGACGTAGTTTGACATCCACGACCGGCGACGGCGACTCCTCGATCAGCTTCTGGTGGCGGCGCTGGATCGTGCAGTCGCGCTCGCCGAGATGGATGGTGTGCCCGGCCCGGTCCGCCATAATCTGGAATTCGATATGCCGCGGCTCCTCCAGATACTTTTCGACAAATACATCGCTGTTGCCGAAGCTCGCCTCGGCCTCGGCCTGGCAGGTCATGAGCGCGCTGATAAGCCGCACGTCGTTATGGCACACGCGCATACCGCGCCCGCCGCCCCCGGCCGCCGCCTTGACGATCACCGGATAATTGATGCGGCGCGCGGTTTTCAGCGCATCCTCTTTATTGCGCACCGCCGACATGCTGCCGGGAATGATCGGGATGCCGGTCTTGCGCATGAGATCCTTCGCGGCGATCTTATCGCCCATGAGGCGGATGGACTGCGCCGTGGGGCCGATGAAGGTGATGTTGCAGGACTCGCAGATCTCGGCGAAATGGGCGTTTTGCGAGAGGAACCCGTAGCCGGGATGGATGCCGTCAACGTCCGCGATTTCCGCGGCGCTGATGATCGAGGGGATGTTTAGGTAGCTTTGCTCAGCCTTCGGACCGCCGATGCAGACCGCTTCATCGGCCAACCGGACGTGCAGGCTGTTGCGGTCCGCTTCCGAATAGACCGCGACCGTCCGGATGTTCATCTCCTTGCACGCCCGGATGACCCGGACGGCGATCTCTCCGCGATTGGCGATCAGGATTTTTGAGAACATGCGCCATACATGCGAGGAGGTTAGCGGGGCTCGACGACGAACAGCGGCTGCCCGAACTCGACCGGCGACCCGTTCTCAACCAGAATTTCCGAGATGCGCCCATCCACTTCCGCTTTGATCTCATTCATGAGCTTCATCGCCTCGATGATGCACACGACCTGCCCGTTGTCGAGGTCCTGGCCGACTTCGACGAACGGCGGCGCATCCGGAGCGGGAGACCGGTAGAAGGTGCCCACCATGGGCGATTTGATGACGATGCGATGGCTTTCCTCAGCGGCGGCCGCTTTGGCGGCGGCCGAGGCGGCGGGTTGGGGGAGGCCGGCGATGTATTCGACGACTTGGGGGGCTGGGCTGCTGGAGGCCTTCTTCAGGCGGATACGCAGCCCCTGGTGCTCCATTTCCAGCTCGACCAGGCCGCGGCTCTCCATGAGCTGGAGCATTTCTTCGATCAGCCGGAACGCTTCCCGTTCGGACGACTTCAACCGCTTTTCCATGCCCCTCCCCCTGGTCTCGCCGTGGGGATGTGTTAGACGCGAGACACGTACGAACTGGTTCTGGTGTCGACCCGAATGAGTTCTCCTGTGTCAATGAAGAGCGGTACCTGGATGGTAGCTCCCGTCTCCAAGGTCGCCGGCTTCATGCCGCCTTTGGAGGTATCCCCCCGCAAGCCCGGCTCAGTGGACGAGATGCGCACATCCACGAACATCGGCGGCTGGATGCCGATGAGCTGGCCATTATGAAACTGGCCTTCCAGCTCCATATTCTCCTTCAGGAAGCCGGCCGCTTTGCCGATCACCTCAGCGGGCACTTCGACCTCTTCATAGCTGGTGGTATTCATCAGATGGAACGTGTCTGCGGTCCGGTAAAGGTACTGGAGGGAGTGCTTCTCGATATAGGCTTCCTGGAACTTCTCTCCGGCCCGGAAGGTGCGCTCGATCACGGAATCGTCCCGCAGACGGCGCAGCTTGGTGCGCACGAACGCCCCGCCCTTGCCGGGCTTGACGTGCTGGAACTCCACAATGACCCAGAGATTGCCGTCAATGACCAGCGTCTCTCCGCTCTTGAATTCAGTCGTTGAAATCACGCGCTAACTCCTGGTGGTTCAAGCATCAGCAGTAACGTGCGTAGGCAGAAGCAGGTATTCTACGGGTGAACGGCGCCCAGGTCAATCCCCGCCCGGAGGCGCCGGTTTGACGCTTACCGGCGGCGCCGCTTAGACGCCGGCCGGCGGGTTTTCCGGCTCGAGGGTGCTGGGCGGTGGTCGGACACGCCGGATGGCGCTGCCGCTTCCGATGCCAGCAGGCCCAGCAAGGCGAGCAGGCCCAAGCGGTAGCTGGCCGCCCCGAACCCTGCGATCTGGCCGCGGCACACCGGCGCGATAAGCGAGTGCTGCCGGAACGGCTCGCGCGCATAGATGTTGGAGAGATGGACTTCCACAGCCGGCACGCCGGCCCCTTCCACCGCGTCGCGGATCGCCACGCTGGTGTGGGTGTACGCAGCCGGGTTGATCAGGAGGCCGTCGTAGCGCCCTTTTGCCGCCCCGATGCGCTCCACGATCTCACCCTCATGGTTCGATTGCACAAAGGTCAGGATCGCGCCTTCTTGCGTGGCCAGGCGCTTCAAGTCCTGGTTGATGGTCGCCAGGTTCGCGGTGCCGTAGACCGAGGGCTGGCGGGACCCCAGCAACTGCAAGTTCGGCCCGTGAACGACCAGAATCTGCTTGGCCATCGCTTAGGCTTTCGGGGGTTGTTCCGCCTCTTCCACCAGCATGACGGGAATACCGTCACGGATGGGGTAGCGGCGGCCGCATTGCACGCAGACTAATCGATCCCCTTGCAGCTTCACCTCGGTCTTGCACACCGGGCATGCCAGGATCTCCAACAGCTTCGGATCAATCATGACCCCTCCACGTGGGATGAGATCTGTTCTCGGATGCTGACCTCTCGCGGCAGCTGTTCTACGGGTTCGGCCGGACCGATTTCCTTCTCCCCGGTAGCCCCCAGCTCGCGGAACCGCCTCAGCCCGGGCAGCACGCGCGTTTCCAGCGAGCCGACCATCTGATTGTACGATTGAACCGATTGGCCCAGGCTGCTGCCCATGCGCCGGACATGCTCCAGGTACGTCAAGAACCGGCTGTAGATCTCCCGGCCAAGGTCAGCCACGACTTGCGCGCTGCGGGCAAACTGCTCCTGCCGCCACCCAAAAGCCACCGCTTTCAACAAAGCGATGAGTGTTGCAGGCGACGCTAACACCACCTGGTTGCCCATCCCATCTTCCAGGAGCGACCGGTCATACTTCATCGCCGCGCTGAAGAAGGATTCGCCGGGAATGAACATCACCACAAACTCCGGCGAGGTCCGAAACTGCCCCCAGTATTCCTTGGAGGACAGTTCCCGTAGATGCTGGCGCAGCTGCTCAGCGTGAAGCTTGAGGGCGCTCTCTCGTTCCTCCTCGGTCTTCGCCTCAACCGCCGTCAGGTACGCAGACAGCGAGGTCTTTGCATCCACGACCACGCATCGCCCGCCCGGCAGGTTGACGACCACATCCGGACGCAGGCGGACCGCGCCTTCTGCCATAATGGAAACCTGCTCGGTGAAATCGCAATGGTCCGACATGCCAGCCAGCTCCACGACGCGCCGCAGCGTCATTTCACCCCATTGGCCGCCCACGTTGGGCGTCTGCAGCGCCGTCACGAGATGCTCAGTCTGGTTGCGCAGCTCCTGCTCGGCCTGGGTTAACAGCCTTAAATGCTCTTGAAGCGCCCCCTGATCCTTGGACCGGCTCTGTTCAAAGAGCCCGACCTGATCGCGAAGGTCATCCAGCGCCTTGGCCAGCGGATCGACAATGCCCTTGATCGCCTTTTCCCGCTGGCCGAACTCCCCGCGGGTCTCCACCATGACCTTCTCGAATGACTGCTTCGCGAGCATGAGAAACGCCTGGTTGTTCTCGCTTAACGCCTCGCTGGAGAGCGCGACAAATGCTTCGCGCAAGCGCTGTTCGGTCTCGCCAAGCAGCTGCCGCTGCTCTTCGATATTCTTGACGGCTTCGGCCAACCGCGTTTCCGCGGTCACGCGGCGCTCCTGCTCTTGCCGTAGCTGCTCACGCAAGAGAACAAAGTCCTTATCGGCTTTCTCCAGCTGCTCCCGAAGCACGGCGACGGCGGCGCCATCAGGATGGACGTTGCGGCGAGTCAGCAGGAAAAGAACGCCCGCCACCAACAGGATGAGGACCGCCACAAGGCCCCACATGGAGATTAGGTGCCCCCCTTACCCAGGTAGCGCATGCGCAGCTGGTACAGCGCGTCCTTCAAGAGGCGCTCCTCATCCACCGCCAGGTTGCCTTTGGTCTTCTCTTCCATCACGCCGAGCAAGTCGATGAGGTATTTGGCATGGGGGAGGTTCAGCGACTGCTTGCGCGTCACCGGATGCGCCATGTCCCCCAGCGCAATGAGCGCTTCCATGGCCAATCCCGAAATGAACATATCGAATCGCGCCTGCGGCACCTCATCCGCTGCCGACGCAGCACTGGGACCGGCCGTCGGCTGGCCTTCGGCTGCAGGAGCGGGCGCTGGACCAGCTGCAACGCCTGGGCCGGGTTGCGCTCCGACGACAGCCTGCTTTTCCCGCTCGGCCTGCTCCTTCCATGACTCATCAACTTTCTTCTTGATCGGCTCTGCCATTCCCTATCCTTTAGTGGTGAATGATCACGCCTGCGTACCCGATGACTGCCTGAGGATCTCCGCCCGTTTCAGCGCTCGTGCGATAGGCTACCTGGACCGCGCGCCCGGCGCCAAGCCGAGCCGCAACCTCCAATCCGCAAGCCACCGCGCCGTCTCCGCACATGACCAGCTGTCGCGCGTCCACCTGGCTCAACAACCCGGCGCCGTCCAGCCGAGCGATGCACGCGAGCAGCGATTCATCCTCTGCGCGCGCCCGCTCCTGCGCCAGGTAATGTGAGAGGTCTGAGCTCATGATGATCAGCGTGGACCCCGTGGAGTGCCGCAACACCCCGGCGATGCCATCCGCCATCACGCCAAGCGAGGCGGCATCGAGGCTGCCTGCCACTACCGGAACGACCTGCAACTCGGCGCGCCCAAGGGTTTGCAGCCACGGCAGCACCACCTCGAGAGAGTGCTCGCCAACATGAGCCTCGTCGTCCACTTGCAACTGGGGGCATGCGCGCCGCAGCGCATCAACCGCCTGCTCATCGATCGACACCTCGCCAAGCGGCGTCTCGTATGCGCCTGCCGACATCACGCTCCAGTGCGCGCGGGTTCCCGTGTGAGAGGCGCCCAGTAGGAGGCAGCGCTTGGGGATCTCGATTCGTCCCAACGTCTCGGCCATCACCGCGCTGGTCTGCGCCCAACCGCCGTGGGGCACCAGGACCGCGGTAGCGGCAATGGTTTCCGTCTTGGCGGGAAGCGCTTGGCGAATAGCGGCCGCCAATGCTGCGCGATCCGCTGGGTAAAAGTATCCTGCAACTGACGGCCGCCTGATAACCGGAACGACCATTTGCTATCTCGGATCTCGGATCTCGGATCTCGGATTGTCCAACGATGTGACTGTCATTGGTGGCCGTTCGGGCCCACGGTGACTTGCGCCCGTTGGTTCATCGTCAGGTATTGCCGCGCCGCCTCATGCACGCGCGACGGCGTGATGGCGTTGATGCGCGATTCATACGTCGTCCACGCGTCGTACCCCAGCCCGTAGAGCTCATCCAACGCCGATTGACGGGATAGTCCCACGACGGACTGGAGGTCCATCCGGTGCTGGCCGATTAGATAGCGCTTGGCTTGCTCGACTTCCTCGTCGGTCACCCCCGCCTCGACCACCAGCTGCAGCTGCTCTTGCATGACCTGCAGCACACGCGCCTGCTCCTGCGGCCGTGTCGCCGCATACACCAGCAGCAGCCCGCGGTCCCATCCCGGCACGTGGCTGGCACCCAGCGTGTACGAGAGGCCGTACTGCTCGCGCACGCTCTGAAACAGCCGTCCGGCCATGCCGGAGAGCACCGCGGTCAGCACGTCCAGCGCGTCGCGGTCCGGGGCAGCATGCGCGCTGCCGAGGAACCCGAACATGATCACCGCTTGTTCTTTGTCCACCACTTGAGAGGCTTCGCGGACCCCGTCCAGCACCCCTGCCGGCATCGCGGACGGCCATGGCGAAGAAGCCGGCGTGCCGGATCCGAAGAGCTTGCGCACCTTGGCTTCGACCGCTTCCTGCGAAACATCCCCGACCACGGACACGACCATGTTCGAGGGCACGATCCAGCGCTTGGCAAACTCCAGGCACTGCGCCCGGCTCAGCGTGCCGATGGTGTCGCGGTGTCCGAGCGGATGGAAACGATACGGATGCTGGGCGAAGAGCGTGCGGCGCAGCAATCGGCCGCCCACATCGAACACTTCGTCTTCCTGTGCTTGCAGCTGGTTGGCGATCAGCTGCCGCTGGATGGTCAGCTCGTCGTTCGAAAACGTCGACTGCGTGATGAGCTCCTGCGCCAGCGCCAACCCGTCAGGCACGTCCTGCGCCAAGACCTGCAGCACAATGCCGAACCCGTCCCGGCCGCTGAACGCTTCCAGGTGGCCGCCGAGCGACTCCACCTGAAGCGCGATCTCCGACGCGCTCTTGCGCGCCGTGCCCTTCGTCAGCAGCTGGGCCACCAAGTTAGAGAGTCCTTGCGTCTCGTCGGTTTCCACCCGCACGCCGCCGTGAAAGGCCACCGTGATCGCCGCGATGGGCAGCGCCCGATCGACGCCGACAATCACCGCAGCACCGTTGGGCAGCGCGGTTTTCACCATCGACAAGCCGGCCGACTCCGGCGCCGCGGGCGCGGCTTGCGCGGCGGCGACCGGGCGGATGATCGCCCTGGTCATCTTGGATGCATCGAGGAATTTCTGGGCCACCGCCTGCACCTGCTCTTTCGTCACCTGTTCGACGCCGGTGACGTACTGGCGGGAGAACAGCGGGTCGCCGGTCGAGGCCAGCGAATTCGCCAAATCCGACGCCTTCGCCTCCACCGTCTGCAGCCCGAACAGATAGCCTGCGGCCACCGAGCGCTTCGCCTTGCGCAGCTCCGCGTCCGTCACGCCGCGCTGCTTCACCTCATCGATCAGCTGCAGGATCGCCTGCGTGGCCGCGTCGATGCGCTCCGGGTCGGTGCGGAAATGGATCGCGAAGACCCCGGGATCGTAGGGCGTGTAGTCCCACGATGCAATGGAATGCGCCAGGCGCCGCTGGCGGACGATCCCCTCATACAACCGCGAGCTGCGCCCATCGCCAAGAATGTTCGCCAGCACATCCAGCGCGTAGAGCTGCGGGTCGGCGAGCCGCACCGAGGAAAATCCCAGGAGCACGTACGCGGTCTGCACCGGCAGCTCGATGGCCTGCTCCTTCGCGCTCGCACTGGGCGGCTCCAAGGGTACCAGCAGCTGCGACGGATCGACCGGGCCGCGCGGCCACGCGCCGAAGGTCTTCTCCAGCAGTTGCGGGACGTCCGCGCCGTCCACATCGCCGGCGATCGCCAGTGTGACGTTCTGCGGATGGTACTGCGCCGCGTAGAAGTCGGAGAGATCTTTCACCGTCAGCCGCTCGAACACCGGCTGGTAGCCGATGACCGGATGCCGATACGGATGCTCGAGCAGATGCCGGCCCCAGAACACATAGTGGATGCGCCGGTCCGGGTCATCCAGGTTCATGTGCATTTCGGAGATGATGACGGCGCGCTCTTTCTCGAATTCCTTGGGGTCGAAGACCGCGTGCTGCAGGATGTCCGCCAGCAGATCCAGCGCCTGCGGCAGGTAGCGCGCCTCGACGAACAGCGACACGCCGGTCACGTCAAAGGAGGTGAACGCGTTGATCGTGCCCCCGTAGCGGCGGATCTCCTGCTCGATCGTGCCGGGGGCGCGCGACGTGGTGCCCTTGAAGAGCATATGCTCGATGAAGTGCGTGATGCCGCTGCCCACGTAGCGGCCTTCGCCGCGCAGCCCGCCCTTGATGCGGGCCTCGATCGCGACGAGCGGCTGGCGCCCATCCGCTTCCCAGACGGCATGCAGGCCGTTGTCGAGGATGAGCTGCCGGACACCGGAGCGTTGCGTTGGCGCGGTGGCAAGTCCTGGGGCTGGGGACATCATGAGCAGCAGGCTACACGCGCCGAGCCACGGAAGCAGCGGGCGGAAGGAGCGATGCGCACACCGAAGGCTCGGAATAGGCACTACCCTTTCGGTTTGCAACAGTTCTTGGACTGGGGGGATGAGGCTCGACGGGGCTAGCTATTACGAGCACGTCGGCTGATCGCCTGGCGCAACTCGCGGCGCTTGCGTTCGCTGGGCTTCTCGTAGTGCTTCTTCGCCTTGAGCGCCTTCAGGATGCCTTCACGCTCAAGCATGCGCTTAAAGCGCCTCAGCGCCTTCTCGAGTGACTCATCGTCTCGGACTTCGACTCTTGGCATGGGTAACCTGTGAATGCGTATTATAAGCCTGAGGCAACCGGCTGTCAATTACAGGGTTAGGAGCCCAGCAGGAACTCCAACGGCACGACGATGGTTTTCTGCGGATCGGTCATCGAGGGCGGAAACGGGAGGAATGGGGCGGCGGTCTTCACGATCTTGACCGCCACATCTCTCAGCTGGTCGGAGGACACCGATCGGTCCGCCACGATGCTGATCCCCTGCACCGCGCCGCTGGAGGAGAGGATAAACGACACGTACACCAGCCCTTGCGCGGTCTCGCCCGTCAGCCATGGCCGGTGGTTGGCCGCCTGCTGGATCTGCTCGCGGATCGCGCCAAAATAGCTCAGCAGGACCGGGTCGCCCCGCGAGGCATCGACGAGGTTGGTGAGATCGATCACACTGGAACGGTTGAGCGCGAGATCCGCAACCGTTTGCTCAACGGTCAGGCTCGGCCGGTCCGGAATGCGGATCTGCGTGCGCTCGCTCAGGCCCGGAGCCGACGCCGGGGCGGTGGTCAGATCGCGCGCCGCCTTCGAGTGGCGCTCCTGCAGCTCTTTCAGTTCCTGCTGCACAATCTCGTACTCGTACACGACCTCGATGGGCCGCATCGGCCGCGGCGTGTCCCACCACGGCAGCGACAGGATCTGCCCCAGCAGCAGGATCAGG
Organism: Candidatus Omnitrophica bacterium CG11_big_fil_rev_8_21_14_0_20_63_9; assembly: GCA_002796105.1. Lineage (GTDB taxonomy): Bacteria > Omnitrophota > Gorgyraeia > Aquiviventales > Aquiviventaceae > 21-14-0-20-63-9. The sequence continues at coordinate 23,569 of PCVX01000023.1, read as the reverse complement.
TGCAGGCCCAGCGATGCGCCAAACGAAATAGCAAACACGCGGTCGTTCATGGTGCTGGCGCTTCCCCACCCGCCGGCCATCCATACTCCCCGATCAAGGGGACGAACACACAGCCGATCAGCGGCTGCTCGGTGACCGTTCCGCCCCGCTTGTGGACTTCCATCAGCACCTGCCCCTGCGCCGGACCGACAGGAAGGACCATACGCCCGCCCTCGGCCAGCTGTTCGATGAGCGGCTGCGGCACGCGCGGCACCGCAGCGGTGACCAGGATCGCGTCATACGGCGCGCGCTCCGGCCACCCCAGCGACCCATTAGCCGCCGCCAAGTGCACATTGAGATAGCCCAGCCCGGAGAGCCGATCGGAGACATCGGCCAGCAGCTCCGGAAGCCGCTCGACGGAATACACCTCCAAAGCAAGTTCCGCCAGGATCGCGGCCTGGTACCCGGAGCCGGTGCCGATCTCCAAAACGCGCTCATGGCCTTGCAGCCGCAATCGCTCGGTCATGAGCGCGACCATATACGGCTGGCTGATCGTCTGCCCCCCGCCAATCGGCAGCGGATGATCCGTGTAGGCCTCTGAGACCAATTGCGGCGGCACGAACACGTGCCGCGGCACGCGCCGAAACGCCGCGAGCACCCTGGGGTTGACGATGCCTCGCGCCTGCAGCTGCTCTTTCACCATCTGCGTCCGCTGCCCTTCCAGGCTCATCGCCGGGGCCGCAGCAGATAGCGGAGAATGACCCCCAGGAATCGAACCGTTTCACGCACCGGCTGGATATGGCTGCCATGGCTGCCGTAAATCGCCTGAATCGGCACCGAAACGATCTTCCACCGCTTGATCGCGGCCGCCAGGAGCAGCTCCGTTTCCAAATCGAAGCGCGTGGCGCGCAATGACACGTCCTGCAGCACTTCCTTGCGGATCACCCGAAATCCGGATTGGGTGTCCGGGATCGGCTGCCGCGCCACCGCCGAGACGATGCGGGACATGAGCTGGTTCGTCGCACGGCGGCTCGTCGGCATCTGCGCGCCGTTGGACATCCGGTTGCCCACGACGATGCCGGCGTGCTGCTGTTCCCCCGCGCGGATGAGCCGGGTGATTTCAGCCGGATCGTGCTGGCCGTCCGCATCCAGGGTGACGACGCCGTCAAACTGCGAGCGCAGCGCATACTCGAACCCGGTCCGCAATGCCCGGCCTTTGCCCTGATTGCGCAAATGGCTGATGACCAACGCCCCGTGCGCCGCGGCTACCGCTGCGGTGGTATCGTGCGAGCCGTCATCGATGACAACAACCGTCAGCCCCTGGTGCTTGACGGCGCGGACCAGCTCGCCGATCGTCTTGGCCACCTGGAAGGCCGGAATGATCACGCAATACCGACTGTCCATGTCGCTCAATTCCTCAAGATGGGTTGAAACATCAGCCACTGTTCAGGATAGCGCTGCACGTACCGCCCGAGCACGCCGGCGTACGCGGTGGTCAGCTGCTCGACTGAGCGCTCCGTGTCCTGGGCGCGCGCCGGATGAATCGGTGCCTCGCACCGAAGGCGAAACGCCCCAGGAGCCTCGCGCAGCAAAAACGTGGGCACGACCGGGGCTCCGCTGCGCACGCTCAGCAGCGCCGGCCCGCGCGGCAGCAGCGTGCGCGCGCCGGCCATGGAGACCTCCAGTCCTCCGTCGAGAAACTCCCGATCCCCCAGCACGCCAAGCAACCGTCCGGCCTTGAGGCATTGCAGGCTCTGCTTGGCCGCCTGGCCTCCCAGCGGAATCACCTCGACCCCGCAGCGCCGGCGCTGCCGGTCAAACAGCCGGTTCACCCTCGGATCCGCGTGGGTGAGTGCCACCGCCGAAATGCCCAGCCCCATGCGCGCCAGCACCACCGCTCCAAGCTCCCAGTTGCCCAAATGCCCGGTCAGGATGATCACGCCGCGCCCCAGCGCCTGAGCGGCCTGCAGGTGCTCCCGACCCTCCACAGTCAGCGCCGGCTGGGCCCGGTGCATCGTGAAGAACTCATACAAGTACCGCCCGAAATTCCGGAAGACTTCCCGTACGCGCGGCGAATCGCCTGAGAGCTCCTGGCCGCACACGCGCGACAAGTTCCAACGCACCGCTTCCCGGTCAACCGCCGAGTGTTGCCATTGCTGGTCGGAGAGCCATTCCGCCAGCCCCAGCGCCTGGCGCGGCGGCAAGGCGCAGCTCAGTGCCTGCGCGATCCAGCACCGGGCAAAATCCACGCTCATGCCGGCGCCCGGGTCAAGCGCGCCTCCGACTCTGTGAGTTCTTGATGATAGTCGGCGAGCGCAAAGAGCAGCTTGGCGGTATCGATCGCCGCGTTTGGATGGGCGAGCTCCGCATCGCGCTTGCGCATGACCTCAAGCTGGGCCGGGTTCTCCAGGAGATCCCGCACCGTCTGGCGGACCATGTCGATCGATGCCGCCTGCACGGCAGCGCCCTGCGAGAGCAAGAAGCGCGCATTGTACGCCTCCTGGCCGGGGATCGGATTGACGATCACCAGCGGCAGTTGTTTCGCCAACGCTTCCGAAGTGGTCATCCCTCCGGGCTTGCTGACCAGAATCGTTGCGACCTCCATCAGGCGATGCACGTCGCTGGTATAGCCCAGCGGCACGACCCGGTGCCGGAAATGCTGCGCCTGGAACCATGTGCGCAGCGTCCGGTTGGTGCCCAGCAGGACCACCAGCTGGCACGGGTACGGCAAGCTATCCAGGCTTGTTACGATCTCGCGGATGCGCCCAAAACCGCCCCCTCCCCCCATGATCAAAAGGGTGGGACGGCCCGGATCGAGCCCCAGCGACCGCGCCACCGCGTCCCGGTCCACAGGTTCGGTAAACTGGGGGTCAATGGGGATGCCGAACACCCGTACGCGCTGTGACTCAACGCCCCGCGTGATGAAGCGCTGCTTCACCTGCTCCGACGGCACGACGTACACATCCACGGTGTCATGGAACCAGTACAGATGGGGGGCGTAGTCGGTCAGCACGCCGATGAGCGGCGTGCGGTAGTTGTAGTGCTTCTTGAAGTCGGCGACGACGCCGCAGGGGTAGGCCTGCGTGCAGGCGATGACATCCGGACGCACCGTCTCCAGCAGCTGCCTGAACTTGCCGGCGTGATACCGATGCAGCAACGTCCGCAACTGCTGAACCCGGCGGTGAACGGTGGGATTGTCGTAAAGATATTCCCACACGTCGGGCTGGTGGCGGATGAGCGAGAAATACGAATGCGAGATCGCCGAGCGCACGAAGCGGCTGGTGTATTGGAAGGCGTCCACCGCGACGACGGTCGCCCCCGGATCAAGCCGCTTGATGGTCTGCTCGATCGCGCAGCTCGCCCGGTGATGGCCGGAGCTCGTGGTGATGTACATCAGCAGGATCCGCCGGCCGGCCATCAGCGCCCGGCTCCTGGAAGAAGACAATTCCGCAGAAGCCACCAGAGCGCCTCTGCGGAATCTGTGGTCGTGCGTGGTCGCGTCATGCGAACCCGCTCAGTCAGCCATCTGCAGGACCCTCGCGATGCGCCTGACCGCTTCTTGCAGCCTGGGTTCGGGCTCCACGAGCGCGAAACGCATGAAGCCTTCCCCGTATTCGCCGAATCCGCTGCCGGGCGAGACCACCACCCCGGCTTCCTGCACTAAGAGCGTCGCGAATTCGAGCGACGTCAGCGCGCTGAACTTGAGCGGGATCTTCGCCCACACATAAAAGGTGCCTTTCGGCATGGGCACATCCCACCCGATCCGCTTGAGTCCTGGCAAAAAGAGATTGCGCCGCTTGTGGTACGTCGCCACCGTCTGGTGGACGTACTCCTGCGGGCCGGCCAACGCCTCGATGGCCGCCCATTGGATAGCGCGGAAGAGCCCGAAATCCATGTAACTCTTGATCTTCGCCAGGGACGCGAGGACGTCGCGATTCCCCACCGCGAACCCGAAGCGCAGCCCGGGCAGGCTGTACGACTTCGAAAGCGTGTGGAACTCGATCGCGACCTCTTTCGCCCCGGGCACTTCGAGAATGCTGGGAGCCCGATGTCCGTCGAACACGAAATCCGAATAGGCGAAGTCGTGGATCACCATGATGCGATGCTTCTTCGCCCACGTCACCACATCCTTGAAAAACTTCACATCCGCCACAGCCGTTGTCGGGTTGTGCGGGTAGCTCAAAAAGAGCATCTTCGACTGCCGCACCACGCTGCGGGGAATCGCGTGCACGTCCGGCAGATAGTGGCCTTCCGCGTTGATCGGCAGGTTGTAGAGGATGCCTCCGGCGAGGACCACCCCGTTGAAGTGCACCGGATACGTCGGGTTTGGCACCAACGCGATGTCGTCATGGTTCAAGAACGCGAACGACAGGTGCGAAATGCCTTCCTTGGAGCCGATCAGCGGCAGCACCTCTCCCTGCCCCGGCTCCAGCACCACGCCGAATTTGCGCTTGTACCAGGCCGCGATCGTTTCCAAGAGCTTGGTTTCCACGTCGCCGCCCTTGCGGGAATACCGGTGATTCTCCGGTTTCTTCGCCTGTTTGACCAGCTCCCGGACGACGTGCGCCGGAGGGTGCAAGTCCGGATTGCCCATGCCCAGATCGATGACGTCGACCCCGCGGGCCTTCGCCTGAGCTTTGAGCTCATCCAAGATCGTGAACAAGTACAGCGGCAGCCGCTTCAGGCGGTTGGCCTCATGGAACAGCCGTTTGTTATTGCGCTGCTGTTCCCGCTCCGTGCGCTGGCGCAGCTGTTGCTGCACACGCTTAATCGATGACGTGGACAGTTTCTGTGCTGGCATGCGTGTCAGTCCTTGTTGGCGTTGGCGTGGATGGCATCAATCGCATGGTACGAGCTGCGGACAAACGGCCCGGCCGTCACCCACACAAACCCGCTGCGATAGGCGAGGCGCTCATACAGTTGAAACCGCTCCGGGCTGACATACTCCATGACCGGCAGGTGATCCGTGTCCGGCCGGAGGTATTGCCCGATCGTCAGATGGGTCGCCCCAACACCCACCAGCTCATCAAAGGTCCGCAACATCTCGTCTTCGCGCTCGCCCAAGCCCACCATCAGGCTGGACTTGATGCGGCACTCGCTGCCCAGCGCCGCGGCGGTGCGCAACACCTCGAGCGATCGGCGGTACGACGCTTGAGGCCGCAGCAGCGGCGAGAGCCGCTCAATCGTCTCGACGTTGTGCGCGAACACTTCGGGACGGCCCTCAAGCACCACACGCCGGATGAGCTCCTCGCGCCCATGGAAGTCGGGCACGAGCACTTCCACCGTGACGCCGGGGTTGCGATGCCGCACCGCCAGGATCACCTCCACGAAGTGGCCAGCACCCTCATCCCGCAGGTCATCCCGCGCCACCGACGTGATCACCGCATGGCGCAACCCCAGCCGGTGGATCGCCTCCGCCACCCGCAGCGGCTCATCCGGTTCAACCACCTGCGGCCGGCCATGGCTCACCGCGCAGAACCGGCAGCTGCGCGTGCACCGCTCACCGAGGATCATGAACGTGAGCTGCCGCAGCGACCAGCACTCCGTGAGGTTCGGGCATCGTGCGCTTTCGCAGACCGTCGCCAGGCCCAGGCCGCCGATCAGGCTGCGCACCTCCGCCGCGGTGCCATCGGGGGAAAACGATTGTTTGAGCCAGCGCGGGTAGCGGTACATTACACCCGCACTTTCACCGTCTTCATCTTCTCGATGATGGCTTCCGCCATTTCCTTCGTGCCCACCGCGCTGGGATCGTTGCGCTCGGGCTTCAAATCATACGTCACCTGCCGCCCCTCGCGCAAGACCGCCGCGACCGCGCCGTCCAGCCGCTGGGCGGCGTCGTGCTCTCCGAGATAGTCCAGCATCATCACGCCGGAGAGGATCATCGCGATCGGGTTCACCTTGTTCAGGCCGGCGTACTTCGGCGCGCTGCCGTGGACCGCCTCGAACACCGCAATCCCGTCACCGATATTCGCGCCCGGCGCGACGCCCAGGCCGCCGATCAGGCCCGCGCACAAATCGGACAAAATATCGCCGTAGAGGTTCGGCAGCACCAGCACGTCGAAGTCCTGCGGCTTGAGCACCAGCTGCATGCAGGTGGCGTCCACCAGCCGGTCCTCCATGGCCAGGCGCCCATCGTACTCGCGGCCCACCCGGCGGGCGGTTTCCATGAACAACCCATCGGTGAATTTCATAATGTTCGCCTTGTGGATCGCGGTGACTTTCTTTCGGCCGTGCGAGAGCGCGTACTCGCAAGCGAAGCGGATGATCCGCTCGCTGGCGCTCTTCGAGATCGGCTTGATGCTGATCGCCGCATCCGCTGCGATCGGCTGCTTGGAATGCTCCTTCAGCTCCTTGATGAGCTGCTGCGTGTACGGCTCGCCGGTGGCGAACTCGATGCCAGCGTAGAGATCTTCCGTATTTTCGCGGACGATGATCAAATCGACGTTCTGAAACGGGCTGCGCACGCCGGCATAGGTGCGGCAAGGCCGCACGCACGCAAACAAGTTGAGCTGCTTGCGCAGCGCCACGTTCACCGACCGGAACCCGGTGCCGATGGGTGTGGTGATCGGCCCCTTGATCGCGATCCGGTTGTCCCGGACGGACTGCAGCGTCTCCTCCGGCAGCGGCGTCTTAAACTCCTTGATCGCCCCCTCGCCGGCCATGCGCTCATCCCAGTGGAATGAGACCCCGGTGGCATCCAGACAACGGCGGGCCGCCCAGGCGACTTCCGGCCCGATGCCGTCTCCTGGAATAAAGGTCACCTTATGCATTAGCGTTGTCCAATCCATTTCTCCAGGCGTCTCAGCGCCTGGTCGATGTGTTCAAGCGACGTGGCAAAACTAAAGCGCATGTAGCCTGGCGCGCCGAACCCTTCCCCTGGTACGACCGCCAGATGCGCCTCATCAAGCCAGCGCGCGGCGATCGTCTCCGACGAGGCGCCCAGAGCGCTCACGTTGCACCAGGCGTAGAAGGCTCCGCCCGGCACCGCGCAGCGCAACCCGTGCAAACGGTTCAGGCCGGCGACGAGCCGGTCCCGGCGCTGCACAAACGCGGTCCGCATCTCGGCCACCGCCTCCTGGCCGCCGGTCAGCGCGGCCAGCGCGGCCAACTGGCTGATCGACGTCGGATTCGAGGTGGAATGGCTTTGGATGTCGCTCATGGCGTCGATCCACGGTTGCGGTCCTGCCGCATAGCCGATGCGCCAGCCGGTCATACTGTACGTTTTCGAGACGCCGTTGACCACGACGGTCCGGTCAGCCACCCGCGGCTCAGCGGTGACGATGGAGACATGCGTCGCCGGAGGGTACACCAGCCGGTCGTAAATCTCATCGCTGATGAGGATCAGGTCCCGCTCAAGCGCAATCGCCGCGATGGCCTTGAGCCGCCCGCGGTCGATGACCGCCCCAGTGGGGTTGCTGGGGCTGTTGAGCACTACAATCTTGGTTTTCGGTGTCAGCGCCCGGCGCAGCGCGTCAGGCTCCGGCAGGAAACCGTTGGCCTCATCCGTGGAAATAATCTTCGGGGTCCCGCCGGCCAGATAGACCATCGGCGGGTAGCTCACCCAATACGGGGCAAAGATGACGACCTCGTCGCCCGGGTTGCACAGCGCCTGAAAGATATTGTACAGGGAATGTTTCGCGCCGCAGGAAACCAGCACCTGGCTTGGCTGATAGGCGACCCCCAGTTGCTGCGTCAGGGTCGTGGCGATCGCCGCGCGCAGTTCAGGCACGCCGGCGACCGGCGTGTAGCGGGTCTGGTTCTTCTGGATGGCCTGGATGCCGGCCTGCTTGACCGGTTCGGGGGTGGGAAAATCCGGCTCGCCGGCCGTCAGGTCGACGATAGGCTTGCCGGCTTTCGCGAGCGCTTTCGCTTTCGCGGCCAGCGCCAGCGTCGGCGAGCTCTCGACATGCTGCAACCGCTCGGCGATGCCGCTTGAGGTGAGGTGAGTGGCCATGCGCGTCACGCGTGTGGGCAGGAGAGTGGCCCAGCGGTCCGGCGCTGACAGGCAGCATGCCGGACCAGCTGAAGCTTAGGCTGCCGCGCTCCCCTTCTTCTTGCGGGTCCACAACCCTCGCAGACCCTCGAAGAATCCCTTGCCCTTCTCGCCTTCTTCGGCTTTTTGGGACTCAGGCGCTTCAGGCACCGTCGGGCCTTGAGGGGCGCGCGACGGTTTGGTGCCAGGGGTCACGGCCGGTTGTGTGGCCGGCAAGCGGCTGAAGGCCAGCACGGCCAGTTGAGCGCCGTCGCCTAGCCGCACGCCGCCCAGGCGCATCACGCGGGTGTAGCCGCCTGAGATGTCGACGAACCGTGGCGCGACATCGCTGAACAGCTGCTTCACCAGCGTGCGGTCCTGCAGGATGCGGTAGGCCTGCCGCCGGGCATGGATGCTGCCGTCCTTGCCCCAGGTGACCAGGCGGTCCGCCATCCGCTGCGCCCGCTTCGCCTTCGCGTAGGTCGTGCGGATTTGGCCATGCTCCAGCAGGCTCTTCATCAGATTGTTCAACATCAACTGCCGGTGTTCGGTCGGCAGCGAGAGACGTTGATTGTCCTTTGCGTGTCGCATTCGCGTTGGTCCTTAGACGGTCGAGCCGGCTTCGCTCTCGGCGCCCGATGCCATGCCCAGCGTCAACCCCATGCCCTTGAGCAGCTCTTCAATTTCCGCCAGCGACTTCTTGCCGAAGTTGCGGTATTTCAGCAGCTCCTGGGGGCTCTTCTCCACCAGCTCGGAAATCGTATGAATCTTGGCTTCCCGCAGACAGTTGGCTGAGCGCACCGACAGCTCAAGCTCCGCGATGGGGGTCTTCAGCTTCTCTTGCAGCTCCTCATTGACCGCGGCCGGCGCTTCGTCTTCCGGCTCCTCCGGCAGGCTGCCGTAGTTCACGAACAGGTCCAGGTGCCGCTGCAGAATGTTGGACGCATAGAGCAGCGCGTCCTTGGGGCTCATCGAGCCGTTGGTCCACACTTCCAGGTTCAAGCGGTCATAATCGGTGACCTGTCCCACGCGAGTGTCCTCGACGCTGAAGTTCACGCGCTTCACCGGTGAAAAGAGCGCATCGACCGGGATCATGCCGATGGGTTGCCCCTCTTTCTTGTGCTTATCCGCCGCCACGTAGCCGCGGCCCCGGCTGACTTCCAGCTCCATCCGGAACTTGCCGGCCTTGGTGAGCGTGCACAAGTGCAGGTCCGGATTGACGACCTCGACGGTTTCGTCGGTCTGCAGGTCGCCGGCGGTTACCGGGCCCTTTTTGTCCTTTTCGATCACGATCGTCTTGGGCTGGCGGGAGTGCGAGCGCAGCACCAGCTGCTTCACGTTAAGCACCACCTGGGTGATATCTTCCAGCACCCCAGGGATGGCGCTGAACTCGTGCTGCACGCCGTCGATCTTCAGCGACGTGACCGCCGCGCCCTCGATGGAGGAGAGCAGCACCCGGCGCAGTCCGTTGCCGATCGTCATGCCGTAGCCCCGCTCGAACGGCTCCGCCATGAACTTGCCGTACGTATCGGTCAGCGAATCTTCGTCGCAGACCAGCTTTTTCGGGGTCGCAAAATCACGCCACAGCGTTCCCATCAATCTCCCTCCGTCGCGGGTTACTTCGAATACAACTCAACGATCAGCTGTTCCTGGATGGGCAAGCCGATGTCATCTTTTTGCGGTGCGCGCACGATCAGGCCCTTCAACTGGTCGACGTCGACCTGGATCCATGCGGGAGCCGGGCGGTCCTTCGTCCGCTCCAAATTCTGCTTCACGCGGGCCGTTTGGCCTTTGCGCGAGGGGGCGATCTGCACGACGTCGCCCACTTTCACGGAATACGAGGGGATATCCACGATGCGCCCGTTCACCTGCACGCCCCGGTGCCGCACGATCATCCGGCCCTCATCGCGGGAGGTCGCGAACCCCGTGCGGTACAGCACGTTGTCCAACCGCCGCTCGAGCATCTCCAGCAGCTGCTGGCCGGTCACACCCTTGACCTTTTGAGCCAGGGTGAAGTACCGCTTAAACTGCCGCTCCAGCACGCCGTACATGCGCTTCACCTTCTGTTTCTCACGCAGCTGGATGCCGTAGTCGGAGAGCTTCACGCGCAGCTGCCCGTGCTGCCCGGGGGGAAACGCCCGCTTTTCCACGGGGCACTTCACCGTATAGCACTTGGTCCCCTTGAGGAAGAGCTTCATGCCCTCCCGCCGGCACAGCCGGCACGCCGGTCCGGTATAGCGCGCCATTAGACCCGTCTCCGTTTCGGCGGACGGCACCCGTTGTGCGGAATCGGGGTGACGTCCTTGATCGCCGTGATGGATAGCCCGGCCTGCGAGAGCGCGCGGATCGCGGACTCGCGGCCCTGGCCCGGCCCCTTGACGAACACTTCCACTTCCTTCAGGCCGGCTTCGATCGCCTTCTTCGCGGCGTTCATCGCCGCGACCTGGGCGGCATACGGCGTGGACTTGCGGGAACCGTGATAGCCGCTCGCCCCCGCGGTGCTCCAGCAGATGGCGTTGCCGCCGCGATCGGTGATGGTCACGATCGTGTTGTTGAAGGTCGCGAAGATATGCGCGATGCCCTGCGTGGACTGCAGCTTCTTTTTCCCGCGCGATTTCGGAGCAGTCTTCCCGTCCTTCGCTGCGTCCTTCGCGTCCTTTGGTGCGACCGCCGGCGCAGGCGCCGGTGCACTCACCGGGGCGGGTGCCGCCGGTGGAACGTCTTTCGGTTGTCCTTCAGCCATTCACGTCCTGCCTCCTCGCTGGCTCAATGGTGTCATGCCGGACGGCCCCCAGGCCCTGAGACCACGCGGGTGCGCTTACGCACGCCCACGCGAGGTCGGGGTCCTTTGCGGCTCCGGGCATTCGTGCGGCTGCGCTGTCCGCGCACGGGCAGCCCTTTTTTGTGCCGCAGGCCGCGGTACGAACCGATATCGATCAATCGCTTGATGTTGCCCGTGATTTCCCGGCGCAAGTCGCCTTCGACCTTTGCCGTCGCCTGGATCGCCTGGCTCAGCCGGCCGACCTCTTCATCCGTCAAATCTTTGGCCCGCTTGCGGGGATCGATGTTCGTCTGTTTGATCACGTTGCGCGCTAGCGAGCGGCCCACACCGAAGAGATACGTCAGCGAAATCTCCACGGGCTTCTCTTTGGGCACTTCCACTCCCACAATTCTTGGCATGAGTCGTTATCCCTGCCGCTGCTTATGTTTCGGATTCGAACAAATCACGCGCACGACCCGTTGTCGGCGGATGATCTTGCACTTGCTGCACACGCGTTTCACAGAAGCTCGCACTTTCATCGTGATTACGACACCCGAAAGGTGATGCGTCCCCGCGTCAAATCGTACGGCGACAACTCCAGCTTCACTTTATCGCCCGGCAGAATTCTGATGTAATGCTTTCGCAGCTTGCCGCCCAGATGCGCCAGCACCGTATGGCCGGCCTGCACTTCAACCCGGAACATGGTGTTGGGCAGCGCCTCAACCACCGTGCCTTCAACTTCGATCAAATCTTCTTTGGCCATGCGCCCGCGCTGCCTCTCACGCGTCCGGCAGCTGTGTGAGGATGTCCGGGGCTCTGCTGGTCACCGCCACGGTGTGCTCCCAATGCGCGGCAAGCGATCGGTCCTTGGTCACCGCGGTCCATCCGTCCGAGAGCACTTCCACCTCATGCCGCCCCATCGTTACCATCGGCTCGATCGCCAGCACCATGCCGGCGCGCAGCCGTGGGTTCACGCCGACCGGAACAAAATTCGGGATCGGCGGATCTTCATGCAGCGCGCGCCCGATGCCGTGCCCGACAAACTCCCGCACGATGCCGAATCCTGCCGATTCGATCACCCGCTGCACCGCTTGAGAAATATCCGCCAGCCGCTTGCCTTCGACCGCCTGCGCGATGCCTTCCTCGAGCGCCTGGCGGGTCGTTTCGACCAGCCGCTGCGATGCCGCCGGCACCGAGCCGACCCACCGCGTCACCGCGGCATCCGCGTAGAATCCCTCGACCACCGCTCCAGCGTCCAGGCTCACAAGATCGCCGGCACGCAGCTGGCGGTCGCCGGGAATGCCGTGCACGACCTCTTCGTTCACCGACACGCAGACGCAGGCCGGAAATCCCCGGTAGCCGAGAAACGCCGGCTTCGCCCCGTGCGACTTGATAAACGCGCGGGCCGCTTCATCCAGATCCTTCGTCCGAAGGCCCGGCTTGAGCATGGCGCTGAGCGCTTCCAGGAGCTCAGCCACCACCCGCCCGGCCTGGCGCATCCGCTCGATTTCTGCGGGCGTTTTCAGCTCGATCATGCGCGGCCGCGCCGCAACCAGCCCTGGCGCCGGAACAGCTTCCGCATGCGGACGAACACCGTTCCCACATACCCGGCGCCGTTCACGCGGTACAGCAGCTTGCCTTTCCGATAATAGTCAATGAGCGGCTTGCACGCCTTGCGGTCGATCGCCAAGCGCTTGCGAATCGTCCTCGGTTGATCGTCTTTGCGCGTCACGAGCGGTGTGCCGCACTGATCGCACAGCCCGAGTCGCTTCGGCCGCATCGTGCGCAGATGGTAATTGGCGCCACAGCGCGGGCACACGCGCCGTCCTGAGAGCCGCCGGACCAGCAGATCTTCCGGCGAAGTCAAATAGACCGCGCCATCCAGCGGCCTGCCCCAGCGCTCAAGTACGCGCGCGAGCCCTTCAGCTTGCCTGCGCGTACGCGGGAATCCGTCGAGCACGAACCCGCGCCGCCGCGGCTGCTGCCGCAGATGCGAAGCCATCACTTCGACGACCAGCGCATCGGGCACCAGCCGCCCGTTCGTCACGTAGCGCGCCACGCGCCGGCCCAGCGGGCTTTTGCGCGCGATCTCCCGGCGGAAGATTTCGCCCGTGGACAGATGCGGCACGCCCAGCCGCGAATGGCACAACGATGCCAAAGAACCTTTGCCGGCCCCGGGCGGACCCAGTAGCACGATATGCATGGCCGGCCGTTACCGCCGGCCGCGGATCCGACCGGACTTGAAGAACCCTTCGTAATGCCGCATGAGCAGGTGCGACTCGATCTGCTTCATGGTATCCAGCGTCACGCCCACCACGATCAATAAGCTCGTGCCGCCGAAGAACCCGGCGACCCTGGCGGGGAGCCGCAGCCACGCCATGACCAGGTCCGGCAGGATTGCGATGGCGATCAGATACACCGCCGCGACCAGCGTCACCCGGCTGAGCACTTTCGCCAGGTAATCCGTCGTCGGGTCGCCCGGCCGGATCCCCGGAATGAACGCGCCGGACTTTTTCATCTGCTCCGACGCTTCGCGGAACTGGGTCGCGGTCAACCCGACGCTAAAGATGGTAAAGAGCAAAATCAGCAACGCGTAAATGATATAGAACACCACCGAGGTGCGGGAGAACACGTCCATCAGGCCCCGCAGCTGCGGCACGAAATTCGCCGCCTGGATCGGAAACGACAGCACCGAGATCGCGAAGATGATCGGCAGCACGCCGCTGCTGTTGACGCGCAGCGGCAAGTACGTGCTTTGCCCCTGCATCAGCCGCCGCCCCACCACGCGCCGGGCGTACTGCACCGGGATGCGGCGCTGTCCCTGCTCGATGAAGATCACGACCAGCACCACCGCGATGAGAAACGCCACCATGAAGATGAGTTTTAGCGGCTCCAACGGCGACTGCTGCGCCGGCCCTAGATTGACGAACAGATCCCGGATCGCCAGCGGGATCCGACCGACGATCGAGGCGGTCATCAGCAAGCTCATGCCGTTGCCGATGCCCCGCTCGGTGATCTGCTCCGCCAGCCACATGATGAAGGCCATGCCGCCCGTCATCGTGAGCACCGTCAACAGCCGGAAGCCTAACCCCGGATGCATCACGATCTGTGCGGCGCCCAGCTGGGTCGGGTTGAAATTCTCCAGCAGGATCGCGTACATGAAGGAGTTGATCACCGCCAGCGCCACCGTCGCATAGCGCGAAAACTGGTGCAGCTTGCGGTAGCCGGCCATGCCCTCCTTGCGGAGCTTCTCCAGCGCTGGGATCGCGTTGACCAGCAAGGTCTCGACGATGATCGTCGCGCTGATATACGGCATGATCCCGAGCGCGAAGATCGTCGCGTGCGAGAGCGCGCTGCCCGTGAACATGTCGAGCATGTTCAACAGCCCGCCGCCGCCCGATTCGGTCAGGCTGCGAAAGATTCGCTCCAGCTCCCGCCCGTTGATCCCGGGGATCGGGACAAGGACCCCGATCTCGTAGATCGCGAGCATCGAGAGCGTGAAGATCAGCTTGCGGCGAAGCTCCGGGATGCTCCATGCATTGATGAGCGCGCCGAAGAGCCGGAACATGCCGCTGCTCAGCCCGACGTCTTCAACAACTCAAGAGTCCCGCCGGCCTTCGCAACCTTGGCCTTGGCCGCCTCGCTCGATCGATTGACAATGATCGTGACTTTCTTGGTGAGCTGCCCGTCACCCAGCAGCTTCACCGGATGGTCAGCGCGGGTAATGATGCCCGCCTCGGCCAGTTGCTGCGCGCTGATGCGCTGGCCATCGTCGAACCTGTTAAGCTGGTCGAGATTAACGATCTGGCTGCGGACCGCTCCGCCGCGGGCTTTTTGGCGGAACCCGCGCTTCGGGATCCGGCGGATGAGCGGGTTGCGCCCTCCCTCGAACCCCGGCCGCTTACCTTCCCCGGTGCGGGCGCGCTGTCCCTTCTGCCCGCGCGTGGACGTCTTGCCGTGCCCGGAGCCGATGCCGCGGCCGACCCGCTTCTTGCGGTGCCGCGCTCCACGAACGCGAGGAATCGTCGTCACGTCCATCCGCTCACTCGACCACGATGCGGCGCCGCTCGCGAACTTGGTCGGCGCTCTCCAGGGCTTGCAGACCGTCGAGCGTGGCTTTCGCCAAATTGACGGCGTTGCAGGAGCCCAAGCTCTTCGTCAGGATGTCCCGGATGCCGGCCGCTTCGCACACGGCGCGGACCGAGCCGCCGGCGATGATGCCGGTGCCCGGGCTGGCCGGCTTCAGCAGCACGCGCGAGGCATCGTAATGTCCGATGACTTCGTGCGGGATCGTCGTGCCTCGCAGCGGGACGGTGATCATGCCGCGCTGCGCGTGGAGGAATCCCTTGCGGATCGCATCCGCGGTCTCATTCGCCTTGCCCAGCGCCATGCCGACCCGGCCGCGGCCGTCGCCCACGACGGTCAGGGCGTTAAAGGCGAGCCGCTTGCCGCCCTTGTGGACCTTGGCGACACGGTTCACGCTGATGAGCTTTTCCATCAGCTGCGAGCCGTCGGCCTGCGCCTGGTCCCTCGGTCCTCCCCGTCTCTGATCGTTTCGTGCCATCGCTTGTGTGTTCCGCTCCTTTAGACTTGCACGCCGCCCGCTCGAACCGCCTCAGCGACGGCTTGCACGCGGCCATGGTACAGGTAGCCTCCGCGGTCGAAGACCACGCGGCTCACGCCCTGCTTCACGGTATCCTTCGCCACCAGCTCGCCGAGCGCCTTGGCGGCCTCAACGGTCCCAAACCGCTTGAGGTGCTTCAACCGCTCATCCTTGGTCGACCAGCCGCCCAAGGTCTTGCCTTCCAGATCATTGATGAGCTGCACGTACAGGTGATTGTGGCTCCGGAACACCGACAACCGCGGCCGCTCGGGAAGCCCCACGACTTTCTTGCGCAGCCGCTGGTGGCGCTGCCGCCGTCCGGTTTCTCGTTTGCTCATGCGTGGCATGGCTCAGCCTCCAGCCTTGGCGCCGGCGCCCGTCGCCGCCTTGCCCGCCTTGCGGCGGATCACCTCGCCGGCGTACTTGATCCCCTTGCCCTTGTACGGCTCCGGGGGTGCTGCGCGGCGCATCGTGGCGGCGAATTGGCCGACTTGCTGCTTGTCCGCCCCTTTGACAATGACCGACGTCGGCTTGGGCACTTCCACCGTGAGACCTTCCGGAATGGGCATGATCACCTGGTGCGTCAATCCGACGCTGAGTGCTAGCTGCTTGCCCTGCAGCTGCGCGCGGTAGCCGACGCCGACGATTTCCATCTCTTTGGAGAACCCGCTCGTGACCCCCTGCACCATGTTCGCCAGCAGCGCGCGCGAAAGGCCGTGCAGCGCTCCAGCTTCAGATCCTTCAGGGCATTCGACCTTCACCTGCTGGCCGTCGAGCTTTATGGTGATCGGCGACGGCAGCGTGAAGGAGAGCTTCCCTTTGGGGCCTTCCACGCGCACGGTGCTGTCCTGTTGCGTCACTTTGACGCCGGAGGGAATCGCGATGGGCGCTCGTCCGATTCTCGACATAGGATCACCACACGTAGCAGAGCACTTCGCCGCCGATGCGCTGTTGATAGGCGTCGCGCTCCGTCATCAAGCCTTTCGAGGTAGACACGATGGCGACTCCCAAGCCGCCCAGGACGCGCGGCAGCTCGCTCGCCTTGCGGTACGCCCGCTCACCGGGCTTGGAGACGCGGATGAGCTGCGAAATCGCCGGGGTGCGCCGGGAGTACTTCAGGTACACGCGCATCGAACGGTCGGCGGGCGTTTCGCCCACCGGTTTGAAGGTGCGAATGTACCCTTCGCGCTTGAGCACCTCCAGCATCTCGGTCATCAGCCGGGAGAAGCGCACCTCAACGGTGGCATGCTTCGCCCGGGACGCATTGCGGATTTTCGTCAAGCCGTCACTGATTCGGTCCATCTAGCACCTCGTTACCAACTGGCCTTCACAAGCCCGGGGATCTCGCCCCGCCATGCCATCTCGCGGAAGCACATCCGGCACAAGCCGAAGCGCCGGTAAAACGCCCGGCGCCGCCCGCAGCGGTCGCAGCGGTTGACCTTGCGTGTTGAAAATTTCGGAGGGCGCTTCGCGCGCTCAAGCCATGCTTTTCTGGCCATGCACGATTACGCTCGTTGTTGTTCTTTCGTTGCAAACGGAAACCCGAACCCCTTGAGGAGCGCCATTGCCTCGTCTTTGGAGGATGCGTTCGTGACGAGCACGATGTCCATCCCAATGGCGGTGGCGACGTGCTCCTGAATCTCAGGAAAAATCGTGTGCTCCTTCAAGCCGAAGTTATAGTTGCCGCCCTCATCGAACCCTTTGGGGTTCAGGCCGCGGAAATCGCGGATGCGCGGCAGCGCAATGCTGACCAGCCGGTCCAGGAACTCGTACATCCGCCGGCGGCGCAGCGTGACTTTGCAGCCGACCGCATCGCCTTCCTTGATCTTGAAGTTCGAGATGGCCTTCTTCGCGCGCGTCACGAGCGGCTTCTGGCCTGTGATCAACCCCAGGTCCCGCTGCGCCGCCTCCAGGATCTTCGCGTCATGCGCCGCCTCGCCGCAGCCGATGTTGACCACGATTTTCTGCAGCCGCGCCGCGGCCATCGGGTGGCGCTTGTGGAATTCCTTGGCCAGCGCCGGAACGATCACCTTCTGGTAGCGCTCGTGCATGCGCGGCAGGTGGTTCGTCGGTGCCTTGGTTGTCGTCGGGCTCATCGTCGTCACGCTCACACGGTGCTCTTGCAGCGACGGCAAATGCGCTGCTTGTCGCCGCCCTCGGACACCAGCCATCCCACGCGCGAGGGCTTCTGGCAGCGCGGGCACATCAGCGCCAGCTTCGAGAGCGCCAGCGAGCCTTCCCGCTCGACGATCCCGCCGGCAGGCGCTTGCTGCGACTTGCGCTCAAAATGTTTGACCAGGTTGACGCGCTCCACCAGCGCGCGCTCGCGGTCCGGCCAGACCTGCAGCACCTTGCCGCTCTTGCCTTTGTCTTTGCCGCTGAGCACCACGACGGTGTCGCCCTTCTTCACATGCGCCATCGTCACACCACTTCCGGGGCGAGCGAGATGATTTTCATGAACTTCCGCTCGCGCAGTTCCCGCGCCACCGGGCCGAACACCCGGGTGCCGCGCGGGCTGTTTTGCGTATCAATCAGGACCACCGCATTGGAATCAAACTTCAGGGTCGTGCCATCGGACCGGCGGATGGGAGCCCTCGTGCGCACCACGACGCACCGGAC
>PCVX01000023.1:0-5629 GCA_002796105.1 Candidatus Omnitrophica bacterium CG11_big_fil_rev_8_21_14_0_20_63_9 | reverse complement strand
GCCCTTCTTCGCCAGCGCTTCGGGGTTCGCCTCGCGGACGTTGCCCGAGATCACATCGCCCACGCTTGCGGTCAAGCGGTTGGCGCGGCCGATAAGGCCGATCATCCAGACCTTCTTCACGCCGGAGTTATCAGCCACCTCCAGCTGAGTCCGCATGCGAATCATGCCGGTTCCTTGGGCTCGGCAGCCGCCTTGCGGTGGATCGGACGCGACTGGTCCTCTTCCGTGCCCGGCACCGGCGGCGCACCGGAGGCCCGGCGGACGATCTCGACGAGCACCCATCGCTTATCCCTGGAAATCGGCCGGGTTTCCATGACGCGCACGATGTCGCCCGGGCGGGCCTCGTTCTTTTCATCATGCGCCTTGAACCGGCTCGCCCGGGTGATCACCCGGTTGTAGCTCGGGTGGCGCACCAGCCGGTTGACGCGCACGACGATCGTTTTGGCCATCTTGTTGCTCACGACGGTCCCGACCTGCATCTTGCGCTGGTCCCGCGCGGCTGGCGGCTGCGTAGTGGTTGCTGGCATCTTACGAACCCTTGCGTTGTTCGTTCATGACGGTTTGAATGCGGGCGATCTGCCGCCGAAGCAGCGGCACCCGGTGCGTTTGCGCCATCGACCCTTCCTTGATCTTGACGCGCGCCTCCCATAATTCCTTGCGCAGCTTCTCGAGCTGCTCGTTCAAGTCAGCGGTCGAAGAGGCTCGGAGCGTTTGCGGACGCGGTAAGGTCTCTGCCATCGCAGCGCCTAGGACAGCGGGTCGTGCCGGCTGACCAGCCGGGTGCGCAGCGGTAGCTTGCTCGCCGCGAGCCGAAAGGTGTCCTTCACGAGCATCTCCGGGATGCCATCGATCTCAAAAATGATCCGGCCGCGCTTCACCACAGCCACCCAGTGGTCCACCATGCCCTTGCCGGCGCCCATGGGTTTTTCCTGGCCGTGGGTGGTCACGGGCTTGTCTGGAAAAATCCGCAGCCAGGACTTGCCGCCGCGGCTCAAGGACCGGCTGATCGCCACGCGGCAGGCTTCAATTTGCGCGGCAGTGACCCAGCCGTTCTCCATCGCCTTCAGGCCGAATTCGCCGAACGCCAGGCTGGTGCCGCCCTTCGCCGCCCCGCGACGCTTGCCGCGGAACGCCTTACGGTATTTGATGCGCTTTGGAAGCAGGAGTGGCATGGCTCGATGTCCTTAGGCTGCCGTGGCCGGTTCTGCCGGCACCACACTTTGCGTCAAGGGCCGGGAGCGTGGAGCGTTCTTGGCCTTCTCCAGTGAAATGAGGTCGCCGCGGCACACCCACACCTTGGTGCCGATGCAGCCGGCGGTCGTGTGCGCGGTGGACATGCCGAACTCCACGCGGGCGCGCAGCGTGCCCAGCGGCACGGTGCCTGCGCGGTACACTTCGCGCCGGGTCATTTCAGCGCCCTGCAGACGGCCATCGCAGACCACCTTGATCCCTTTGCATTCCTTGGACTCCATAGCTTGCTGGATCGCCCGCTTCATCGCCCGGCGGAACGCGATGCGCTTTTGCAATTGGAAGGCCAGCGAATCCGCGATCAGCTTGGCTTCCACCGCCGGGTTGGGGATCTCGACGTAGTCCATCTTCAGCTGCTGCTGCGTTCCCAGGATCTTCTGGACCTTCTCCTGCAGCCGCTGGATGTTCTCGCCGCGCCGCCCAATCAGGATCCCGGGCCGGGCCGTGTGGATCGCGATGCGCACCTTCTCGGCCGAGCGCTCGATAACGATCTTCGCCACCGCGGCCGAGGCCAGCTCCTTCTCCAGCAGCTCGCGGACTTTGCGGTCCTCGTGCAGCTGCTGCCGGAACTGCTTCTTGCCGTGCGCGAACCAGCGCGACGTCCACTCCCGCGAGATCGAGAGCCGCAAACACTGAGGATTGACCTTATGTCCCATGAGTCTCCTTAAACTCGATCCAATTCGACGGTGAGGTGCGTCGTCCGCTTGAGGATGCGGCTGGAGCGGCCGAACGCTGCTGCCCGGCCCCGCTTCCAGCGCGGGCCTTCATCAGCAACCATTTTCGTGATGCGCACCGCGTCTTCGCGCAGCTCAGGGTGCTGCTGACGCGCGTTCGCGAACGCCGAGGCGATCAGCTTGGCGATCGGTTTGGCCGCGCGGCGGTTCGTCGTCGAGAGCAGCGCGAGTGCCTCGGCCACGGTGCGCCGGCGCAAAGGGGTGATCACATAGCCCACTTTGCGCGGGGTCATGCGCAGGTATCGCACCATCGCCTTGGAGAGCATTATTTCTTCGCCTCAGCAGCGGGCGCGGCGGCAGCTGGAGCGCCTGCCGGGGCCGCCGGCTTGCCGCCGGGGCCGGTGACTTCTTTCTTCACGCCGCCGTGCTTGCGGAAGGTCCGGGTCGGCGCGAACTCGCCCAGCCGGTGGCCGACCATGTTCTCGGTGACGTACACCGGCGTGAACGCCCTGCCGTTATGCACCAGGAAGTTCAGTCCAATGAAGTCCGGGGTGACCGTCGAGCGCCGCGACCAGGTCTTGATCGGCTTGCGGTCTTTGGTCTGGTTCGCCACGTGCACCTTGCGCTGCAGCGGCTCATCAACAAACGGGCCCTTTGCGGTAGAACGTCCCATCCGTAGCTCCCCTTACTTTCGGCGTTTGACGACGAAACGGTTCGAATACTTCTTCGGCTTGCGGGTCTTGCGGCCCTTCGTGTGCCAGCCCCACGGCGACACCGGGTGCGGGTTGCCCTGCCCGGACTTGCCTTCGCCACCGCCGTGCGGATGGTCGACCGGGTTCATGGCAATACCGCGCACGTGCGGCTTGCGCCCCAGCCAGCGCGAGCGGCCGGCTTTGCCAATGACGAAGGACTTGTGGTCGCTGTTGCCGACCTGGCCGATGGTCGCCCAGCACTCCTGATCCACTAGCCGGATCTCGCCGGACGGCAGCTTGATGTGGGCGAGCGGCCCTTCCTTGGCTTGAATCAGCGCCCACGAGCCGGCCGAGCGGACGATCTGCGCGCCGCGGTTCTTCTGCAGCTCGATGTTGTGGATCATCTGCCCGGGCGGGATGCGTCGTAGCGGCATCGCGTTGCCGATTTTGATCTCCACCTCGTCGCCCGCGACAATCGTGTCGCCGACCGCCAGGCCGTCCGGCCAGATGATGTAGCGCTTCTCGCCGTCCTCATACTGCACGAGCGAGATGCGCGCGCTACGGTTCGGATCGTACTCCACCGTCAGCACCTTCGCGCTCACCCCGACCTTGTCGTGGCGGTAGAAATCGATGCGGCGGTACATCTGCTTGTGCCCGCCGCCCATGAAGCGGCTGGTCAGATGGCCGTGCGAGTTGCGGCCGCCGGTCTTGCGCATCGGTTCGAGCAACGGCTTGTGGGGACGGTCGGTGGTCAGCTCGGCAAAATCCGAGGTGATCTGATACCGCATCGTGCTGGTTGTGGGCTTATGCGTCTTGATTCCCATGGCCTTACTTGGCTACCTCGATTTTCTGGCCCTTCTCGAGCGTCACGAACGCTTTCTTCCAGTCCGGCCGCTGGCCGCGGCGCACCGACAGCCGCCGCCACTTGCCATGGCAATTCTGCGTGTTGACGCTGGTCACCTTGACCTTGAACAGCTCTTCCACCGCCTGCTGAATCTCAATTTTGTTCGCGTCGCGCGCCACCGACAGCAGGTACTGGTCGCGGGAAGCCAGCCGCGCCGCTTTTTCGGTCTGTAGGACGCGCTTCACGATCTCAGTCGCCGTTCGCATGGGGCTCCTTGATCCGCTGCTCCAGGCGCTCAAACGCGCCCTTGCTCACCAGGACCTTCTTCGCGTTGAGCACGTCGAAGGCGTTGAGGTTGGCCGCCTCGCGCAGCTCAAAGTGCGCCAGGTTGCGCAGGGACTTGACGAGCGGCTCGCCCGCCTGGTCCAACACGATCACGGAGCGGCCGGTGACTTCAAACGTCTTCGCCAGCCGGGCAAAGGGCTTCGTCTTCGGCTGCTCGGCCGCGAGCCGGTCGATGATCACCAGCTCGGCATCACGCAGCTTGCCCTTGAGACTCTCCAGCAGCGCCTTGCGGCGGATCGTCTGCGGCAAGCGGTAATAGAAACTTTTCGGATGCGGCCCGAGCGCAACGCCACCGTGGCGCCACAGCGGCGAGCGGGTCGATCCGGCGCGGGCGCGGCCGGTATGCTTCTGCTTCCAGGGCTTCCTGCCGCCACCGGAGACATCGCCGCGCGTCTTGGTGGACGCGGTGCCGGCGCGCCGGTTCGAGCGGTACATCGCCACCGCCTGGGAAAGGAGCGCGAGGTTTACGTGGCCGTCCCACAGCGCGCCCAGCGTCAGCTGGCCGACTTTCTTCCCTTCAAGATTAAACACGGTCGCGTTCATGGATTATTTCGGAGCTCCGGCGCTGGGCTGTTTCAGTTTCTTCGACGCGGCCTTGGCGGTCTTGCTCAGCGTCTCGTCTTCCTCGATCGCCACGGTGATCTCCACCGGCTTCTTGATGAATTCGGGCCGCTTCTTGGATTTCGTGATGAACACCAGGCCGTTTTCCCCGCCGGGGATCGCGCCTTGAATCAAGAGCAGGTTGTGCTCCAGATCCACCTTCAGGAGGCGCAGGTTCTGGACGGTCACTTTGTCGCTCCCCATGTGGCCCGGCAGGTGATGCCCCTTCCACACGCGGCCCGGGGTGGTGGTGGAACCGATGGAGCCCGGCGCCCGGTGCGACATCGAGCCGTGCGTTTCCGGCCCGCCGCTCCAGTGCCATCGCTTCATCCCGCCCTGGAACCCTTTCCCAACCGAGATGCCGCTGACATCCACGAGCTCGTACTCCTTGAAGAGCTCGACGGTGAGCTGCTGGCCGACTTTCCATTCACCATTCGCGGTGCGGACTTCGCGCACGTGCCGGAACGGCCCGGCCCCGGCTTTCTTGAACTGGCCGGCCTGCGCCTTGTTCAGTTTGGACTCTTTCACCGTACCGAACCCGAGCTGGAGCGCCTCGTAGCCGTCGCTCTTCGCTTCGCGGCGCTGCAGAACCGTGCACGGGCCGGCCTCCACCGCGGTCACCGCATAGCGGCGGCCGTAGGGGTCGTACGCGTGCGTCATCCCAAGTTTTTTGCCCAGCAATCCGATCGGCATGGTTTATTTCACTTCGACGTAAACGCCGGAGGGAAGGTTCAGCTTCCTGAGGGCATCGATCGTCTTTGAGGTTGGATCGAGGATGTCGATCAACCGCTTGTGTGTCACGAGCTGGAATTGCTCCCGCGATTTCTTGTCGATGAAGGGCCCGCGCAGCACCGTGTACAGCTCCCGCTTCGACGGCAATGGAATCGGCCCGGAAACCCGCGCTCCGGTGCGCTGGGCGGTCTCCACGATCTCGGTCGTGGACAAGTCCAGCACCCGATGGTCGTAGGCTTTGAGCTTGATGCGGATCTTCGGCTGTGGCTGCGCCATATCGGTGCCTTACTTAATAATCTCCGTAATCACACCCGCCCCGACCGTCTTGCCCCCTTCGCGGATGGCGAAGCGCTGCTCTTTCTCCATGGCGATGGGCTGCTGGAGCTCCACCGTCACGTCGACGTTATCCCCGGGCATGACCATCTCGGTTCCTTGGGGGAGCGTGACGGAGCCGGTGACATCGGTCGTGCGGAAGTAGAACTGCGGGCGGTAGC
>PCVX01000070.1:4054-4196 GCA_002796105.1 Candidatus Omnitrophica bacterium CG11_big_fil_rev_8_21_14_0_20_63_9 | reverse complement strand
CCATCATAATTTGCAGAAAGACGACTGCCAGTTCAAATGCCTCGATTATGAGGATGGCCTTGCGCTGAAAACCCGCGAGGGGCAGCCGTTTCTGACGCTGAACGGCATCCAGACCCAATCGGCGCTGGTGCATAACCTGATC
>PCVX01000070.1:3855-3997 GCA_002796105.1 Candidatus Omnitrophica bacterium CG11_big_fil_rev_8_21_14_0_20_63_9 | reverse complement strand
GCGCACCATACCGGCGAGATATTGCGCCTGTTCCGGGAAGGCATGGAGCAGCGCCTCACCTCTGCGCAAGCCTTGGCGCAGATCGAAGGCCTGATGCCGGCGGCGTCCTGCAACGGCTATTGGCACGGCAAACCCGGCCTTG
>PCVX01000070.1:3342-3744 GCA_002796105.1 Candidatus Omnitrophica bacterium CG11_big_fil_rev_8_21_14_0_20_63_9 | reverse complement strand
TCGCTGATCTTCACGCGGGTGATCAATCTGGCGCTGAACGACAAGCTGCATGATGAAGTCTGGCAACCCCTGCACGGCAAGCGGATCTGCATCCGCGTCCGGGATGCCGGGATCGTGTTCCACTTCACGCTGGGCGTGCAGGGCATGATCGCGCGCCATGCGGTGGCCAAGCCCGATCTCACCATCAGCGCCAGCGCCCAGGACTTCTTCCTGCTGGCGCTGCGCAAGGAAGATCCGGACACCCTGTTCTTCAGCCGCCGTCTGGTCATGGAAGGCGATACCGAACTGGGATTGCTGGTGAAAAATACGCTGGATGCCATGGAAATGCCGCCGCTGGATTTGCGTGCCCTGCTGCCGGCGCGCTTGCTGGGCAGAATCCGCACACGCCTGCTGGCGTAAGCC
>PCVX01000070.1:2865-3300 GCA_002796105.1 Candidatus Omnitrophica bacterium CG11_big_fil_rev_8_21_14_0_20_63_9 | reverse complement strand
TCTGGATTGCCACGTCGCTTTCGCTCCTCGCAATGACAGGTGCTGAACTTGATGGCTAATCAGGAACATTCTTGTCATGTTTTGACACCATTTAACTGGTAATCAACCAAAAAACAGTTGGCAGAAAATATTATGCTGCTCGGATGCGTTGGGCTGCCCTTGTGGGTGCGAATTTATTTGCATACAACCTGTTGAGCGTACTCATCCACCGCTCTTGGGTTTGTACAAGGAGGCGATGAGTTGCAGCGATTTGTCTGTCGCGCCGCGATTGGACTCCACAAACCCGGCGCAGCGCTGTCGCATTTCGCGCAAAGCATCCGGGTTATCGAGCAGGCGCTGCAATTCCATAACCAGTTCACCGCTATTCTGTACCTGCGCCGCCGCTCCGGCCGCGACCGCCAGCCGTGTCGCCTCGGCAAAGTTGTGCATGTGCGG
>PCVX01000070.1:362-2853 GCA_002796105.1 Candidatus Omnitrophica bacterium CG11_big_fil_rev_8_21_14_0_20_63_9 | reverse complement strand
GGGCTTGCCAAAGCTGGCGGGTTCCAAGGGATTCTGCCCTCCATGCGGGATCAAGCTGCCGCCGACAAACACCAGCGTGGCGATGCCATAATAGCCCGGCAGCTCACCAAAGCGGTCGATAACCGCGACATCCCACGATGCCCCGCCGGCAATACCCGATGCCCGCACCGGAGCAAACCCCACGTGCCGAACCAACCCTTCAATTTCCTCAAGACGCTCCAAGTGCCGAGGCGCGAGCACCAGCCGCAGGTCTTGATGCGTCGCCCTGAGCGTGTGAAATGCGTTGAGCACCGCCGCCTCTTCGCCGCGATGCGTGCTGCCGGCCACGAGCAGCGGGCTGGCTTCACTCAATCCCAAGCGCGCTCTCAACCCGCCCAGCTGCGACGGATTGGGTCGACTGCTGAGGCTGGCATCCCACTTCAGATTCCCGGTAACCCGCACCTTCTCGGGCGGCGCGCCCAACTGCAAGAGCCGGTCCGCGTCCACCTGGCTTTGCATCAAGAACAGATGCACCTCGCGCCATAGCCATCCCAGTTTGGATTTCACCCACTGGGCTCTGCGGAAGCTGCGGTCGGAGATGCGGCCGTTCACCATCACGATGGGGACGCCGCGTGCGTGCGCCGCATGGATAACCATGGGCCATAACTCGGATTCCATCACGATCAGCAGCTTCGGTTGCACCAGATCAAACGCGCGACGCACCGGAGCGCGCAGGTCGAGCGGAAAAAAGATCGGCACGCCCCGCTCGCCGACTTGCTTGGTGGCCGCATCGAAGCCGCTTTTCGTGATGGCCGAGAAGACCAGGGGATGCTGCGGGGATCGCTCGAGCAGCGCGCGGGCTAGCGGCTGGGCGGCGAGCGCTTCGCCCAGGCTCACCGCGTGCAGCCAGATCGAGCGGCGGCCAGCCAGCCGCTGCGCCACTGACGCCGGATAGCGGCCCAACCGCATCGTCCATCCCGGATGGGGCAGCCGCCGGCGCGCCAGCGCCTTGGGCAGATAGAGGAGAAACCCGAGCATGATGCCAAGTTCGTAGAGGATCCACATCGGTCAGCGGGTCTGGGAGCGGAGCTTGTCGATCACCTTCAAGAGCGGTTTCTGGGCCAGCGCGACCGACAGCAGGATCAACCCTTGCACCAACGCCATCGACCCCAGCGAAACTCGCAATATGAGTACGAGCAGGCCTGAAGCAAAACGACCCAAGTCCTGCCGGTCTTTGATCAACCGCTGCTCAAGCTGGGTGGCCGCCTCAACTTGGGGGGCCGCGATGAGCTGTTCAAACAACCGCTG
Organism: Candidatus Omnitrophica bacterium CG11_big_fil_rev_8_21_14_0_20_63_9; assembly: GCA_002796105.1. Classification (GTDB taxonomy): domain Bacteria; phylum Omnitrophota; class Gorgyraeia; order Aquiviventales; family Aquiviventaceae; genus 21-14-0-20-63-9. The sequence continues at coordinate 1,566 of PCVX01000070.1, read as the reverse complement.
CACTCGAGCGATCGGCACGTCAAAATCCGGATGAGCAGACTGCGAGGCTCCTAATTTGAACCGCTGTAGCGCCCAGACACTATAACCGCCTCCCGCGGCAATCAGGACAAACGCCACCGCGATGGCGAATGGCTGCCTCCTGTGCAGGCGCTGCAGCCAGCGCACTTCCCGATCGCTCAACTGATTGGGCACGGATGAATCTCCTTCTCAAGCGCGAGGATGAGCTTGATCGTACACTTTTTTCAACCGTTGGGCGGTCACGTGCGTGTAGATCTGCGTCGTGGACAGGCTCGCGTGGCCCAAGAGCTCCTGGACGCTGCGCAAATCCGCGCCGCGGTCGAGCAGGTGCGTCGCAAAGCTGTGGCGCAGGCTGTGCGGATGGATCGATGCCGACAGCTGCGCGGTGTGCACGTACCGTTGGACCAGCCGCTCGATCTGCCTCGTGGTGAGCCGCGTGCCCTTTTGGCTGACGAACAGCGCGTATGGCACCTTCAATTTCTTCGGCCGGACCGCCAGGTACGCATCGATCGCCTTGAGCGCGGTGCTGCCGACCGGGCACAACCGCTCCTTCTTGCCCTTGCCGCGCACGATCGCCGTCCCGGAAATGTCATCCACGTCTTCCAGGTTCAACCCGACCAGCTCGCTCACGCGCATCCCGGTTGAGTAGAGTGTCTCCAGAAACGCGCGGTCGCGCAGCCCCAGCCACTTTTCTGTCGTCGGCACGTCGAGCAACCGCGCGGCTTGCGCCTCATCTAAGAATGACGGTAGCCGCTTTTCCAACCGCGGGGTGGGAATCGCCATCGCCGGGTTATGCTCCAATGTCCCCTCCCGGCAGAGGAAGCGGAAGAAACTGCGCACGCAGGAGAGCTTCCGGGCGATGGTACGCCGGGCGCGTTGCTGCGTGCTTTGCGAGGCCACGAAGCGCCGGATATCGAGCGCGGTGACGGCGTCCAGGCGTTGATGGCCGAGGAACTGGAAGAACTGCGAAAGATCCAGGGCGTAATTGCGGCAGGTGTGCGCCGACGCATTGCGCTCGGCGCCAAGATACTGGAGGAACCGCTCGACCGATTTATTCGGCTTGTTCGTCAGTATTCTCCGTACCGTTGCTGTCCCCGGCCTCTGTCCCGTTGCCGGTCCTCGCGTCGCCCTCGTCTTTCTGCAGCTTGCGGGCGGTGTAGCGGCACGTCGGGTAATTCGAGCAGCC
>PCVX01000070.1:205-347 GCA_002796105.1 Candidatus Omnitrophica bacterium CG11_big_fil_rev_8_21_14_0_20_63_9 | reverse complement strand
CCGGCCTCGGCGCCAACCAGCGCACCGTCGACGAGTACTACGTGGTCGCTTGCCCCCTGCCGGCGCCGGCTACTCGCCTTCGATCTCGTGCAGCGCCTTCTCCAGCAGGATCGCGGCGAGCTGTCCCGGGCCGACACGCCTC
>PCVX01000070.1:0-147 GCA_002796105.1 Candidatus Omnitrophica bacterium CG11_big_fil_rev_8_21_14_0_20_63_9 | reverse complement strand
ATCGGATCGAGCGCGTGATCGTCCACGTCGGATCCGTCGGGCGGCCGCCGCCGGACCGGAGCCGTTGGCACACCTCCCGCCCGAGGGAAAGGAGGTCGAGCGGCCCCTGCGCCGGCAGACGCTCGAGCGGCACCGCCCTGCTCGCGC
>PCVX01000025.1:3234-3783 GCA_002796105.1 Candidatus Omnitrophica bacterium CG11_big_fil_rev_8_21_14_0_20_63_9 | reverse complement strand
GGCCGTAGGCGCGCGAGGCGGCGGTATGTTGCTGAACCGTCTGCATTACGGCCTTCCTGTATTCAGCAGGTCGGCGACCAGGCTTTCCGTGCGCACGGTAAAACGCAGGCCGGCGGTCGCGAAACGGTCCTGAAGCTGCAACGCCATCTGGCGCGCCGCGTCCTCGTTCAGGTCGGCGCCGGTCAGTTTGTCTTCCGCCGCCTGTAGAGTGTTGGAAAGATTCTGGGTGAACTGCCCGCGCGTCGTCAGCGCCGCGATGTCGGAGCCGACGCGCTGCGTCGTCGAGCGCACCTGCCGGGTCGCGCCGGCAAGGTCGGCCAGGGCGGCGTCGATGTCCGCGTCCGTGGCGAATCCGTTGTAGCCGCCGGCGGCCGTGCCGATGCCGAGCGCCTCCGATGAAGACGCCCCACCCTTGACCGTGATCTCGGCGCCGGACAGGTCGCCGACCCGCATCGTCTGATCGTCCGCCGGATCGTCGATCAGGCTGACCCCGGCGTAAGACGTATCGCCGGCGAGACTGCTGAGCTGCGACCTGATCTGGTTGAACTG
>PCVX01000025.1:2245-3012 GCA_002796105.1 Candidatus Omnitrophica bacterium CG11_big_fil_rev_8_21_14_0_20_63_9 | reverse complement strand
CGTCGGCGACGCGGTTGACCCGCCGCCCCGTGGCCAGGCGGTCGGCGACCTGCAGACGCAGGGCCTCGTTCCGCTGCAATTGCAGCAGGTTGGCCCGAACGCCTTTGCTGAGGGTCACATCCGCCATCACGCCGATCCTTTCAGAGGATCAGGCTAATATCATTCCGGAATCGATACAGTGACGGAAATCACAAGCTTTCGAAGGTTAACGAGGCTTCCGTGCGATGAACTTCATGCCCGGTTTGAAGGCCGGCAGCTTCTTCACGACCTCAAGCCCCAGGCTTTCCAGCAGGCGGCGCATGCTCGCCGGGTTGAAGTACACGCAATGGACGGGCGGGTTGAAGCCGTCCCATCTGTCCAGGTCGCGGGGCCGCCGCCAATGGCTGATGTCCGGCGTCGTCACGTAGACCACGCCGCCCGGGTTCAACAGCCGCGCGATCGCCGCCATGAACGGCCGCACGTCGGCGACATGCTCAATGACCTCGGAGGTATAGATCAGGTCGAACCCCTGGTCCGGCCGGAAGTCCTCGACCAGACCGAGAAAATAGTTGTTCTTGGGATAGTGTTCGCGGGCATAGGCGAGGGACACGCCGTCGACCTCCAGCCCCCAGGCGTCGAGGCCCGCCTCGCGCGCGGCCTCGACCACGAAGCCGCCGTTGCAGCCGACATCGAGGAACCGCGCCCCCGGTGGCACCAGCTTCTTGAGCTGGCGAATGCGGCCGCGCGAGCGGCGCATCTTCTTGTCGACCTTGGCGAAGTAACCCGTT
>PCVX01000025.1:1157-2188 GCA_002796105.1 Candidatus Omnitrophica bacterium CG11_big_fil_rev_8_21_14_0_20_63_9 | reverse complement strand
CCATGTACGTAGATCGTATCGCAGACGCCGCAGCGGTAAAGATCGTGGCCGCGGGCCGACATTTCGAACGCCTGCTCGGCCCCGTCACAGACGGGACAATGCGGGGCCGATGCAGGTGTCATGTTCATCAGGCCGCTTCCGCCTCCACTGCCTTGCCGTTGATGGTCAGCTTGCCGCCCTCGGCAGAGACCGTGATCTTGGATCCATCAACGATGGTCCCTTCCAGAATCATGGACGCCAGGGGATTCTGCAAATCCTTTTGGATCACCCGCTTGAGCGGCCGCGCACCATAGACCGGATCATAGCCCTTTTCGGCAAGCCAATCCTTTGCCGCCGCGTCGAGTTCCAGCGCGATGTGGCGGTCGACCAGCAACTTGCTGAGGCGTTGCAGCTGAATGTCCACGATTCCGCCCATGTGTTCGGGGAACAGGCGGTGGAACAGGATGATCTCGTCCAGGCGGTTGAGGAATTCCGGGCGGAAGGCCTGGCGCACGATCTCCATGACCGGGCCCCGCACTTCGGCCGAATCGTGGCCGTCTTCCTGCCCGGCCAGAATCTCGCCGCCCAGGTTGGAGGTCATGATGATCAGCGTGTTGCGGAAATCGACCGTGCGGCCCTGACCGTCGGTCAGGCGGCCGTCATCAAGCACCTGCAGCAGCACGTTGAACACGTCCGGATGGGCCTTTTCGATCTCGTCGAACAGCACGACCTGATAGGGCCGGCGGCGCACCGCCTCGGTCAGGGCGCCGCCCTCGTCATAGCCGACATAGCCCGGAGGGGCGCCGATCAGCCGCGAGACCGAATGCTTTTCCATGTATTCGGACATGTCGATGCGGGCCATCGCCGTTTCGTCGTCGAACAGGAATTCGGCCAACGCCTTGGTCAGCTCCGTCTTGCCCACGCCCGTCGGGCCCAGGAACAGGAACGAGCCCATGGGCCGGTTGGCGTCCTGCAAGCCCGCGCGCGAGCGGCGCACGGCGTTGGCCACGGCGGTCACGGCTTCGGACTGGCCGACCACGCGGCGGCCCAGG
>PCVX01000025.1:260-1012 GCA_002796105.1 Candidatus Omnitrophica bacterium CG11_big_fil_rev_8_21_14_0_20_63_9 | reverse complement strand
TCTTCAATTTGTCCTCAAGCCGGGGGATCAGGTCGTACTGCAATTCGCCGGCCTTTTCGTAATCGCCGGCGCGCAGCGCCTGTTGCTGGGCCAGATGGGCCTTTTCCAGCTCTTCCTTCAGCTTGGTGGTATCGGCGAGCGACGCCTTGCCCTTTTCCCACTCGCCGGTCATGGCGGCGGATTTTTCTTCCAAGTCCGCCAACTCGACCTCGAGCTTGCCGAGCCGGTCCTTGGACGCCTTGTCGGTTTCCTTCTTCAAGGCCTCGCGTTCGATCTTCAACTGGATGACCCGGCGGTCGAGTTCGTCCAGTTCTTCGGGCTTGGAATCGACGGCCATGCGCACGCGCGACCCGGCTTCGTCCATCAGGTCGATGGCCTTGTCCGGCAGGAAGCGGTCGGTGATGTAGCGGTTCGACAGCGTCGCCGCCGCGACCAGGGCGCTGTCGTGAATCTTCACGCCGTGGTGCAGTTCGTACTTTTCCTTGATCCCGCGCAGGATCGAGACCGTGTCCTCGACCGTCGGCTCGCCCACGAACACGGGCTGGAACCGGCGAGCCAGGGCCGCGTCCTTTTCCACATGCTTGCGGTATTCGTCCAGGGTCGTGGCGCCGACGCAGTGCAGTTCGCCGCGCGCCAGGGCCGGCTTCAGAAGGTTGGAGGCATCCATCGAGCCCTCGGCCTTGCCGGCGCCGATCAGGGTATGCATCTCGTCGATGAACAGGATGATCTGCCCGGCCGCCGCCGTGACCTCG
>PCVX01000025.1:0-147 GCA_002796105.1 Candidatus Omnitrophica bacterium CG11_big_fil_rev_8_21_14_0_20_63_9 | reverse complement strand
GCCGTTGACGATGCGCAGCGCCAGACCTTCGACGATGGCGGTCTTGCCCACGCCGGGCTCCCCGATCAGCACCGGATTGTTCTTGGTCCGGCGCGACAGCACCTGAATGGCGCGGCGGATTTCCTCGTCGCGGCCGATCACCGGGTC
>PCVX01000014.1:4456-5718 GCA_002796105.1 Candidatus Omnitrophica bacterium CG11_big_fil_rev_8_21_14_0_20_63_9 | reverse complement strand
CAACCCGTGGTTCATCTGCACCTTGTATTGGGCGCAGTACCTCACCGCGCGCGCCAAGGCTGTCGAAGAGCTGAAGAGCCCCCTGCAGATCTTGGAGTGGGTCGCCGAGCACGCGCTGCCATCAGGCGTTCTCGCGGAACAGGTGAATCCACATACCGGTGAGCCGCTCTCCGTGTCGCCGCTGACCTGGAGCCATGCGGCGTTCGTCAGCGCGGTCATTGAGTATCTCGAACGACAGCACGCCCTTGGGCATGCTGCCGAATCGTTGAAACCGGTGGAGGCATAGCGATGCTCACGTATTGTGAGGCGGACGTCGCATGAACGCGCTTCAGACAACGCCATTGCATCCAGTCTCCGAGATGGAGCGGAGCTATCGGCCCATCCAGGAGTACGCCCTCATCGGGGACTGCCACGGCAGCGCTCTTGTGTCGCTGGACGGGAGCGTGGATTGGTGCTGCTTCGGCCGATTCGACTCGGAGCCCGTCTTCTGCCGGATCCTGGATGCCAGGCGAGGCGGGTCGTTTTCGATCACGCCAGAATCGTCCTTCCGGGTGACGCGGAAATACGTTGAGAATAGCGGCATCCTCGAAACGACATTTTCCTGCGATGGCGGCGCGGTCACCGTGACCGATCTCATGCCGGTTGGCCGGGCTCCCGGAGCCAGCACGCACGATTATGTCAGCCTGCGGGCACCGTTCTGGCTCATCCGACACATCGAGGGTGTTCATGGAACGGTTGCGCTCCATCTTCGGTACCAGCCCGTGCGCGGGTTCGGCAAACAGCCGGCCGCACTCCGCTGTCACGAGGGCGCCGTGGCTGCCGACGGCGGTCCGTATCTCTACGGGCGTGCACCATGGGCGGTGGTGGAGGGCGCTGCCCAGGCGAGCCTCCAGGTTCACGCTGGCGCACGGCATCGGTTCATCGTCAGCCCCTCAGCGATCGATCCGGTTGCGCTCAACGAGGACCGGCTGGAGCGCCTGTGCGCGATGACCCGTGCCTTCTGGCGGGAATGGCTGTCCTACTGCCGGTACCGCGGTCCCTATCGCGCCGCAGTGGTCCGCAGTTTGTTGACGCTCAAACTCCTCACGTATGCGCCGAGCGGCGCCATCGTCGCCGCACCGACCACCTCGCTGCCGGAAGCGATAGGCGGCCAACGGAATTGGGACTATCGCTACTGTTGGCTGCGCGATGCCACATTCATGCTCTACGCCTTCTCCGCGATGGGATACAGCGGCGAAGCCAGGCGCTTCGGAGAATTTCTC
>PCVX01000014.1:886-4411 GCA_002796105.1 Candidatus Omnitrophica bacterium CG11_big_fil_rev_8_21_14_0_20_63_9 | reverse complement strand
CGCCTGCAGATCATGTACGGGATCACCGGCGAGACGGCGCTGACGGAGCATCCCTTGGAACATCTCGAGGGCTATCGCGGCAGCCGCCCGGTCCGCATTGGCAACGGGGCCTACTCGCAGCACCAATTGGATGTCTATGGGGAAATTATGAATTGGGCGCACCTCTATCGCACGTTGAGCCGCCCGCTCTCACCACAACAGACACAGCTGTTGACGTCATTGGCCGATCATGTCGCCGAGGCATGGAGGGAACCGGACCAGGGGCTGTGGGAAACGCGGGGCCCGGCACAGCACCATGTGTTCGGCAAGGTGATGAGCTGGGTCGCCTTGGACCGAGCGATCGCGCTCTTCGGAGCCAACCCTCGCTGGGTGCGCGAACGGCAGGCGATCGAGCAGGAGATCGCCGCAAAAGGCCTCGCTCCTCGCGAGGGGTATCTGCTCCAAGCGTTCGGGACCTCTGGCGTTGACGCGGCGCTGCTGCATGTGCCGATGTTTGGATATCCGATCGATCGCCAGACGCTTGACCGGACCATCGAGGCGGTCACCCGCACGCTGCAGCAGGGCGATTTCGTATTCCGATATCGCACCAAAGACGGGCTGCCCGGTGACGAGGGGGCGTTTTTGATGTGCAGCTTCTGGTTGGTCGACGCCTTGCTCTTCGTCGACCGCCGCGAGGAGGCGCAGGCGCTCTTCGAACGGCTGCTCGGCCTGGCGAATGACGTGGGCCTCTATGCGGAGGAAATCGATCCGCGCTCCAAAGAGTTCCTCGGCAACTTCCCGCAAGCCTTTACCCATCTCGCGCTCATTCAAACCGCAATCAACCTGGAGCTCGCCGAACGCCATGGAATAGAGGCGCTGTGGGGCACCCATGCGGATCGGGCCAGGTTCGGAGTGGAGGCCACAGATGGTCCGCGCGCGTTGTGGGCCTCGATCAAGACGTCCGGTCGCCTCCTTCGTCTGTGGCCATCCCGCAAGTCCGTCTTTCTCGCGGGCTGAGGGGCTCTACGATGCTCACGTTCCGTCGTCCCTTCCTTGCGGTGCTGGCGGTCATCCCGCTGGTGGCTGGATGCGCCACGATCGGCCATGGTGATCGACAGAGGCTTGTGCGTCTCTTTGCCGATTTACGGCAGGCTCCACGGAAGGAACCCGTCATCATCATTCCGGGTGCTCTCGGCTCGATCCTGGAAGATACCGAGACGGGCCGCGTGGCATGGGGTCGGATGGGCGGGCGCGGGCTGGAGGCGCTGGCGCTGCCGATCGATCATGAGACGCTGCGCGACAACCACGATGCCATCGTCGCGGTGAACGTCCTGCGGCGGATGGCCGTGATTCCCGGTTTGATCGAGTTCAAAGCGAATGAGGATCTCATTCGAGTGTTGCAGGAGGCGGGCGGCTACGATAAGGGCGACTTGGAGCATCCTCGACCTGGCGATAACTGCTTCCTCTTCTGGTATGACTGGCGGCGGGATCTCGTGGAGGCGGCGCAGCAGCTCGGGGCGATGATCGAACGGCTCGCGCGCGAGATGGGTGATCCCAACCTTAAAGTGCACCTCATCGCGCAGAGCGCCGGGGGACTTGTAGCCCGCTACTACGTCAAGTACGGGACGGCCGACGTGTTGGACCAAGAGCCGTTGCCGGCCCCGACGTATGCCGGGGCCAAGCACGTCGCTCAGGTGATCATGCTCGGGACTCCCAACAACGGCTCGCTCGAAACGTTCCAGTCCCTGCATCAGGGGTTCACGGTGCCGAACATGGGCCGATTCAGTCCTGCCATGGTGTTTACCATGCCGGCGGCCTATCAGCTGCTCCCGCACGAGGAGCAGACCGTGTTTCTCGACGGACATGGCCGTCCCCTCGAGGTGAACCTCTATGATCCGGCGAACTGGGAGATCTACGGCTGGTCAGTCTTCGGCCCGGAGCGCCTCACGACGTCTCAACAGCACCTCGCACAGCAGCGGCGCTTCTTGTCCTTGGCGCTCAGGAGGGCCAAGCGGTTTCAACGAGCGCTCGACACAGGCAATCCAGCAGATGATCCGGTCGAATACGCGCTGCTCGGATCCGACTGCCAGCCCACGTCGCGCAGGGCCCTCCTGGAGAAGGATGGATCTGTCTGGCGCACTCGATTTCGGAGCGATGATCGTGGGCTCACCGCCAAACTCTTCGGATTGGGTGATGGCAGCGTCACGAAGGAAAGCCTGCTCGGCTCCCACCGGACCGGAATCAGCCAAAGCGATTTGGTGTTCTCCACCCTGCACGTGGCGAACGCGGTCTTCGTGTGCGAGTCTCACCTGCAGTTGACCCAGAACCTCACCGCGCTGGATAACTTGCTCCATGCGCTTTTGGTGCACGAAACCACAGCACAGCATCACGCGATCTGTCTGTACTGCCAGCGACGCTTTGGTGCCTTGAACGCCAAGCCGGTAACAGACTCTGCAGAGCGTGAAGGCACCGGCACGTCGTCACAACCCAGCTATCGGGAGGGGAGCTGACGGTGAGTCTCGTCCGCCGGCTGGCACAGCGCATCGGATGGGTGGAGGTCCTTGGGGCCATCCTCACGGGCCTGTTCCTGGCCCTGAGCGGCCTCAGCCATCAGTTCGTCTATGGCCAGGGACACCTCGAGCGGCCGATCCTCGCCGTTGTGGCGTGGTTGTTGGCGACCTTCCTCATCTACGGCATGGCGGTGTGGATCGTGCTTCGACGGCCCCAGACGGTTCGACTGGGCACCGTGCTGCTCTTTGCCGTCCTGTTTCGGCTCGTGCTGCTGCCATCGAACGTGATCCAGGAAGATGACCTCTACCGCTACGTGTGGGATGGCCAGGTCAGCCTCCAGGGCGTGAGCCCCTACCGCTATGCGCCGGCCGACATTCCCGCGGAGCTGGCCCCGCTGCGCGACCTGGTCAGTCGCCATCCTGACATTGCGGCTCGCGTCAATCATCCGCGTGTACCGACGATCTATCCTCCCGTGGCGCAGGCCGTCTTTGCGCTGACGCAATGGGTGGCACCCTGGAGCCTGCATGGCGTGCGCGTGATGTCGGTGCTATTTGACAGCCTGTGTGTGCTCCTCGTCATCGCCATCCTCAAGCAGCTCGCGCTGCCGCTCTCGCAGGTGCTGATTTATGCCTGGTCGCCGCTGGTGCTCAAAGAGTTTGCCAACTCCGGCCACATGGACACCATCGCTATGGCGATGGTGCTGCTCAGCCTGCTGCTCCTAATGCGGCGCCACTGGGGCTTCAGCGGGGCCGCGCTCGCCCTGGGAGTCGCCGGCAAATACTATCCCCTGCTGCTGGCCCCCATCGTGGGACAGCGCGTCTGGCAGGAAGGACGCGGGGTCTTCCGTCGATGGGGGATCGCGTTGCTGGGCACGCTGGCCTTCTGCTTTGCCCCGCTGCTCGGCGATGAGCTGCGGACGTTTCACGGGTTGGGCATCTATGCAGGCACTTGGGAAATGAACGCCGGCCTGTTCAGCCTGGTGCAGAACGTCATCCGCCTCGTGGCGGGGGATGTCGCGCCGTACGCCACGCGCCT
>PCVX01000014.1:258-844 GCA_002796105.1 Candidatus Omnitrophica bacterium CG11_big_fil_rev_8_21_14_0_20_63_9 | reverse complement strand
CGGCGTTGGTCTGGTCGCTGCGACGGCCGTCCGCTCCTCGAGATGATGCCGGGCTGATCGCACGCTGCGTGTTCGTCCTCGGGGTGTTGTTTCTGCTCAGCCCGGTGCAGACGCCGTGGTATCTGTGCTGGGTCGTGCCGCTGCTGTGCGTGGTGCCCTCGCGAGCGTGGCTGCTGTTGAGCGGCCTGATCCTGTGTTACTACCTGGGATTTTTCGTCGAATATCGCTACGCAGAGCCACAACGGAGTGTGCTCTGGAACGCCGTGAAGACGCTGGAGTATGCGCCATTCTTCGGGCTGGTGCTCTGGCAATGGGTGAGACAACGTCAGCAGGTGTCGGATGAAAACCGCCGTGTGGTGGCTTGTGCTCGGCCTACTCTGGCCGCACGAGCCGTCCATCGCCTCGGCTGAGAGCTTCGATCTCTCGAAGTCGAGCGTGCCGCGGGAAGAGATTCTCTCCGGCGGACCGCCGAAAGATGGCATCCCAGCACTCACCGATCCTGCGGTTGCCTCGGTGGATGAGGCAACGTATCTGCGGCCCAATGATCGGGTGTTCGGTGTTGTCATCGGCGCTCAGGCCCGCGCTT
>PCVX01000014.1:0-246 GCA_002796105.1 Candidatus Omnitrophica bacterium CG11_big_fil_rev_8_21_14_0_20_63_9 | reverse complement strand
TCCTGAACTGGCACGAGGTGGTCAACGACCGATTGAGCGGAACGCCCATTGTGGTCACTTACTGCCCCCTGTGCGGCACAGGGATGGTCTTTCGGACCGGCCAGCCGGGACACCGCGTCCTCTTTGGCGTCTCCGGCCTGCTCTACAACAGTGATGTCTTGCTCTACGACCGTGAGACGGAGAGCTTGTGGTCACAGCTCAAGATGGAGGCCGTAACGGGACCGCGTCTCGGGGAGAAATTGGAAT
>PCVX01000037.1:17385-24826 GCA_002796105.1 Candidatus Omnitrophica bacterium CG11_big_fil_rev_8_21_14_0_20_63_9 | reverse complement strand
TCGGGGTCGTGGCTGTACCCGGCCAGGTGGTCGGCGACCGGGATCACCCACAGCTCCTTGGGCTCCCCTGCCGCCTGATGGATCTGCCGGGCTCCTTCCAGCGGCACGCGCACGTCCCCGGCGCTTTGGATCAACAGCAGCGGCCGTGGGCTGAGCGCCGGTGCTGCAGCCAGCGGCGAGAATTGCGCCGGCCAGGCGCCGAACCACAGCCGGTACGTCACCTCGCAAAACCACCCAAACGGCATGCGCGGCAGCCATGGGAACATCAATTTCAGGTGCTGGGAGATGCTGGTCCGAAGGTCGGTGAACGGGCTGTCGGCCGCCACCGCGCCCAGGCGCTCATCCCGGGCGGCCACCATCAGGCCCACCGATCCGCCCATGGAGATCCCGTAGAACCCATAAGGCCGCGCCGGAATGTCCGGCTGCTGGCCCAGGAATGCCAAGGCGCCCTCAAGATCCCGCTGCTCGCGCCAGCCGAAGGAGCTCATCCGCCCGCGGCTTTCCCCGTGGCCGCGGAAATCCATCAGGAGCAGGTTGAAGTTTGCGCGATACAGCCCCGCGGCCATGTCCAGCAGGTCGGCCCGGTTGGCCCCCAACCCATGGCAGAGGATGATCCACGGCCGCTCAGGATCGGCCCGGATCAGCCAGGCGGCCAGGCGCACGCCGTCGCTCGCTTGGAATTGGACAGCTTCATAGGGGCAGCCAAGCTGATCAGGCGTGCGAAAGATCGGAAGGCGCGGCAGGATGGTCTGACGAAGAAAGAAGGCGCCGGTGAGGAACCAGGCCCAGAAGACAACGAGGAAGAGTGTTTCGAGAGCGTTCACGGGCCGCTGGTGGCGCAGCCGCCTTACTTCACCGGACGGCCGGCCGGCACAGGCTTCTCAGGGCTGACCAGCACAAGCGACGTCCCGTCGGAGGCAGCCAGCACCATCCCTTGGCTTTCGACACCGCGCAGCATCGCCGGTTTCAGGTTCGCGACGACGACCACATGTTTGCCGACCAGCGAGGCCGCCTCATACGAGCCGCGGATGCCGGCGACGACCTGCCGAGGCTGTCCTTCGCCGATGTCGACGGTCAGGACCAGCAAACGGTCCGCATTGGGGTGGTCGGCGGCGGCTGTGATGATCCCGACGCGAAACGCCAGCCGCTGGAAGTCTTCAATCGTCGCTTGCGCCGCCTGAGCGGGCGCGGCGGGTGGTGTTGGGGGATGGGGAACAACAGGCTCGGTCTTCCCTGCTTCGCTCATGCGGCCAGCACCGGTGGGGGGTCCTGAGCCGGCACCATGCTGATGGCGTCCCAGGGGCAGATTTTCTCGCACAGCCAGCAGCCGATACACTTCGGCTGGTCGATGATGCACACGGAGTTCAAACCGGGATACTCAGGACCTGGCTGCTTATCGATGCAGTCCACCGGGCACACGGCGACGCACACCTCGCAGCCGGTGCAGCTATCAGGGTTGATGACCGCTTTGGGGCGGCCTTTGCGGGGTTGCGGGGGTGCCACGGCGGCCATCGTCAGGCGCCTTTGAGCCTGGCGGCGACGAGCTGGCTGACGGTCTTGCCGTCCGCGATCCCGCCGGCTTTGGCCATGACGTACTTCATGATCTGGCCTTGATTGGTGCCTACGGCGCCGACCGCTTCTTCGATCAGTTGTTTGAGCGCTTGTTCGGACATTTGCTGTGGCAGATAGGTGTTGAGGATCGCCAGCTCCTGCGTGGTCTGGGTGAGCACATCCTCGCGGTTGGATTGCTTGGCGGACTCGAGCGTTTCGCGGCGCTGTTTGGCCTGTTGCACCAGCACCTGGATCACTTCGGCGTCATCGAGCAGCTCCTTGCGCTTCTCGATGGCCACGCGCTGGATGCCCGCTTTGATGAGCCGCAGGGTGTCGATCCGGACCCGCTCGCCCGCTTTGAACGCGGTCTTGTAGTCGGCTTCGATCCGTTCAATGAGTGTCGGCATGACCGTCTTAGTGTACACAACTCCTTGCTGCGCTTCAAGCCAGGAGACGCTCAGCAAACAAGAGGCCGATGATCGTCTTGGCGTCGCAGATCGCACCGCTGCGGACCTTGGCCAGCGCCTCGCGCAGCGGCAGCACGACCGGCTCGACCAGCTCATCGGGTTCCGGCTCAAGCGGCACCGGGCTCAGGTCCTGTGCCAGAAATACGGTGAGCTGCTCGGAGATCATCCCGGGCGCTGCGTAAAACCGGCCGATCCGGCGCCAGCGGCGGGCTTGCCAGCCGGTTTCTTCCCGCAGCTCGCGCCGCGCGCAAGCGAGCTTGGGCTCGCCAGGCTCCAGCGTGCCGGCCGGCAGCTCCAACAGCATCCGGTCCACCGCCCGCCGGTATTGTCGCACCAGGACCACGCGCGAGCGTCCCAACATCGGCACGATCACGACCGCGCCGGGATGCTCGATCGTGTCGCGGACCATCCGATGCCCATCGATCTCGAGCGTTTCCTTGAACAGCCGCACGATGCGGCCTTGGTAGATCAGCGAGCGCCGGAGCACGCGGATGCGTTTCATGCCTAACGCTGGTACCCCAGTTGGCGCAGCAGCCGTTCGTCGTGCCGCCAATCTTCGGCCACTTTGACCCACAACTCCAAGTGGACCTTGCGGCCGATCAGCCGCTCGATCTGCCGGCGCGCCTCCTGGCCGACGCGCTTCAGCGCCTCGCCGCCGCGCCCGATGACGATTGCTTTCTGCCCGGGCCGCTCGACCAGCACGGTGGCGTAGATCGCCGTCAGTCCCGGCCGCTCTTCCAGGCGCTCGATGAAGACTTCGATGGCATGCGGGACTTCCTGGCGCGTCGCCAGCAGGAGCTGCTCGCGGATCGTCTCGCGGATGCGCTGCTCTTCAGGCTGATCGGTGCGCTGCTGCGGCTCGTACCACTCGGGGCCTTCGGGCAGCTGCCCGATGATCTCGGAGAGCAGCACGTCCATCTGCACGCCGGTCTGCGCGGACACCGGGATGCACGCCGTGAACAGCTTGGTTTTGGCGCACCGCTCAAGGAGCGGCAGCAGTTTGGGTTTCTTGACCAGATCGACTTTATTGATGGCCAGCAGTGCTGCGCGCGGCCCCTCGCCCGCCGACGGCCCTCCGGTGCCGCTGCGGGTCCGGCGCAGCACATCGCGGACTTGCCCGAAGACGCGCTCATCTTCCGCGGTGAGCCCGGCGCGCGCATCGATCATGACGACCAGCACGTCCGCTTCGTCGATGACCGCTTTGGTGACTTCAAGCAGGTAGCGCCCCAGCGTATGCTCCGGCTTGTGCAGCCCCGGCGTGTCCAGAAACATCACCTGGGCGTCCTTGCGCGTCAGCACGCCCAGGATCCTGTGGCGGGTGGTTTGAGGCCTTGGTGAGATGATGGAGAGCTTCTCTCCCAGATAGTAATTCAGCAGCGTGGACTTCCCGACGTTCGGGCGCCCGATGATGCCCACGAACCCTGAACGGTGTGCAGCGTCGGCCATTACGTCGATGCCCTCTGGCGTTTGCGGTTGATCCACGTGGTGAGCCGTTTAAGCGTCATGCAGTTAAGCAGGTCGCTCGATTGGAGCCAGGCCCGCCGGGCGCGGCCTACGCCAAGGGTCATGTAGCCAAGCTGCTCCTTGCTGTGGCTGTCGGTGCAGATCGCGAGCATCACCCCGGCCTGGCGGGCCTGCCGGGCCATGGTGTCGGTCAAATCCAGGCGCTGGGGGGCGGCGTTCATTTCCAGGGCGGTGCCGGTGTCTTTGGCCTCTTTCAGCACCGCGGCAACGTCCATCGCGTACGGGGGCCGCTGCCCCAACAGCCGGCCCGTGGGGTGGCCGATGATGGTGACGTAGGGGTTGCGCATAGCGGCAATCAAGCGTTTGGTGATTTGGGCCTCAGGCTGCGTGAAGCCGCTATGGATGGAGCCCACCACAAAGTCCAGCTCAGCCAGGACGCTGTCAGGATAGTCCATCTTGCCATCGGCCAGGATGTCGACCTCAGCGCCGGCCAGCAGCCGGTAGCTTTTGCTGCGGGCATTGAAGGCCTTGATGGCGTTGAGCCGCTCGCGCAGCCGCGGGACGGAGAGCCCGTTGGCGATGCGCAGCGAGGGCGAATGTTCGCACAGCGCCAGGTAGTCATAGCCCTGCTCCTTACCAGCGCGCGCCATGACCTCGAACGTGTCGCGGCCATCCGAGGCGTTGGTGTGCACGTGAAAATCGCCGCGAATGTCCTTCATGTCGACCAGCTTCGGCAGGGTGCCGGCCGCGGCAGCGTCCAGCTCGCCGCTATCCTCGCGCAGTTCGGGCGCCATCCAGGGCAGCCCCAGCGCCTTGTAGATGTCCGCCTCTTCCCTGCCCGCAATCCGCTTGCCGGTTTTGACCTGAAAGACCCCGTACTCGTTGATCTTGAGGCCCTGGCGGCTGGCTTGTTCGCGCAGCCGCACGTTGTGCTCCTTGGAGCCGGTAAAGTATTGCAGCGCCGCGCCGAAGCTCTCGGGGGCGACCACCCGCAAGTCGACCTGCACACCTTGCGGGGTGATGACCGAGGCTTTGGTGCCGCCGGCGGCCAGCACGCGGCCGGCAAAGGGCGAGGTGCGAAACCGCTCGATGACGCGCGCCGGTTGTTTGGCGGCGGCCAGCACGTCAAGGTCGCCTACGGTCTCGCGCATGCGCCGCAGGCTGCCGGCGATCGACGTGCGCGTCACCCCGGGCACCTGATCCAGCCAGGTGGTGAGCTCCTGGCCCAGGCACCAGGCGGTCCACAGATCCATGCGCTCCTGCCCTTGCTGCACCAGGGCCAGCGCTTTGAGAATATTCTCTTCCTTCTTGGCCTGAAAGCCAGGCAGTTTCTGCAGCTTGTGGGCGCGCGCGGCCGCGGCCAGGTCTTCCACGGTCTTGAGGCGCAGCTTGTCGGTCAGCACCTTGGCGGTCTTGGGGCCGATGCCGGGAATGTTCAGCAGCTCAGGGACCACCGGCGGGACCTGCGCTTTCAGCCGCTCCAGGGCAGCCAGCGAGCCGGTGACAAGATATTCTTGGATTTTTTGCGCCAGGTCTTCCCCGATGCCGGGGATGGAGCGCAGTTTTTGCTCGACCGCCATCGCGGCCAAATCGCCGGGGAGCTGCTCGAGCGTCTGCGCGGCGCGGCGGTAGGCGCGGACGCGAAACGGGTTGTCCCCGCGATACTCCAACAGGTCCGCCATGTGGGCGAATTGCTCGGCGATCTCGTGCTGCTTCATGATGAGACAGTCGCAGGCTGCGGGACCCGCCGCAGCAGCCAGATGCCGATGGCGAGGAACCCCACCAGCATCCAGACCGCATGACGGTAGCGCGCAGGGTCCCACACGATCAGCCCCCACAGCAGCGGGCCGACGATCGTCGAGGCGCGGTTGAACAGGCCGACCAGGCCGAACATCTCGGCCAGCTGGTCTTTCGGCGCCAGCTGCAGCAGCATGACGCGCGAGGTGGACCAGGTCGCGCCAAGGCACAGGCCCATCACCGGGCCGGCGATCCACAGCCAGGACATGGACGAGACGGTGGCTGCAGCGGCCAGCGCGCCGAGCCAGCCAAGCCAGACGGCGATCAACGTCCGCTTCGCCCCCCAGCGGCCGATGACCCATGCGAACACCAGCGACCCCACGATCGAGCATGCTTGCGTGACCACGAAGAACTGGATCAGCCGCTGCGCCGTCAGGCCCATGACTTTCGTCGCATACACTCCCATGAACACCAGGACGGTATTGATCGCGCTGAGACTGAAGAACACCGCCCAGCAGTACCGCCACAGCCCTGGAATGGTCCTGGCCGAACGAAGGCTGATCGCCAACCTCAACGCGGCGGCGCGCAGCAGCGCGCTCCAGGAGACACGGCTGGGTGTTCCGCCCTGCTCCCGGATCAGCAGGAAGCTTGGCAGGGCGAACAGCAGAAAGAACGCGGCCGACGGGGCGAAGGCCGCGTGGTAGCCGCCCGCTTTGACGAACGGCCACAAAAGCAGCAGCCCCATCATCGCCCCCAGATAACCGAACGCCGCCCCGATCCCTGACGCCTGCCCTAAGCGATCCTTGGGAGCGACCGACCACAGCAAGGCATCGTAGAATACGGTCCCAAGCTGGTAACACATGTTCGCGAAGGCGAAGAGCCCGAGCGCGAGCGGCACGTGCGACGTCATGCCGATGAGGAGCGTGGCGATGGCGCACCCATACGTCGTCCACCGCAGATACGGCATCCGGCGGCCGGCGAGGTCTGAGAGCGCGCCGCACAGCGGCATGATCAGCGCGACAGCGGCCATGGACACGCCAAGTGCTACGCTGAACCACAGCTCTTTCGCCCCGCGGTCCTCTACCAGCCAGAGGGGAAAGTAAAACGAGATCATCGCGACGGCAAAGAAGGTATTCGCCAAATCGTAGAGCGCCCACGCGAAGACCCGGCTCATGGGATGGGGGCTTACTGCGAGGCGGTGAGAAATTCCGGAAGCTCCGCCCGCCATGCCGCTTCCAGCTTGGGCAGCTTGATGCGGAACTCCCCGGTCAGCGCGGTCTCCCAAGGCGTGCCCTCGTGAATGGTTTTGAGCGCGCGCCGGACTCTCCAGAACCCGTATCGCTGCACGAGGTAGTGCGCGATGCTGTAGGACTGCTCGTAGCCTAAGGACACCGCTTCGTGGGAGAGGGAGTATGAAAATTGCTCCGAGAGCGACGACCAGGGGACCAGATGGTTCTGCCCGTGGGCCTCGCGCAGCCTCAAGAGCGGGCGCGGCTGATGCCTGGCGGCTTCGTAATCCGCCAGCCCTTCGTTCAGCCACGTCGGGCAGCGGCCGCCCGTCAAATCTTCAATGAGGGCATGGGTGTATTCATGGAACAGGATGGCTTTCACCGCGGGGGTATCAAGCTGTCCGCTGGGCAGCGGCATCCGGATTTTTCCATCGAACTGGCCGCCGACCCATTCCGGCGTCTCCTGGCGCAGCTTGCGGAAGCTCTCGGCGCTGTAGATCAACACTACCAGCTTGTGCTTCGGCCAATAGGCAAAATCTGATCCAACCGTTCGGCGGGCTTCCAGCAGCGCGTCGCGGATATCGAACCCCACCGGACGCTCCAGCTGCTCTTCGTAGCGCAGGTCAAAGTAGGCCTGCGTCAACCGCTCGAAATTGGACTCGACCGGCAGCTCCTCGGTCACGCGCTCCAGCCGGTCTCCCAACTCACGCTCGGTCGCCCCTAGCGTTTTCGCCTGGTTCCAGGCGGCCTTTGCCTCTTTCAGGCGCTGCCGGCCGTATTCGATATCCCCGAGGAGGATCTGCCCGGGCCTGGAGGAAGGCGCGATGGCAAACAAGCGGTTCAGCGCATCAAGCGCATCGGTCGTCTGGTGCCGCCGAAACGCTTCCTGGGCTTGGTTCAGATAAATGTTGCTGAGATTCGTGCGGAACTGGACGTTGGCGTCGTCGAGCCGCAGCGCTTCCTGTAGCTGCTGGGCCGCCAATTCCCACCGGC
>PCVX01000037.1:1502-17342 GCA_002796105.1 Candidatus Omnitrophica bacterium CG11_big_fil_rev_8_21_14_0_20_63_9 | reverse complement strand
CGCGTGGCCTGGCCGCTGGTAGAAATCCTGCCGCAACCGTGCGATGGTCGATGGCCAATCAATTTCCGGTTTCGACGGCGGCTCTTCGGCATGCAGGGCGCAAATTCCCAGGCCGCTGATGAGCAGCGGCAGGAGGCCGTGCCGCAGCCGGCTACCGCGGCTCATGCGTCACCCATTCGCGCGTCAGGCGAAGCACTTCAACTCGAACCCCTTCGTGATGCAACTCATGATAGGCGTCCGGGAACACGACAGAGCGCTTCTGGCATCGCAGCCGGTCGAACCACTGCTGGGCCATCTCCACCGAGACGACATGGTCGGCACTGCCCAGCAACAGCAGCACCGGGACCGTGAATTCGCCGGCGCGCGCCATCACCTCGTCGCGGGTACTGAGAATAGAGCGGTACGCGCCGGCTGTCATCGTATTGTGTACCAGCGGGTCGGCGCGATACGCGGCGGCGACTGACGGGTCGTGGCTGAGCGCGCTCACGTCAAGGTCCATCGAAAGGCTGAAGGACGGCCACACCACGCCGAAGGCGCGGCCGAGGGCGGTTTTCCACGGGGGGATCGGAAATCCCACTTCAAGCAGCGGTGATTGCGCCACGAGGTGCTGCAACCGGTCCGGATGGTGCAATGCCCACCAGATCGCCACCAGCCCGCCGAAGCTGTGGCCGAAGATGGTGAACCGCTGGTGTCCGGTCAGGGGCAGGATCGCTTCGGCGGTTAGCTCGGAAAGATCTGCGACGCACCCCGCCACCTCCAGCGCGCCGCGGGAGCCGCTTGAGCGGCCATGGCCCCAGAGGTCGATGGTGGCGACGCACAATCCGGCTTGGGCGAGCTCAGCGGCAAGCGATGCGTACCGTCCGCCATGCTCCCCGAACCCGTGCACGATCACCAGGGTGTGCCGGGCCGGGTTCGGTTGCCAGCATCGATACCATAACTCGTGGCCGGAGCGGGCTGAGCGCCAGGTGCCTTCTTTGACTGGGATGGCGTTCATCCCCCGTTCTCATACAAACCGCGCAACAGCGCGTCGTATCGAGCGGCGATGATGCTCCGTTTCGCTTTCAGCGTCGGCGTGAGCTCTCCGGAGGCTTGGGAGAACTCCTGATCGAGCAGCGCGATCTTTTTGATCTGCTCAAAGGTCGGCAAGTGCGCTTGTTTGAGCTGCACGCGCTGGAAATACCACTCGATGACCCGCGGATGGCGCACGAGCTCCTGGACCGAGGCGGCGCCGACCTCTTGCTCCTGCGCGATGCGGCGCAGCTGCTCGAAATTCGGCACGATCAGCGCCACGCAGTACGGTTTCCGGTCTCCAAACACGAAAGCCTGGCTGATGGACGGATCGGTGACGAAGAGGTTCTCCAGCTTCTGCGGCGCGATGAACTTCCCTCCCGCGGTCTTAATGAGGTCTTTCTTCCGGTCCGTGACGTGCAAGCAGCCTTCAGGATCGAGATGCCCGATATCGCCCGTATGAAACCACCCGCCGGCAAGCACCACGGAGGTGGCGTCCGGCTTGTTGTAATAGCCCTGCATGATGTGGGGGCCGCGCGTCACAATCTCGCCGTCTTCCGCAATGCGGACCTCCACGCCGGGCACCATCGGGCCGACGCTGCCGAACCGAGGCGCTGCGACGCGGTTGACCGCGATCACCGGCGACGTTTCGGTCAGGCCGTACCCTTCGATGATCGTCACACCCATGCCGTAAAAGAACTCGCCGATTTCTTTGGAAAGCGGGGCTCCGCCTGAGACGAAAAACCGCAGCCGGCCTCCCAGGCGCGCCTTGAGTTTCTTGAACACAAGGGATTCTGCCAGGGTGCGCTGGAAGGCGAGTCCCAGCGGAAGGCGCTGCCTGGCGGCTTGCGCCGCCGCCACGCGCCGGCCCACACCCATGGCCCAGAGCGCCAAACGGCGCTTCAGCGGCGGAGCCTGGCGCACCCCTTCCTGGATACGGCCGTAGAGCTTTTCGAAGAACCGAGGCACGCCCAGCATGACCGTCGGATGGATTTCCGCCATGTTCTCGGGAATCGTGTCCATGTTTTCGGCATAGGCCACAGCAGCGCCCGCCGTCAGCATCAAGTACCAGCCCGCCATGCGCTCAAAGACGTGGCACAGCGGAAGAAACGAAAGATGCAGGTCGCGGCCGGTGATGGGAATGACCTGAAGGCACGCATCGACGTTGGAGAGGAAATTCCGGTGGCTGAGCATGACGCCCTTAGGTTCGCCGGTCGTGCCTGACGTATAGATCAGGGTCGCGGTGTCTTCGGGCCGCACCGCCGCAAGGCGCTTGGCCGCGAGCGCTTGCACAACGCCATCGGCCTCCCTGCCCTGCGCCAGCGCGCGGCTCCAAGCCAGGCAGCCTGGAGGCGCGTCCGGAAAACTGTCCAACACCACCAGCCCGCGCGGCGAAGGAAGCTTTTGGAAGACCTCGAGGAGCTTGCGGGCTTGGTCAACGGTCGAGGCGATGGCGAGCATCGGATGGCAATCCCGGCAGATGACTTCGATGTCCGACGGGGTCAGGCTTGGATAGATCGGCACTGTCCAAGCGCCGACCGATTGGATCGCCACATCGGCGATGCCCCATTCGGGGCGGCTCTCGGACAGCAACAGCACGCGGTCGCCTGGATTGATCTGTTGGACGAGGAGGAATCGGGCGAAGGCGTGGACGTCAGCCGCGGCTTGCTGCCAGGTGATGGGGCGGTAGGCGCCGTCTCGCTTGCTCCAAAAGAGCGGCTGACGGCTTAAGGCGTCAGCCTGGCGCTCGAAACGCGCAGGGATCGTCTGATCCATGGGAGGGTGCCGGGTTAGAGGATGCCCTCTTCGAGCCACTCCAAGCGTCCTGCCATGGCGTCTTGCGCCATCCGATACGTCTTGCGGTCTTCGTTGCTGGAGACGCTCTTCATCAGCATGGTCACGCGGCGGCGGGCAAGACGGCAGAACAAATCGGCCAGCTCCACCGGGCTTTGCTCGGAGGGCTGGAGGCGGATCATCGCATGCGCTTTGGCGCACGCGGCCACCATCGCGAAGAGCTCTGCGCCCACATCAACCAGTCGGCCGAGCAATTGCTGGCGGTACGCGAGCTTGGTTTGGTAGCGCGCGGCGCTGTGAAACAGCGTGCGCGCCAACCGGTGGCTGGTCCGCTCGACGAATCGCAAGTGACTGCCGAGCTTCGGGCCCAAATCCGCGTGCTTCGGCCACCACCCCCAGAAGAGCCACTGCTTCGGATACCACAGCGCATAGTGGCCAAGCGCGCCCAGCGCGGCCGACATCTTGGCCGCCACCGGCTGGTGCGGATCCAGCAGCCGGCTGACCAGCCGCATGTGGGCGTCGAGCGCTTCGCGGGCGATAAACAGCCGCATGATCTCTGAGGTGCCTTCGATGATGCGGTTGATGCGCGCGTCACGCATCATGCGCTCCACCGGATACGGGGTTTCCCCGCGGGCCTGCAGCGAATGGTATGTCTCATAGCCGCGCCCACCGCGGATCTGGATGGTGTCATCGATGATCCGCCACGATGCCTCGGTGCAAAACAGCTTGGCCAAGGCGGCCTCCAGCCGGATATCGATCGTCTTGCGGTCGACGAGCGCGGCGGTCAGCTCGACCATCGCTTCCATGGCGAAGGTCGTAGCGGCCATCTCGCCGATTTTGGCCGCCACCGCTTCGTGCTTGCCGATCGGCCCGCCCCATTGCTTGCGCTCCTTCGCCCACCGCCGGCTGATCTGCAGGCAGCGCTTCGATCCGCCCACGGAGCCGGCCGGGATCGCGATGCGGCCGGCGTTGAGCGTGACCAGCGCAAGCTTCAGGCCCATGCCCAGGCCCCAGATGATGTTCGATTTCGGCACGCGGACGTTGTGGAACTTGAGCACGCCGTTTTGAATGCCCTTGAGCCCCATGAAGCTGCAGCGATGCGAGACCTCAAACCCGGGCATTGAGCGCTCCACGATGAACGCGGTGATCTGCTTGCGCTCCCGGCCCCCGACCGTCACCGAGGGTGTCCTCGCCATCACCACCACCACCTCGGCCACCGGACCGTTGGTGCACCAGAGCTTCTCGCCGTTGAGCACGTAGAACTCGCCGCCCTCCACCGGAGTGGCAGTCGTGGTCATATTCGCCGGGTCCGAGCCGACCTCAGGCTCGGTAAGCGCAAAGGCGGACACGGTGCCCTGCGCCAGCTTCGGAAGGTAGCGCTGCTTTTGCTCGTCGGTGCCGAAGAGCATGAGCGGTTGGGGGGCGCCGATGCTTTGGTGCGCGCTGAGCCAGACCGTCGTCGAGCCGCAATGGCTTCCCAGCAGCGCAATGACCCGGCTGTAGTTGGTGTGCGACAGCCCCAGCCCGCCGTACGCTTTGGGGATCTTCATGCCGAAGCAGCCCAGGCTCGCAAGCCCCTGGATCGCCTGGGCGGGGATTTCTCCGGTCCGGTCGATCTCTTCGGGGTCGATGTGTTCCTTCAGGAAGGTTGCCAGCCGGGCGAGAAACTGGTCGCCCTCCCGTCGGTCGGCTTCATCCTGCTCGGGAAACGGCAGGAGCAAATCGCGGCGCAGCCGGCCCATAAAGAGGTCGGCCACCAGGCTCGGATAGCGCCATTCGGACTCGCGAGCCGCCTCGGTGACTTCCAGCGCCTCAGGCGAACCCTTGCCTAACACCGCATGCGTGTCCATCGTGGGTGTCATCTTGATTTAAGTATACCCGGCACGGCATTGACCGGACTGCCACCGAGGAAGCCGACGATGTTGGCGACGGTCGTTTCGAGGATGCGCTGCAGCGCCTCCTTGCTGTCGAAGGCGATATGCGGGGTGATGACGACATTTTCGCGGTGCAGAAGAATATGGTTGCGCAGCGCGGTGGCGAGCTTTTCTTTCGGGAAGTCCGTCGAGAGCAACTGGCGCTCTTCTTTGACCAGCTCCTCGCCCTCCAGCACGTCCAGCCCGGCTCCGGAGACGATCCCTTCATCCAAGGCCCAGACCAGCGCTCCCGTATCCACCAAACCGCCCCGTGCGGTATTGATGAACAGCGCTCCGCGCTTCATGCGCTTGAAGCGCTCGCGGTTCATCAGGTGGTGCGTGGACGGCAGGTACGGCACATGCAGGCTCACGATGTCTGAAGAGCTCAGCAGCGTATCGAGGGGGACGTAGCGGAAGTCGAGCACTTCGCTCAGAAATGGGCTCTTCTGGACATCGTAGACCAGCACGTCCATGCCGAACCCCTTCGCCATTTTAATGACATGCAACCCGATGTGCCCCGCCCCGACCACCCCCAGCGTTTTGCCTTTCAAGTCAAACCCCTGCAGCCCGGTCAGTGAGAAATCGCCTTTGATCGTCTTCACGTAGGCCTTATGGATGTTGCGCGAGAGCGCCAGGATGAGCGCAAACGTGTGCTCGGCGACGGTGTTTTCCCCGTAGGACGGCACGTTCGAGACCATGATCTGGCGGGTGCGGCACGCCGCCAGGTCGATGTGGTCGAAGCCGGTGGAGCGTGTGGCGATGAAGCGAAGGCGCGGCAACCGGCGCAGGAGTCGAGCGGTCAAGTGGGAGTAAATGAAGACGGACAGGATTTCGGCGGAGGCGGCCTGTCGCAGCGTATCGTCGGTGAGCGGATCAGGCACAAACGTGACGGACAGCCGGTGCGGGGCCAGCACGCGTTTCAAGAACCGGCGCTCCCAAGGCGCCGTTTCGAAAAAGACGGCCTTCATTGGTCTTTGAACTTCGGCTGGCGTTTTTCAAGGAAGGCTTTCACGCCCTCTCGGCTGTCTTCGCTTTCAGAAACTCGGTGAAACGCTTCGGCTTCTTTCGTGAGCCCTTGCTCCAGTGGCAGCTCGAGCCCCTCTTCGATCGCCCACAGCGATTGGCTGATGGTCACCGCGCCTTTCGCGGCGATCTTGCGTGCGAAGTCTTTGGCGACCTTCAAGACCTGGTCCTGCGGCACGACCTGGTTGACCAGCCCCAAGCGGTAAGCCTCCTGGGCGGTATACATGTCGCCGGTCAGGATCCACTCGATCGCTTTGGTCTTGCCGATGAGGCGCGGCAACCGCTGCGTGCCGCCCCAGCCCGGGATGATACCGAGGTTCACTTCCGGCTGGCCGAACCGCGCCCGGTCGCCGCTGATCCGCAAATGGCAGGCCATTGCCAGCTCCAGCCCGCCGCCAAGGCATACGCCGTTGATGGCGGCGATGACCGGCTTGCGCAGCCGCTGCAGCTTGAGGAACACGGTCTGGCCCAAGACCGACATGTCGCGCGCTTCCTGAGACGAGCCCAGCTGCGAGACTTCCTTGATGTCCGCGCCGGCCACGAACGCCAGCGAGCCCGCGCCGGTGATGACCACGCTCTTGACTGAGGCTTCGGTGCTCAACTGCTCGACCACGCTGCCCAGCTCTTGCAGCGTCTGGCGGTTGAGCGCGTTCACCGGCCGGTGGTCGATGGTTAGGATCGCCACGCGCTCCTCGACCGACGCTTTGACGCACTCACCCGAAGTCAACGGCATATGCCCCCTCACGCGGTGTAGTCGAAGAACCCCTTCTTGGCCTGCTTGCCCAGATGGCCGGCGGCCACGTGCCGCTTCAGTAGCGGAGACGGCCAGAACCGCTCCCCATACGCGGCGCTCAAACGCTGCAGTTCGCCGAGCACGGTCTGCAGCCCGATCTCATCCGCATGATGCAGAATGCCGCCTTTGGATTGCGGAAATCCAAGGCCGGCGATGACCGCCAAGTCGACGTCGGCCGCGGTGCACACGTGCTCTTCGATGCAGCGGATCGCTTCGTTGACCATCGGCAGGACCAGCCGGTTGACCGAGAACTCGCTTGGCGTTTTTTGCTTGGCCTTGTGCGTCTTCAAGACGTTCTCCAGATCAGGGTCGGGTTGGCCGGCGCGGTCGCCGTAGAGATAAAACCCGGCGCCGGATTTGACGCCGAAACGCTTCAAGCCGTGCAAGGACTCCCAGATCTCCGCCGGGCGCATGCGGCTGCCGTACGCATCCAGCAGCACGTTGACGACCTCCCGGCACACGTCGAAGCCGAGGTTGTCGACCAGCGTGAACGGGCCCATGGGAAACCCGAACTCCACCATCGCTTCATCGATCTGCTTCGGGGTGGCCGCGCCTTCCTGCGCGCAATACGCGGCTTCGTTGAGGTACGGCATCAGGATGCGGTTGACGAGAAATCCGGGGCATTCGTTGACCCGCACCGGGAGCTTGCGCAAGCTCTCGGCGAAGGCGATGATGTCGCCGGTGGTTTCCTCGGAGGTTTCCAGGCCGGGAATGACTTCGACGAGCTTCATGATGTGCGCGGGGTAAAAGAAGTGCATGCCGACGACTTTGTGGGGGCGCTTCGTCACACCCCCCAGCGCCGAAATGGAGAGCGACGAGGTGTTCGAAGCGATGATGGCGGATTCCGGCAGCGCCTGGTCAAGGTCCTGGAAGATCTGCTGCTTCAGCTTGAGCTGCTCAGGCACCGCCTCGACGACCAGGTCGACGTCCTTGAAGACATCATAGCTCGTTGCGCCGGTCACGAGCGCGAGCTTTTTTTCCAGCTCGTCCTGGGTCATCTTGCCCCGATCGACGCGTCGCTGGTAGACTTTCCGGATGACCTCAAGCCCCCGGTCCACCCGCGCCTGGTCCACGTCCTTCAAAATCACCGGTACACCGCTGAAGCTGATGACTTGCGCAATCTCCGCGCCCATCGCTCCGGCCCCGACGACCGCGGTCTTATAGATGTACATCACACGCGCTCGTAGATGATGGTCGCGCCCTGCCCTCCGCCTATGCAGGCGGTGGCCAAGCCCAAGGAGACGTTGCGCCGCTTCATCTCATGCAGCAGCGTCACGGTCAGCCGCGCGCCGGTAGCACCGACCGGATGGCCCAGCGCGATGGCGCCCCCGTTGACGTTGGCGATGTCCCGGCTGTACCCCAGCACTTTCTCGCAGGCCAGGTACGTGGCCGCGAACGCTTCGTTTAATTCGATCAGTTGGATGTCTTTCATCGCCAGGCCTGCCCGCTTGAGCGCGATGGGGACCGAGAGCGTCGGCCCCAGGCCCATGCGCTCCGGCTCAAGTCCGGCAAACGCATACGCACGGATCTTGGCCAGCGGCGTGTAGCCGAGCGCCTTGGCCTTATCGCGCGACATCAGCAGCAGCGCAGCAGCGCCGTCGGCGTTGAAGCAGCTGTTGCCTGGCGTCACCGTGCCCTGCTCCTTGAAGATCGCGGGATATTGCCCCAGGACTTGCTCGTTCAATCCCGGGTTAATGCCTTCGTCCTGCGCGAACGGCTCCGGCGGCAGGTCGCGTCCCATCGCGCGCTTCGGGACCATGACCGTCACCAGTTCATCCTTGAAGCGGTTCTCTCTTGTGGCGCGGAACGCCCGCTGATGCGAGAGCAGCGCAAACCGGTCCTGGTCCGCCCGGGTGATGGAGAACTCCTGCACGAGGTTTTCGGCGGTTTGGCCCATGATCTGGCCGCAGACCGGATCGGTCAGGCCTTCCCAGACGGTATCGATCATCTCGGAGTGGCGGATCCGCTTGCCCCAGCGCAGGTCGCGGCTGACGTAGGGGGCCGCACTCATGCACTCCGCCCCGCCGACGATCTGGACGTCCCGGTCGCCGCAGGCCACGTTCTGGAACCCGTTCACGATCGCCTGCAACCCTGACGCGCAGTTGCGCTGCACCGTGTAGGCGGGTGTTTGGATCGGCACGCCCGCGCGCAGCGCCACGACGCGCGCGAGGTTCGGCGCGTCAGACCCTTGCGCGACGCAGCCGAAGATGACTTCCTCCACATCCGACGCTTTGAGCTTCGTGCGCTTGAGCAGCTCGCGGACGACGACTTCTCCCAACTGCTGGGCGGTGAAGGACTTCAGCGCGCCGCCGAACACGCCCTGGGGAGTCCGCACGCCATCGACGATCACAACGTCTGTTGCCATGAGAGCCTCGTGTGGTGGCGATCGAGTGAAGGTATCATCCTACTGGGGGCCTGGAGCGTTGTCAACGCTCGGAGGATGCGTAATGCGCCGCAGCTCAGGCAGATACTGAATGGCGACTTCCTCGCCTCTGCGGATGAATTTTTCCGGATGCGCAAACTCCAGCCAGTGCGATCCTGGCACCGTCGGCCTGAGGATCAGGTCGGCCTCCCGGCAGGAGACCTCCGCGATCTGGTGTTCCATCGATTGCATGGAGCGCATGATCACATCGAAGACCAAGGGTGAGATCGAGCGGATCAGCTCCTGGCGGATGCGCATGAGGACGCGCACCGGGAAGCTTTTGGTGGCGAACTGCGCGTCCCGTTCCGCGCGGCGCCGCTGCACTTCCTGCAGGTGGCGCGTCAGCTCGGGCGTGGTGGGAAACACATTGATTGCGATGACGTGCTTCGCCCCTGAGCGCTTGAGCACACTCACGGGAATCGGGTTGACCACCCCACCATCCAGGCACACTTTGCCCTGCCGCACGATCGGCTTGAAGATGCCGGGAATGGACACCGAGGCCCGCACCGCATCGGCCAGCGGCCCGCTGTCGAACACGACCTCTTCGCGCGCCATGGGATTGGCCGCGATGATTTTTAGCGGCAGCCACGTATCCTCGAACGTTTTGCCGGCAAAATCTTCCTGCAGCTTCGCCATCAGACGGGCGCCCTGAATCGGTCCTCCGGCCAGCGGGCCGAGCACCACGCCGAACGCGATGCAGACGACCAACCCAAAGAGCAGCCCGGTCCAAAAACCGGCGAGCCAGCCCACGCCGACCCCTGCGGCTAATCCGACAAAGAAACTGAAAATTGGAATGCCCAGATCGAGCACGAAGAGCCGCCGGACGTCCCAGGGGTTCTTAAACGACAGCGCCATCTGTTCCAGTTCATCCGCCGAGCGGCCGGAAGCCCACAATCCGGCCACCAGCGCACCGATACTGGAGCCGGCGATGAGGTCGATGGGGATCTTTTCCCGCTCGATGACTTTGAGCACGCCGATGTGCGCCAAACCGAGCGCGGCCCCTGAGCCGAGCGCGAGCCCCACCAGCAGCCCCCCAAGCTCCCGGGCGATGCGCCGCACGACCAGCGCGTAGGCTTCCCCGCGCGTGGCCAGCACATCGGCCAGCTGGGCGGGCGTCAGCGGGCTCAGCAGCCCATCGATGTGCGGCAGGACATAGGCGATGGGCTGCTCCAAGCGCTTTTTGACCTCGGGAATGTCCAACCGCTCGCCCGGGCCATCCAGCATATTCAAAATAATTTTCATCTTGTGCTCGGCGGAGCCCAAGGAGGCCTGCAGCTGGTGCAAGAGCGCGTTCGTGCGAATCAGCTGCTTTTCTTCCGGACCGGTCACGAGATACACGAGATCGGCTTGGCTGAGCGCTTTCAGCACGGAGGCATCGATCTCGATCGGCAGCTCGATCAGAATGTAGTGGAACCGGTCGGTCAGGAAGCTCAGCAGCGGCGCGATCGCGCGGTCGCCGCCCGGCGTCGAGAGCAGCTCCCCCGCCAACAGCACGCTGAAGCCGAGCGGATGCTCGGAAAGTGCTGCGTTGAACAATCCTTGCGAGGCGACTTCGAGCAGCGACCGGTTCAGGGCCCCGGGTTCCTGGGTGTGCTGAAACCACACGCGGTTGCTGTCGGTGCCGCTGAAGTCCACGATGACCACCGGCTGGCCTGTTTCCCGGCGCAGCGTCGAGGCGAGCGAGACGGCGAAGCAGGTGCGCCCGACGCCCGTCGCGGCGCTGTAGATCGCCGCGATCGTCGCTTCGGCGAACTCTTTGCCGTGCTCCCGCATGCGCAGCCGTTTGGAGAGCATCCGGCTCAGGTGCAGGACGAGCGAGGGGATGCGGTTAATCACGTCATCGAAGTCTTTTTTCTGCAGCTCAAGCACGAGCGTGTCGTTGAGCGCCTGGACGGTGGCGGAGTGGACTTCGCCCGTGAGCAGGGAGATTTCGCCGAAGGAGTCGCCGTTGTGCAGGATGGCGAACGTTTTCTCTTCCGCGCCGCTGTGCGAAAAGACCCGCAACCGGCCCGAGCTCAGGACGTAAAACGCTTCGGCCGCATCGCCTTCCCGGTACACCAGCTCGCCCTTTTTGTACTCCACGAGGCGCGTGCGGTCGGCGATGAGGTGGAGCTGGTCATCGGTGCAGGAGGCGAAGACCGGCACGCGCTTGAGGATCACGACCTTGTCTTCAGGACGCGGAGATTCAAACGCGCTCATTATCGCGCTCTCCGCACGGCATGCCGCAACGCCGCAGGATGGTTCGTGAAGATGCCATCCACGCCCCAATGGATCAGCCGACGGGCCTGGGACGCGTCGTCCACGGTCCAGGCATAGACGCGCAGACCAGCGGCGTGGGCGAGCTGCATGCGCCGCCGGGTGACCAGCTTGTAGAAGGGATGCCAGGAGGCGCAGCCCAGCGTGATGGCTTGGCGCAAGCTGTGGTCGGCGCGGAAGCGGCAGATCAGCGCCCGCATCGCCCCGCTGTCAGGCAAGGATTTCACCAGCCGCGCATCGAACGATGAAAGCAGCAGCCGGGAGCGCACTCGCGAGGATTTCAGGAGAGCTCGGAGACGGCGCAGGAGCGGTCGGGGCGTGCGGGTGCGTTTCAGCTCGAGGTTGATCCGCATGCGGGCAGGGACAAGCCGAATCGCCTCCTGCACCGAAAGCACGCGTTGGTCTGTGAAGCGAGGGTGGAACCACGACCCAGCATCGAGCCGGCGTATCTGGGCAAGGGTGAAGGCGCGCACCGCGCCCCGGCCGGTGGTGGTCCGCTCAAGGCGATCGTCGTGGAAGATAATGAGCCGTTGATCCCGCGTGAGCTGCACGTCGAGCTCGATCATGTCGGCCCCAGCGCGAGCCGCTTCGCGAATCGCCGCCCTCGTGCTTTCCGGAGCCACGGCGGATGCGCCCCGGTGCGCGATGAGCAGCGCGCGTTTCATCCGGCGATCAGCTCAACCCGGTCGCCACGTCTGGCCTTCAACGTTCGGGCCGCCGAGCCCTTGAACACCGCCAGCTCGAGCCACCCCAGCGATCCAACCACGGCCACAACCTCGTGTGCGCGCCCTTCCATATACGATGATACCACACGTGCCGCGTGCCGTCGGCAGCGCACACGCGCGCTGGCCCGGCTTGGTCCGCCGCAGCTGCGCTTCGCGCTACTCGATATGCCGCTGGCACGCCGGCTGCCCACGCCCGGATCGACCACCGCGAGAAAAACCGTCTTCGGAGGAAACGTCGCTGCGGCGGCGGCCAAGGTGAAGGCACCGGCCGCCACGTCCTGCGGCGGCACGTCATGCGTGATGTCGATGAGGTGCGCCTTCGGAGCCCGCGTGCACACAACACCCTTGATCGCGCCGACGTACCAATCCCGCGTGCCGAAATCCGTCACGAGCGCCACCGTGCTCATTTGAGCGCCGCCTCGAGAAACGCCGCCACCCGATTACAGTAGGCTTCCGGATGCTTCGCGAACATGCCGACATGCGCGACCGCCGGCTCAAACCACCGCTCCTTCGGCCCGGCCCAGCGATGAAAAAACTCCCGCCCCAGCAGTGGCACCACGCGGCGGTCCTCCCCGCCCTGGATCGCCAGCAGCGGCTGGCGCATGCGCGGGGCCAGCGCCACAGGATCGCGCGGATCGAGCCGGGCGCGCAACGCCGCCTGCAGGAACCACCACGTCACCCAGGCCCAGGGAATGGCCGGCAGATGGTACGTGCGCCAGAGCGATTTCTTGATGACGGGCAGCAGCCGCGAGTAGATCGAATCGACGACCACCGCGCGCACGTTACCCGCGTTGGCGGCGGCTTGGCACGCCACGGCCGCCCCCATGGAAAACCCGATGACCGCCAACGGCAGCGATCCCGGAAGAGTCGTTTGAGCCCACCGCAGCACTCTTACCGCGTCGTCGGATTCCTTGACGCCGAGCGTGCACGGGCCGCGCCGGCTGCCATGTCCGCGCAGCTCGAAGAGCCCCACCGCAAACCTGCGGCGGCACAGCCCATCCGCCAGGTCCAATACCTGGAACCGGTTCGCGTAATATCCATGACAAATCAGGATGAAGGCGCGGGGCGCGTCGGGTTGCAACAGCCAGAGATCGAAGACCGCGCCATCAGCGCCGGTCAGGGCGTGCCGCGTGTACGACGGCAAGAGGTTGGGGATTGGGACAGGATACGCTGGAGGATAGAGGAGCCGCAGGCTGGAGAACGCACCCCAGGCCACGAGCAACAGAGCAGCGACTGCGAGAATCCACCACACTACGCTGGCGATTCCGTTGATGGAGAAGCGGCGAGACGCTGGCTGACGTACTGCGAGACGGCGGACCGGTCACGGTCGGAGAGGTCGGAGAAGAAAATCGCGATGTGATAGCGGCCGCGGTCGCTGTTCGCGATGATCGGCTCCACGCGCACAACCACACCGGCGCAGCGGATCCGCTTTCGGGAGGAGCCGTGCGGCAGCTCGAAGTCCAGCTGCAATTTCGTCATCGGCGGCAGGAACTGGTCGAGGACGCAGTACACCCCCGAGGCGCTCAGGTTCTTCGTTTCGGCCTGAACGACCGCCGACTCCGAGTGCACCGCGAGCGAAATCCGCTCGGCGATGCGGGGATGCTGGCGGCGCTCTTTGCTCATGAGGTCACCCTGGCGGCCATTGGAAGGCGCGCCCCCCCAGCAAATGGAAGTGCAGGTGCCAGACGGACTGCCCGGCCTGCGCACCGCTGTTGACGACGATGCGATAACCTGAGCCTAATTGATACTGGCGCGCCAAGCGGTTGGCGAACTGCATCGCGTTGCCCAGCAGCGTCGTATGCGCGCCTGACACATCGGCAAGGCTTGGGACATGCTCGGTCGGAATGATCAGCAGGTGCGTGGGAGCTTGCGGATGAATATCGCGGAAGGCGAGCAAGCCGTCGGCTTCCCCCACGATGTCCGAGGGCACCGTGCGCTTGGCGATGCGGCAGAAGAGGCATCCGCCATCGCTCATCCCCGCCTCGGCCGCCATGGTGTTACGAGGCCGCGGGGGCTTCCTTGGCAGGTTCGGCCTTGCTGGCTGCCTCAGCTTTTGCCGCGGCTTCCTTGGCGGTCTTTTCTTGCTCGGTGTTCCAACAGCGCCGTTTGCAGAAGTGCTTGCCGTTCCGGTAATACCAGGACTTGTAGTTCAACCGTTTGCCGCACGACGCGCACGCCGCGGGACGACCTCCAACACCCATTCACCACCTCGATGTCTTGTATTGTGCCATGTCCTTGTCTGGCTTAGAATAAGCCACGCCATGGGCACAAGATATGCACGGTATGATAGCACGCGACGCCGGAAGGGTCAAACGCGCGCGCAGGACCCGTTCTGGGCGCTGGTCGCCACAGCCAGGAGGCTGCAAGCGCCCGGAGGCTGCGCGTGGGACCGAGCCCAAACGGTCCGTTCGCTGCTTCCCTACCTTGTTGAGGAAGTCTGGGAAGCGTTCGAAACGGTGCGCAGCCGTCGGTACGACGAGCTGGAAGAAGAGCTGGGCGACGTCCTCTACTGCGTGCTCTTTTTGACGCTGATCGGCGAACGGCGCGGGTGGTGCCGCCTGGAGTCGCTGCTGAATACCACCCGGCTGAAAATGGTCAGGCGCCATCCCCACGTGTTTGGAGCTCAGCGGGCCGGCTCCCCCGCCGAAGCGTACCGGCGCTGGAATCAAAGCAAACGCCTTGAAGGGCCCAGGCGCCACTCGCCGTCAAAGGCCTTGCGCCAGCAGCTGGTCGCCTGGTGGGACTGGTTGCACGCGCACCCGGAAGCTGTACGGGCAAGGCCACCCCTGGACAGACGAGTGGCGGCACAGGCTAGGAAAAAACTCCCCAGAAAGGCTTAGTGCATGGTCCACGACAGCCAGTGCCAGGCCAGCGCGAGCGACAACCCGATGCTGAGGCCCAGAACGAAGTCTGGCAGCCGTGGGTGAAAGGAAGGAAACACGACAACCCCCTAACTGAACACCTCATTGACACGAGCTATTATTGTAGTCGTCGTCGACGCTGAGGTCAATAAAAAACAGCCCCGCACCGAACGGTGCGGGGCTGTCGTAATTCTTGCCCGGGGGCTTACTTCGTCTTCAGGGCGAAGGTCGCCACACCCATCACCAGGCCTAGGAAGACTAGGACCGGCTTGTAAGCATCGAGCGGGTAGTGGAGGCCGATCAGCGCCCCGAGGATAATCCCCGTCAGGACGTGACTATCAAGTAGCTTCTTCAGGATCTCCATTTCTCGACTCACCTCCTTCTAGACGTTTGTCTAGACCGATATGATCCCCCTCCTAGATGATGGAGGATCGTCTGACGGTTGAAATATACCATATATTTGTCTACCTGACAAGGTATATAGATATAACTATCTATAAATAAAATAGATATGGAAAAATATAAGGTGCTTAGGCGGGGAGAAATGGGGTCAGGCGGGACAAACAGGCAGACAAACGTCGTTGTTCCTGGTCTGGAAAATTTGAGAAAGACAGCCCGACTTCGAACTGCTCGCTGTCAGGCAGCGCCCGGAACCAGGTCGCCCTTCCCCTGCCGGTGATCGGCTCTTGTCCATTGACGAGCGCGAGCTCAAGCTGAAGCTCTGTGCCCACAGGGATCAACAGCACGCTCAAAAACCGGGCACCCCCCTGCGAGATGTCCTTGGTCAGGGTTTCGATGGGCTGCGCGATGCCGCTGCTGTGCAGGCGCACAGGACGGTACGCGCGGATGCGGGGCGCCTGGCGACGCTCTTCGGTCATGGTATGAGGCTACCAGTCAAGACACTTGCAGTCAAGCACTTCCCGCGCTAGAATGCCGTCGGTGGCGCATGTACCTTGAGTTCCTCGGTCTTCGCGAAAAACCGTTTTCCATCACCGCCGATCCTTCCTTCCTTTACCTCTCCAAGAAACATCAAGAAGCGCTCTCG
>PCVX01000037.1:0-1443 GCA_002796105.1 Candidatus Omnitrophica bacterium CG11_big_fil_rev_8_21_14_0_20_63_9 | reverse complement strand
AGCGCAAAGGATTCGTCGAAATCACCGGCGAAATCGGCACCGGCAAGACCACCCTGTGCAAAGCGCTGCTGCGCCATCTTGACCCCTCCACCAAAAGCGCGCTGATCCTGCAGCCGACGCTCTCGGAACTGCAACTGCTCCAGGCGGTCGCCCAGGATTTCGGGTTGAACCCCATGTCCAACGGCCGGCTGGGCGTGTTCACGCAGCTCAACACGTTCCTCCTCAAACAAGCCGATCTCGGGAACAACATCGTGCTGGTCATCGACGAGGCGCAGAATCTCAGTATGCGCGTGCTCGAGCAACTGCGGATGCTCTCCAACCTGGAAACGGACAAGACCAAACTGATCCAAATCATTCTGGTGGGACAGCCGCAGCTGCGCCATAAGCTCTCGCAGCCGGCGCTGGAGCAGCTGCACCAGCGCATCGGCGTGCGGTATCACATGACCGCGCTGGATGCCGATGAAGTGCAAACGTACATCGACCACCGCCTGCGCGTCGCAGGCTCCGACGGCAGCCTGGAGTGGTCGCTGGATGCCACGCAAGAGGTGCACCGGCTGTCCAAAGGGATCCCCCGGCTGATCAATTTGATCTGCGATCGGAGCTTGCTCGCCTGCTACGTGTTTCGCGTCAAGCGCGTGGACGGCGAGATCGTGCGGCGCAGTTATCAGGAACTCTCAGGACAAGTCTTGGTGTCTTAGTCCAGCAGGAGGATGCGATGAGTTTGATCGACGAGGCGCTTCGACGCGTGAAAGACCCGGTGGTGGAAGACACACGCACCTCTCCCGGCAAAGCCTCCGCTCCTGCGGCCCCTGCGGCAACGCCCGCTCCCGCTCCGGCCCATTCCTGGTCGGCGGCGCCGGGTGCGAGCCCTGCGCGCCCAGCCGCCGCGGCTGATGGGCCGTCAACGCGGATGTTGACCGTCGTGGCTCTGGCCGTTTTCGCGCTGACGATCCTCTTAATTCTGGGGGGCGTCTCGTCAATCCGGCGCACGATGGCGGTTTCGCCGGCCGGCACTGCGGCTGACGCATCCGCTGCCGATCCGCAATCCAGTCACACCGATGCGCTGACCCCCAGCGTCTTAAACGCCCCTTCCCTCGCGCATTCCGTGGCGCCGGCGGCATCGCCTGCGCCAACCCACCTGGTGCTCAGCGGCGTCGTCGAGGGGCTTGGCGAGCCGTACGCGGTCATCAACGGCTCGATCGTCGGCATCGGGGAGCGTGTGGCAGGGTTGGAGCTGACGAGCATCAGCGACGGCCTGGTGACGCTGAAGCGATCGAACGGCGAGGAGCTGACGTTACAGGTGGCGCGCTAAAGACGCACGTAACATGACAGCACCCGCCGCACCACAGCCTCCGGCACGTTCTCGGTGACCATGACGCGGCCGATGCGCGTGGGCAGGACCCACCGCGGGCGGCCGTGGATGAATTTCTTGTCGTAGCGCAG
>PCVX01000079.1:306-16066 GCA_002796105.1 Candidatus Omnitrophica bacterium CG11_big_fil_rev_8_21_14_0_20_63_9 | reverse complement strand
GTCGAGAGCGTTAAGCGGACGTCCCTCCAATCTTCGCCGGTCTGCTGGCGCACGAGCCCGGAAAACCCGAGCGCGACGCGATCTTCGCCGGTCTGGGCGCGCGCTTCATACGCCGGCTGCCACGTAGCACCGGGCACTCGGTACGACACGTCCAGCGTGAACCGGCCGGCTTTGGACGCTTCCACATCAACGAGCATGGCGGATTGCTGCCGGGCCCGGTTTTGCGCTAGACCGGCCAGTTCGCGACGCAGCCGATCCAGTTGCTGCGAGAGCGCCTCAAGCTCGACATCGGCTTCCTGCTCCCGCTGATAATTCTTCAGCAGCGATTCATCGAGAAACACCAGCAGCGAGGCCGCATCGGCGGCGCTTGGCGATTTCGTCACGAGGTCCTTGCCGATCTGCTCGCTGGACGCCGCCTGGATCGACGCCAGGTACTTGCGCTCTTGCTCCAGAACCTGCTTCACATGGCTCACCGTCTGCTGTTTGCGTCTCACCGCGCGGCTCTCGTCTTCCAATGCGCTCACCTTCGGATCTTGCGCGCCCTCCAGTTGGAGGGTCGCCAGCCGCACCCCGTACAGGGTGACCGCGGCCTCACCGCTGCCGGTCGCGCTCAGGGCGTTGGGGTCCAGCCCGGCGGGCAGCGGCGCGATGCGGATGACGTGCGAGCCGGTGGAAAGCGTCACCGTCGCGCGCCGCGTCACGCCGGCGCGGTCGGGAAACACCGTGACGGAGACGATCTGCGACGTCGCATCCACCGTGTCTGCAGCGGCCGCCGGCATCCCGCCAAGGAACGCGGCAAGCAGCAGCCACCCTGGGTTACGAACCGCCATGCGAGCCTCCCTGGTGTGATTTGCGGTGCGACCGATGGCCATGCTGCGAGTGGCGCGGTCCTTGGTGCCGGCCTCCGTGCTGCGGCCTGCCGACGCCGTGCCGAGCCCCCTGAGGTTTGTGCCCTCCCCCGGCGCCATAATTGAAGTCCGGAAGCGTGACCCGCGGCAGCGTCTTCTTGAGCAACTGCTCAATCGCTTCCACCTGCGGCTCTTCCTGATGATCCACCAGCGTGAACGCATCGCCGGTGGCGTCCGCGCGCGCCGTGCGCCCGATGCGGTGCACGTAGTCTTCCGGCGTGTTCGGGACGTCGTAATTGATGACATGCGAGATATCGTCGATGTCGATGCCGCGCGCGGCGATGTCGGTGGCGACCATCACTTGGTTGCGCCCCCGGCGGAACTGGTCCAGCGCGCGCAGCCGCTGGCTCTGGCTGCGGTCGCCGTGCAGGACCGAAACCTTGAACCCGCGCTGCACCAGCGTCTGCGAGAGCCGGTCGGCGGAATGCTTGGTGCGCGCGAAGATGAGCACCGAGGTCATCCCCTCTTGGCGCAGAAGACGCGTCAGCAACTCGGTCTTCAAATGCCGGGCCACCGGATAGACGGCGTGCCGGATGCCGGCCGCCGGCGAGGAGCGCTGGCCGATCTGGATCGTCACCGGATCATGCAGGATTTGGTGCACGAGCGTCAGAATCTCTGGAGGCATCGTGGCAGAGAAAATCAGGTTCTGCCGCTTGGGCGGCAGCAGCCGGATGATCTTCTGGATATCCGGCAAAAACCCCATGTCCAGCATCCGGTCGGCTTCGTCCAACACCAAAATTTCCAGGTCCACAAAATCGATGCGCCCGGAATACACGTGGTCCAGTAGCCGCCCCGGTGTGGCTGAGATGATGTCCACACCCTCCCGGAGCGCTTTGATCTGAGGCTCCATAGGCACGCCGCCGAAAATCGCCGCCCCTTTGAGCGGCACATACCGCGAGAGCGCCCGCAAGTGCTCCATCGACTGCAACGCCAGCTCGCGGGTCGGGGCGATAAACAAGGCGCGCAGATGCCGGCCGGTCGGCCGCTGCATCAGCCGGTGCAGGATCGGCAGCACGAACGCCGCGGTCTTGCCGGTGCCGGTCTGGGCGCAGCCGATGACATCCCGCCCCGCCAAAATGGGCGGGATCGCCTGCGTCTGAATGGGACTGGGCCGCTCGAACCCCATGTCCCGGATGCCCTTCAAGAGATCGGAATGCAGCCTGAGCGTATCAAAGGATTCGCCGGCCAGCGGCACGGCAGGCCCTGCCAGGGCGGCCTTCGCGGGAACCGGGCCGGGCTGACCGTTGTGCGTAGAAGATTCACTCATGTGTTTGACCTCGCCGCCATTCCTTAATGAGCGGCACGAATGACGCCACAATGACGATGCTAATCACCCAATGCAGCTTATGCTCGATATCCGGAATCGCCCGCCCGAGGAAATAGCCGATGAGCGTCATGCTGGCGACCCACCCGATACCGCCCAACACGTTGAACGTGAGAAAAGTCTGGTAGCGCATTTTGGCGGCTCCGGCAACCGTAGGGGCGAACGTGCGGACGATGGGGACGAACCTGGCCAGCACAATGGTTTTCGCGCCGTGCTTCTCGTAGAACCGCTGCGTGCGTTCCAGGTGCTCGCGGCGGAACCACCGGGACTGCTCGCGCCGGAAGAGCCGCGGCCCAAGATGGTAACCAATCGCATAGCCGGTGCTGTCCCCGGCGATCGCGGCAGCGCTCAGCAGGACCAGCAGCCAGCCGATGGAAAGCGCTTCTCCTTGCGAGGCGACCAGGCCGGCGGTCACGAGCAACGAATCACCAGGCAGGAAGAACCCGATGAGCAGGCCGGTTTCGGCGAAGACGATCGCCACCAAGACCGTATAGCCGCCCCACCGGATCAGATCATCGAACTGGTACAGCTGCGAAACGAATTGAACGACGCCTTCCACGATCCTATAACTCCTTACGAGGGCGTGAGAAGCCGAAAGATTTTATGCCGGCCGCTGTGGCCCTTGGTGAGCCGAAGACTGGAGCGAGGCACATCCAAGACCCGGCTGAGCAAGTCCGTCACCGCCTCATTAGCTCCGCCGTCAATCGGCTTGACCTTCACCCACGCTTCGTAGCGGCCCGGGCCGTGTTGAATCACAACGTCTTTCTTCGCATGGGGATGGACCTTCACGTGTAGCCAAAGCTCCGGCATCGGACGATGCCATTCTCACACACTTTGGGGGAGGAATCCAGCGGAGGTGTAAGTGGCAGGAGCGGCGAGCCGGCTGCGCGCCGCCTGTAAGAGCCGTTCAGGCGTGTCGCCATCGGCAGGATGCAGCGCGGTCCCGATGTGCACCGGCAGGCCCGCCTCGGCCAGCACGCCGCACAGGCGCAGCGTCATCGCCTGCAGGCCAGGCTGATCCGTGACGGCGACGATCGCCATCGATGTGTCATCGATCCGCACAAAGCGGTCGCCGCGATGCGTATGGCGCCGAAGGAATGTTTCGAGCTGTTCCAGCAAGGCCGGGCTCCCCGCAGGCCCCTCCGGGGCCAGCAGCACCAGGCCGAACTGCTCCGTCTCATACTCCGCCTCTTCCTTCGCGCCGCGGCAGGCATCCTCAAAGAGGAAGCTGGCGCTGGCGATCGGCAGCGTGAAGGTGATCGTGGTGCCTTGCCCCAGCCCGGACTCGGCGCGGATCGTGCCGGCATGCCGCTGGATCACCTGGCGGCACAGCGCCAGCCCCATCCCGCCCCCTTCTGAGCCGGGCGCGTCAGGGCTGTGCAGGTGCACGAAAGGCTGGAACAGCCGTTCGACCTGTTTCTGGGTCAGGCCCTGGCCGGTGTTCTTCACCGACACGTCGACCAGGCGAGGCCCGCTGCGCGCCTCGATGCGGATCTCACTGCCGGTCGGCGCGTGGCGCAGCGCGTTGCGCAGCAGATGGTCCATGACATCGTGGATGGCTTCGGGGTCCATGAACACCGGCGGCAGCGGTTGGCAGTCGAGCGTCACGGTGTGCATCGTAGTCTGAGACTGACTGGCAGCCTTCACCTCGCGCAAGAGCTTGGTGAGATCGTCCGGGTGCCGGTCGAGCAGCCGCCGCCCCGAGCGCAGCATCGTCAGATCCAGCACCTCTTCGACCAGGTGCATGAGCCGCCTGGAGCTTTCCTCCATGGTCGACAGGATTTGCCGTTGCTCGCCGCTCACCGCCCCGAGCACGCCTTCTTTCAGGAGCATGAGCCCTTCGAAAACGGCGGTCAGCGGCGTGCGCAGTTGGTGGTTGATGGTCGCGAGGAAATCGTCCTTGAGGTTCGCCAGCCGGTCGAGCTCGATATTGACGCGCTGCAGCTCCACGATGTGCTGGCGCAGCCGCTGTTTCTGTTCTTCGATATGCTCCGCCAGGCGATTGAACTCCCCCGCGACCAGCCCCAGCTCATTGTTGGCCGCAACCGGCACTTTGACGAGGCGGCCGGTGCGCCGCATCGTCTCGATGCTCTGCACCATGCGCTGCAACGGATGGGTGATCGACCGGTGCAGCAGCCACACGCCCAACAGGAACGCCGCAAGCCCCACGCCCATGGCGGCCAGCTGCCAGCGGCTCGCGCGCTCGACGTGCGAAATCGACTCACTTTCCAGCATGGCGGCAACGGCGTCAAAGAGCACCTGGAGACGAATCCCCTCGGCGACGATCGGCGCGAACGCTTCGGCGGTCGGCTTGCTCTCCATCATCGCGGTCACGCGCGCATGGTAGCTGTCGAGCCGCCTGATAATCTCATCGACCGTGACCTGCCCGGTGCCGAGCGCCATCGGCTCGCCGCGCTGGAATGCTCCAAGGTGTTGCACCAGGCGGCGGAACGTTTCATCGAAAACCGCCTGCCGCTGCAGTGGGACCAGCCGCCCCTCCATGCGCTCGGAGACGGACTGCTCCGCGCTCTGGCGCAGGGCATCCGCCAGCCGAAGCTGCTCCTGCCAGCGCACCAGGCGCATCGCGTTCGCATGCTGCTGCCGCGCCACTTCAAGCGCAAGACAACCGGCGGCCACCATCAGGACCAGCAGGATCGCCGCCGCGAGGTTGAGCTGCTGCCGCAGCGCGTAGGTCGTGGATTGGGGTGTGGGTTTCATGTGCCGCTCAAGAAGCAGAACGCCCATCCTCACACGGATGGGCGATCAACCTCAGGGCAAGTATGCCCCATACGCAATTGGGCCGTCAAGCAGCCCGTCATTTCAACCAGAAAAACAGCAGCCCAAGCGCCCCCAGCGAGAGCGTGTTGAGCGCCATGATCCACCACCAGATACCCTGCTTCGAGCGGAACCGTTTCCAAAAGAGGAAGAGGCCGGTCCAGGTGGCGATCCGATTGGCCAGCCAGAGCGAGAATTTCAGCGGGGTCCCGATCCACAACCACCCCAGCCATGGAGGCATCAGACAATCGGGCGCTGCGCCCAGCTCCTCACGGTTTCGCTCAGTTGATCCAGCGGCCGGTCGAGCGCTTCCGTCGTGGAGCGCCAGGTGGCTTCCCGCCACGCCCCGGTCGAACGCTGGAGCTCAGCCACGAGCGGCGCGTGCTCCACGCCGATGGCATTGACGATGCGGTGCTGCAGCTCCAGCGTCTCTTCGGGCAGCGTCGACAGCTCCGCGTACCGCAACCCGCTGCCGTCGCGCGGAAGCCGCAACCCCTCGGTGAAGAGCCGCAGGAGCGCGAGGTTTAACGCCTTCGCGTCCGCTTCATTGGCGTCCAAACGCTGCCAGACCAGCCGCGTGATCCAATACCGCACGATCAGCCCCAGCTCCCGCCGCAGCGCATGCTGCATGGTGAGCCGCGAAGAGGCCGGCGGCGCGGCGAATGTGCCGAGCAGCTGCTCGATGTAACGCTCGACCGCTTGAGAACAGGACAGATAGAGGTAGATCGACCGGACGCGGATTTCTTCGTCGGTCATCCTCCTCCCTCTAAGAGTTTTGCCAATGCCTCAGGCTTGCTCACCGGCGCTTGACAGGCAAATCGCTCGCAGACGTAGGCGGTCGCCTTCCCGCCCAGCGGTTGCTGCTGTTTAACGAACGGAATCAGCGCTTCCAGCGCGGCTCCTTCGCGTCCCACCTCATGCACAGCGCTCACATCTCTAGGCAAAAACCGCTGATGCAGCGCCCGGACCATCGCGCGCGTGGCTGCCTGCGCCAGGTCCCCGGCGATGATGATTTCTCTCGCCGGTCCCAGCGCCATGTCCACTGCGCACAGCAGCCACGGCGAGCCGTAGGGTGCGCGCGCCAGCGCCTGCGAAAACCCTTCCAGCGCCTTGCGGGCAGACGCTTCGAGCGAGTCGTCACCCAACAGCCGGCCCAGGCGCAGCAGGATCAGCGTGGCGACCGAGTTTCCTGACGGCGTCGCTCCATCATAAATCTCTTTGGGCCGCACAATCAAGGCCGGTTCTTCGCGGTCGCGCAGAAACCAGCCGCTCTCCTGCGGGTCCCGGAAGCGCGCGTCCATCTCTCCGGCCAGTCGTTTGGCCTCGGCCAGCCAGCGCGGGTTGAAGTCGGCCTCGTAGAGCGCGAGCAACCCATCCAGCAAAAAGGCGTAGTCCTCCAGCGTTCCTAGATAGCGCGCATCGCCGTCACGATAGCGGCGCAGCAGGCCTCTCTCCCGCACCAGCGCGCCGAGCACGAACTCCGCCGCCCGTTCAGCAGCCGCCACATAGCGAGGCTCTTCCAGCGCCGCTCCGGCGCGGGCTAGCGCGGCGATCATGAGCCCATTCCAGCCGGTGAGCACTTTATCGTCACGGTGCGGCCGCACGCGGCGCTCCCGTACGTCGAAGAGCTTGCGACGCGCCGACGCCAGCCGGCGCTCCACCGAGGCGTCAGGCGGTTGCTGCAGATGCAGGATACTCGTGCGGTGCTCGAAATTGCCCTGCTCGGTCACCCCGTAGACCTGATGGAAAAGCGCGGCCTCTTCCGGTCCCAGCACCGCCGTAATCTCCGAGGGGGTCCAGACGTAAAATTTCCCTTCCTCCCCCTCGCTGTCCGCGTCTTCCGCCGAGTAGAAGGCCCCCTCAGGAGCCTGGAGATCCCGCAACACATACTCGCACGTGCCACGGACAACCTGCGCGTAGTCCGCGCGGCCTGTCACTTGGAACGCCTCGACATACACGCGCGCAAGCAGCGCTTGGTCGTAGAGCATCTTTTCAAAATGGGGCACCAGCCACTGCGCATCGGTGGCGTATCGGTGGAACCCTCCACCCACATGGTCGTAGAGGCCGCCCTGCGCCATCGAATCCAGCGTGGTGGTGACCATCTGGAGCGCTTGCGCCTGGCGGGTCCGGACCCAGTAGCGCAGCAAGAAGGCCAGCTCGTGAGCGCGCGGGAATTTCGGGGCGTCGCCGAAGCCCCCATGCACCGGGTCAAACATCGCCTCCGCCTGGCGGAACCCCATGTGCAGCAGCTCCTCGGTGATGGGGGCCGTTGCCGCGGTCTCGGCCGGTGGTTGGCTCAACAACGTGGTGAGCTGCTCAGCCGACGCCGTGACCTCCTGGCGTTTCTGTTCCCAGGCCTGAGCGACCGCGGTCAGCACCTCGCGGAAGCTGGCCATCTGCCAGCGCCGCTCAGGAGGAAAATACGTCCCGCCGAAAAACGGCTTGAGCTCCGGCGTGAGGAACACCGACAGCGGCCACCCGCCGCGGCCGGTGAGCGCGGTGACCGCCTGCATATAGACATGATCGACGTCCGGATGCTCTTC
The DNA here is from genome assembly GCA_002796105.1 of Candidatus Omnitrophica bacterium CG11_big_fil_rev_8_21_14_0_20_63_9. Taxonomy (GTDB): domain Bacteria; phylum Omnitrophota; class Gorgyraeia; order Aquiviventales; family Aquiviventaceae; genus 21-14-0-20-63-9. The sequence goes on along the minus strand of PCVX01000079.1, from coordinate 8,516 downwards.
GCGGTCCACCTTGATGGAGACGAACCATCGATTGAGCAGCTCAGCCGTCTCAGGCTTCTCGAACGACTCGCGCTCCATGACGTGGCACCAGTGGCACGTGGAGTAGCCGATCGAAAGAAAAATCGGCTTCTGCTCCTGCCGAGCCTTCGCAAACGCCTCCTCACCCCAGGGATACCAGTCCACGGGGTTGTGGGCATGTTGGAGCAAGTAGGGGCTCTTCTCGCGAGCCAACCGGTTCGTCTGGAGCGCCATGATCCTTAGGGTAGCGAAGCGCATCGAGAGCGTCAAGTCACCCCTCCACGTTCATTGACACTCCTGTGACCCCATGTTATCCTCGCCAAGATGCAGATCCTCCACGCATTGAGCGATCTCCTCTACCCGCCCGCCTGCCTGCGTTGCCGCGCTCCCCTGACCCGGGGCGGTCATATCTTCTGCCGCGCGTGCCGCGCCGCCATGCCCAAGGTCGGCGCGCCGATGTGCCGCCGCTGTGGAGCGCCGGTCGCCGCCGCGTTCGACGCCCAGGTGGACTGCGCGACGTGCCGTCGACGCCCACCCGCATTCGCGATCGCCCGCGCGCGCCGCTCGTACACCGGACCAACCGCTGAGATCATTCAAGGCTTTAAATACCGCCGGCGATGGCGCATCGGCCGGTGGCTCTCGCGCGACATGGCCGCCTGCGCGCGAGCAGCACTGCCGCTCCAGGAGATTGACCTGGTCGTGCCGGTGCCACTGCACTGGCTCAAGCGCCGCATGGCCGGGTTCGACCACGCCGGTCAGCTGGCCCGCGACACCGCCCGGCGGCTTCGGCTACCGCATGACCCGCGGGCGCTGCGACGCCGGCGCTGGACATCCACCCAAACGCGCCTGCCAGCACCCGCGAGGTTCCGCAACGTCCGCGCCGCCTTTGCGGCCGACCCGCGCCGCGTCGCGCACCGCACCGTGCTGCTCGTCGATGACGTGCTTACCAGCGGCGCGACCGCGGATGCCTGCGCGCAAGTGCTCGCCGCCACCGGAGCCCGCCGCGTCATCGTGCTGACCGCCGCCCGCACCCCCCGCGCATGAAAACGTTGCGGCTGTACATCTTGAAGGAACACCTCGGCCCCTTCCTGGTAACCATGGGTGGGCTGACGACCGTGCTGCTTGTCGGCAACATCATCAAGTTCGCCGAGCTCGTCATCTCCAAAGGCGTCAGCGTGTTCGATATCATCCGCCTCGTGCTGTACCTCATCCCCTATATGCTGAGCTTCACGGTCCCGATGGCCTGCCTGGTCGCCATGGTGCTGGCCTTCGGGCGCCTGAGCACCGATTACGAGCTCATCGCGATGCGGGCTTCCGGCGTAGCCCCCGCCCGGCTGGTTATGCCGATGCTCGTCGTCGGCCTTGTGATCAGCACGCTGCTGATGATCGTCAACGACCGCCTCGTCCCTGCCTCGCACCTGGCCTTCCGCCGCCAATTGAAGGCTATCGGCATCAAGCGGCCGACGGCGTACCTGGAAGCGGGCACGTTCATCAAAGAGTTCACGCCATATGTGATCTTTGTGTATCACGTCGACGGCGACAAGCTGAACAACATCCGGATCTACGAGCCGCAACCCAACGGCCCCACGCGGACGATCATCGCCGACCGCGGCAAGTTCGAGCCGCTGCCGAACAAGCAGGGTGTCAAGCTCGTGCTCTACGACGGCACGGTGGATGAAGCCGACCCGCAGCGCCCCGGCTCGTTCTTCAAAGTCATGTTCGAGCGGAACACGATCACGCTGCGCGCCGACCAGGATGATCCCCAGCGGATCGGCAAGAAGCTCAAGGAGCTGACGTTCAAAGAGCTGGCGGCGGAGCGCTCGCGCCTGGCCGCCGAGGGCATCGATCCGCTGCCGCTGAGCCTTGAGCTGCACCGGAAGATCTCTTCCTCATTTGCCGTGGTCGTTTTTATGGCGTTCGGGCTGGTCTTCGGCCTACGGCTGCATCATCATGAGCGGCTCATCACGTATCTCTGGGTGCTGGGCGTCTTCATCCTGTATTACCTGGGCTCGGTGGGCATGAATGCCATGGCGCTGAAAGGCTGGATGCCGGCGTGGCTGGCGATGTGGATGCCCAACGTCATCGGCGGAGCGATCAGCGGCGGCGTGCTGACTCACACCGTGCGGCGCTGATGCGCATCCTCGACCGTTACGTGGCGAAGCAGTTGTTGCCGGTCTGGGTCTGGTGCCTCGCGGTGTTCGTGTTCCTCAGCTGCCTCATCGACCTCTTCGAGCACCTCGATGAGATCATGCGCTACCACATTCCCGCCCTGACGGTGGCGCGGTACTACCTGCACTTCATGCCGATCGTGTTCGTGCGGGCCTCTCCGCTGGCGCTGTTGCTCGCCGGCGCCTTCGTCGCCTCGCGGCTGTCGCGCCACCAGGAGTTCCTGGCGATGAACGCCAGCGGCACGAGCTTGCTGCGGGCCAGCGTCCCCTTTGTCTTCGTCGGGTGGCTCGCCAGCCTGTGCGTTTTTCTCGTCAGCGATATCGTGCTGCCCCGCTCCGCCGGTATTTACGAACAGTTGCGGCAGGAAGCGTTCCGCGCGGACCAGGAGCCGGTGATGGAAAACGTGGCGGTCATCGACAGCTTCAACCGCATCTACCACGCGCAGAAATTCGATCTGGAAGCCCGAGAGCTCTGGGGCGTGACGATCCTGGAGCACGACCGCCAGAACCGCCCGACGAGCAGCATTTCGGCCGAGCGCGCGCTGTGGATCCCGCTGCACGGCTGGTGGCTGCGCAATGGGCGGATCAACCGGCTGGGCGCGAAGGGGGCGATGCGGGGCGATCCGCAACCGTTCACCGAGCGGGTGTTCACCTACCCGGTCACGCCGGAGCAGTTCAGCCGTCCGCAAACCCGCCCTGAGATGATGCGCTACGGCCAATTGCGGCTGATGATCACGCGGCTCAAGCAGATGGGGATGGACGTGCGGCGATATTCCGTGGAGCTGGCGGCGAAAGTCACGACGCCGCTGATGAACGTCGTGGTGTGCTTCCTGGCATTCGCCGGCTCGACGCAGCTGCAGCTGCGCGGCAACTTGAAAGGCCTGGGCCTCAGCCTGGGATGGGGGTTGCTGTACTACGGAGGGGTCGCCACAGGCCAGGCGATGGGCAAGGAAGGCATCTTATGGATGCCGGTCCTGATTGCGGTGTGGGCTCCCCACGCGATCGCCGTGTGGTGGGGCCTTCGCGTGCTCGGCCAAACCCGCTAGTCGTTACGTCCCGATCTCCCAGCTCGCCAGGTACCGCTGCTGTGACGGCGTAAGCCGGTCCAGCCCGACCCCGATCGCCGAGAGCTTCAGGCGCGCGATTTCCTGGTCGATCTCCTTCGGCACCGGGTACACGTGCGACGCCAGCCGGCTGCCTTTTTTCACCAAGTACTCGCTGGCCAGCGCCTGATTGGCGAACGACATATCCATCACCCCGGGCGGATGCCCCTCGGCGCACGCCAGGTTCACCAGCCGCCCCTCGCCCAGCACGTTGATCCGCCGGCCGCCACGCAACACGTACTGCTGGATCCCGCTGCGCAGCACCACCCGCTTCTTCGCCAGCTTCTCCAGCGCCTTCAGGTCGATCTCGACGTCGAAATGGCCCGAGTTGGAGATGATCGCGTCGTCTTTCATGCGCGCGAAGTGCTCGCCCCGCAGGACTTCGCAGCAGCCGGTGACCGTCACGATGACGTCCGCGTGCCGGACCGCATCGCGCATCGGCATCACCTCAAAGCCGTCCATGACCGCCTCAAGGCCTTTGATCGCGTCGATTTCGGTCACGACCACGCGCGCGCCCATGCCCCGCGCGCGCTGGGCCAGCCCCTTGCCGCACCAACCGTAGCCGGCCACGACGAACACCGAGCCCGCCAGGAGCCGGTTGGTGGCGCGGATGATGCCGTCGATCGTGGATTGACCGGTGCCGTACCGGTTGTCGAACAGATGTTTGGTGTCGGCGTCGTTGACCGCGATCACCGGGTAGCGCAGCTTGCGCTGGGCATCCAGGCTCTTGAGGCGGATGACGCCCGTCGTCGTCTCCTCGGTGCCGCCGAGGATGTCGCGGCCGAAGCGGTGGGGCTGCTTGTGGATGGTCGAGACCAGATCCGCCCCATCGTCCATCGTCAGGTGCGGCGAGCCGGAGAGGACGGTATGGATATGATCGTAGTAGGTCTTGCGGTCCTCGGCGCGCACCGCGTACACCGAGACGCCGAAATCCTTCACGAGGCTGGCGGCGACGTCATCCTGCGTGGACAGCGGATTGGACGCGCACAGCGCAACCTGCGCGCCGCCCGCCTTCAACGTCAGCATGAGGTGCGCGGTTTCGGTGGTCACATGCAGGCAGCACGCCAGCCGCACGCCCTTGAGCGGTTTCGCCCGGGCCATGCGCTGGCGGATCTGCAGCAGGACCGGCATCTGGCTCTCCGCCCATTCGATCTTGGAGCGTCCGGCTTTGGCCAGCGAGACATCTTTAATGTGATAGGTTCGTTTCACGGTTGTTCTCCTTTACGAATGATGCTTTGCCGCGCGCTTGATCTCCGCGACGCGGTCGGTCTCTTCCCAGCTGAATCCCTCATTCTCCCGCCCGAAATGCCCGTAGGCGGCGGACTTCAGGTAGATGGGGCGCCGGAGCTTCAGCGTCCGGATAATCCCGGCCGGTGTGAGGTCAAACAGCTCCCGGATGATCTTAATGATGGCGGCCTCCGAGAGCCTGCCGGTCCCATGCGTATCCACCATGATCGACACCGGCTCCGCGATGCCGATGGCGTACGCGAGCTCGATTTCGCACTTGTCGGCGACGCCGGCTGCCACCAGGTTCTTGGCGACGTAGCGCGCCATGTAGGCCGCGGACCGGTCGACCTTCGTCGGGTCCTTGCCGGAAAACGCCCCGCCGCCGTGGCCGATGACCCCGCCGTAGGTGTCCATGATGATCTTGCGGCCGGTCAGGCCGGTATCCGCCATCGGACCGCCGACTTCGAACCGGCCGGTCGGGTTCACGTAGATTTTCGTCTTCTTGTCTATCCAGTGCTTCGGCACAATCGGGCCGATGACCAGTTCTTTCATATCGCCCCGGATGCGCGAGAGCGCCACGTGCGGCTTGTGGTGCGCGCTCACCACCAGCGCCTCGACGCGGCCGATATGGCCGTCGTGGTACTCGATGGTCACCTGCGTCTTGCCGTCCGGCCGCAGATAGTCGACGAGCCGCTGTTTGCGCACTTCCGCGAGCCGGCGCGACAGCCGGTGGGCCAGCATGATCGGCAGGGGCATGTACTCCGGCGTCTCATTGGTCGCATAGCCGAACATCATGCCCTGGTCGCCGGCACCCCCTTTATCGACCCCTAGCGCGATGTCCGGCGATTGCGACTGAATGGACGTGCTCACGCCGCAGGTTTTCGAGGCAAAGCCCTGTTCCGGCTGATCGTAGCCGATTTGATGCAGGGTGCTGCGCACGATGGACGGGATTTCGATGTAGCAGGAGGTCGTGATTTCCCCTGCGACCACCACGAGCCCGGTTGTCACGAGCGTTTCGCAGGCGACCCGGCCGTTCGGATCCTTCTCATAGATCGCATCCAAGACCGCATCGGAAATCTGATCGGCGACTTTGTCGGGATGCCCCTCCGTGACCGATTCCGATGTGAACAAGTGCCGTCTCATGCTTCCTCCTGGCCGGGCCACGTTGCCCGTACCGCTTCATACGCCTCAATGGTACCGATGTCGTACCACGCCTGGGCCATGACCACTCCATAGACCGGCATGCGCTCCGAAAGCCACTTGATGAAAAACCCGGGCGCATCCGTGTTCTCGCCGCTCTTCAAAAACTCCTGGATCTTGCCGCACACCGGCTCCGGAAAATAATAGACGCACGTGGACACCAGCGATGAGGGCGGGTTCGGCGATTTCTCGATGAACGCGCTGATGCGCCCATCCTTCGCCAGCGTCACCACGCCGAACTGTGTCGCCTCCCGGGCCGAGGGGGCTTGCCACAACGCGACGCTCGGCGAGGGGTGATGGCGCTGCGCTTCTGTGATGAAGTCCTTGAGCGACCACCGGAACAGATTATCGGTGCCGATCACCAACACGTCCCCCGACGCCCCGCTCTGGGTGCGCGCCAGCTCCAGATCCCGGATCGCTCCCAGGCGCGTCTCCACGGTCGTGGTCCCATCGTCCACGATCTGCACCGGGACTTTCCGCTCCCGCTGCCACGCGCGGAACTGCTCCGCAAACCGGCCGTTCGTCACCAGGACGGTGCGGACGCCGCCCGGCACTTTACGATAGATCGTATCCAAGATGAGCCCGCCGCCCAGCGGCAGCAGCGCCTTCGGCTTCTCCTTCGTCAACGGATACAGCCGCGTGGCGTAGCCCGCAGACAGCAGGATCGTCGTGAACGGCATCATTCCACGAGTGCTGGAGCCACCTGTTTGAGGCTCGCCGTCAGGAACGCTTCCACTTCCTTGCCGGTCCGCAGCTTGAGCGCTTGCTCGACGACCGATTTCGCAAAGGAGTGCTCAACCGAGCGGATCACCTGTTTGACGATCGGCAGCTGGACCGGCGAGGTCGAAAACTCGTCCAACCCCATGCCCAGCAGCAGCAGGCTCAGCGGCGGCTCACCCGCCATCTCCCCGCACATGCCCACCCAAATGTTCGCCGCGTGGCCCACGTCGATGATCTGCTTGATCAGGCGCAGGATCGCCGGGTGGGTCGGCTCATAGAGGTAGGCGATCTTTTCGTTGACCCGGTCGACCGCCAGCGAGTACTGGATCAGGTCGTTGGTGCCGATGGAGAAGAAGTTGACTTCCTTGGCCAGGAGGTCGCAGGTGAGCGCGGCCGAAGGCACCTCGATCATCGCTCCCACTTCCAGCTGCTGCGAAAACGCCACCCCTTCCCTCGCCAGCTCCTGCTTGACCTCATGGAGGATCTCATTGGAGCGCTGCAGCTCTTCCAGGCCTGAAATCATGGGGTACATCAGCTTCAAGTTGCCGTGGACGCTGGCGCGCAGGATCGCGCGCAATTGCATGCGGAACAAATCTGGCCGCGCCAGGCTGAACCGGATCGCCCGCCAGCCCATGAAAGGGTTCATCTCCGAGGGCAGCCGCAGCGGCGAGATGAACTTGTCGCCGCCCAGGTCCATGGTCCGGATGATCACGGGGTTCGGCGCCACCTGCTCGACGACGGAGCGGTACGCCTCGAACTGCTCTTCTTCCGTCGGAAAATCCGGGCGGTTGAGGTACAGGAACTCCGTGCGGAACAGGCCGATGCCTTGCGAGCCGTGCGCGATGACCGAGGGCACTTCTTCGGGGAGCTCGATGTTCGCGGAGAGGATCACCCGGTGGTGGTCCAGCGTTTCGGCCGGCAGATCCTTCAGCTGCAGCAGCTGCCGGCTCACCTCCTGATGCCGCCGCTGCTCGACCTCATAGCGCTGGATCGTCGCCTGGTCCGGCTCGATGATGACTTCGCCCCGGGTGCCGTCGACGATCACGAACTCACCCTTCTGGATCCGCTTCGTGGCGACCTCAAGGCCCACTACCGCGGGGATCTCCAGCGACTTGGCCATGATCGCGGTATGGCTGGTGCGGCCGCCGATGTCGGTGACGAACGCCAGCACCCGGTCCTTGTGCATCTGGGCGGTTTCCGAAGGGGAGAGGTCGCGCGCGACCACAATCGACGGCTGTTCGAGCCGCGCCAGCGACTGGCTTTGCTTGCCCAGGAGATTGCGCAGGACGCGCTTGCGTACGTCTTCGATGTCGGCGGTGCGCTCGCGCAAGTACTCGTCCTCGGTGCGCGAAAACGCCTTCAGATGCCGCCGGATCACCTCGTTAAAGATCGTCTCGACGTTCACCAGCTGGTGTTTCAGGCCGTGGATAATCTCCTCGCGCAGCGCCTGGTCCTCCAGCACCAGCAGGTGCGCATTGAGGATATCCGCGTGCTCTTGCCCCAAGTCCTCCGAAAGGCGCCGCTGGATGCTGATGATCTGGTGGCGCGTCTTGATCATCGCCTCCTCCAGCCGGAGCATTTCGATGGGGATCTCTTCCGCCGTAATGGCGCGCCGGGGCAGTGGCAGGTCTTCGCTGGCGAAGAACAAGGCCTTGCCCATCGCGACGCCTGGAGCCGCGGGGATGCCTTTGAGTTTCGTCATGGGTGCCATCTGGGATCGCTCAGCGGTCGGACGTTCGTTCGGGCAACGCGTGCGTGACAAGGTCCGCCAGCG
>PCVX01000079.1:0-242 GCA_002796105.1 Candidatus Omnitrophica bacterium CG11_big_fil_rev_8_21_14_0_20_63_9 | reverse complement strand
GCGTACAAGCAATAATCAGCCCTCAGCCCCCTTCATGAAGAAGGGGGCTCGCCTTCCCTGCGGCAAAGCATCTTCTTCGTATTCCCTGCCAACGCATTCAGGGGATGCCACACCATCTGCATCCGTTTAGAATCACTGCTTTAATCCAAGGGCGTCCATCATGTCCCTCGCCGTACTCCGCTCCCGCGCGCTGGCCGGCATGGCCGCCCCCGAAGTGACGGTGGAAGTGCATATTGCTGCCG
>PCVX01000003.1:15728-16172 GCA_002796105.1 Candidatus Omnitrophica bacterium CG11_big_fil_rev_8_21_14_0_20_63_9 | reverse complement strand
AAGAACGGCTATAGGAACTCCCAGAAGCACAAAGATAAAACTGCCGAAAGCAAACGCAATGCGGTCATGAAAAGACGATTTCAGCCGCAAAATATCGCCCTGATTTTCAGAACTATTTTGTTTTCCTTTAAGTTTAACTAAAATTTCAGCCAGGGTAAGATCCCGCTGTTTCTTTTGCATATTCCGGACATCTTCACCGCCGACAGGAGGGAACTCGTAGGTTTGAAACTGCATCGTATTCACCCCTTCGCTCTCAGAGTCCGAGATGCTGCCGTCAAAAAGCCTAACCCTCATTTCTGTCCCGCCCTTACTTGTCGTAATTTCACCGCGTTCAGCCATGATCGTACGCACAGGCTTATTATTGCTTTCGACTTCATAAGCAATAATATCGCGCAGCTCATCCCCATGTAGTTCTTTCGCAAGAAACACAATCTTGTCGTTAAG
>PCVX01000003.1:0-15449 GCA_002796105.1 Candidatus Omnitrophica bacterium CG11_big_fil_rev_8_21_14_0_20_63_9 | reverse complement strand
CATCGATCTCGCATCTTCCACTGGAATGACCCTCGCTGACCGTGGGAAGGCTTCCGTCGTCGGCCCGCGCACCACCGTCACCCGGTGGCCGCGTGCCAGCGCTTCTGCTGCCAACTGCCCGCCCATGTACCCTGTCGAATAGTTGGAAATGAACCGCACCGGATCGATCCGCTCGCGCGTCGGGCCAGCGCTAATGAGCACGCGCAGCCGGCGCTTCATCTCTAGCGTCGGCGGGCAGGGCGCTTGGCCGGCTTGCGGCTACTCTTCGCCTTGGGGGCGGCGGCGCGGGCGGCCGTCGGCGCAGCAGAGGCCCCGCCTCCGATCACCGGCACCAGCTGCTTGGCCGCGCGCAGGATTTCGTCGACCTCGGCCAAGTGCCCGATCGCTTCATAGCCGCAGGCCAGCTTACCGACATCCGGCCCGACAAAGCGCACGCCCAGCCGCTTGAGCGTCTGCACGTTGCGCTGCACGGACGGATGCTGCCACATATGCACGTTCATCGCGGGCGCGAAGAGGATCTTCGCGCGCGTGGCCAGCAGGATGCACGAGAGCAGGTCGTCCGCGATGCCGCTGGCGAACTTGCCGATGATGTTCGCCGTGGCCGGAGCCACCAGCACGAGCCGGGCATGGTCCGCCAGCGTCGTGTGCACGATCTGCGGCGTCTCCAGGTCGAACATCTCCGTGTATGCCTTGCGTTCGGAGAGCGCTTGCAGCGTCATCGGCTGGATGAAGTTGCGGGCCCGCGGCGTGAGGACGCAGGTCACCGCGTAGCCGGCGTCTTTAAGGTGCCGCACGAGATCCGCCGCCTTATACGCCCCGATGGATCCGGTGACTCCGAGGACGACTTCTGGTGCGTTGCTCATTTACCCCGCCTTTTTCTTCGCCTTCGCCCCACGCCCCTTCTTCCCGCTGCCCTCGCCTTCTTCCGCTTTGTACAACACCTTGCCCTGCAGGATTTCTTCGAGCGCGACCGAGGTGATCTTCCGCTGGTTGGTGCTGACCAACGGCGGGGCGCCGTCGGTGATTTCTTTCGCCCGCTTGGCCGCCAAAATGACCAGCCGGTAGACGCTGCCGCACCGCTTCAAGAGCTCTTCGATCGGGACCTGGGCCATGTGAGCTGACTACCCTTTCTGTTGTGTCGTCCGCACGACCGCTAACACGTCGCGCACAGCGCGCTCCAAATGATCGTTGACCACGCGCACGTCGTACCACGACGCGCACGCCAATTCCCGACGCGCCGCGGCCAGCCGCTTGCGGATGGCCTCCGAGGTGTCGGTCCGCCGCTGGTGCAGCCGCCGCCGCAGGTCGGCGATCGACGGCGGCAGCAGGAACACCAGCACCGCCCGACGTCCCAGCGCGCGCTGGATCTGCCGCGCGCCTTGCACGTCAATGCTTAAGATCATGTCCCGCCCGCGCGCGATCGTGTCTAGCACCGGGCGGCGCGGCGTGCCGTAGTAGGCGCCGTGCACTTTCGCCCACTCCAGCAGCTGTTTGCGGCGCCGCAACTGATCGAACCGTTGCTCGGACACAAAATAGTAGTCGCGCCCGTTGCGCTCGCCGGCGCGCGGGGACCTGGTCGTGACGGACACCGAGCGCTTCAGCCGCGGCAGCCGCCGCCGCAGACGATCCACCACCGTGGTCTTCCCGCCCCCGGACGGGCTCGAGATCACGAACACATGTCCCGCCCGCCGCGGCTTCGTCGGCGCGCGCCGTGGGCTGGCGAGGGCGGAACCCATCATCCGCCCTTAAGCAGCTCGACCAGTCGCTGGGCAACCGTCTCCGGCTGCAGGCTGGAGAGCACCACGTGATCCGAATCGGTGATGATCACCGTGCGCGTGCGCCGGCCGTTCGTCGCGTCCACCAGCTTCTGGTGGCGTCCGGCCGCTTCCCGCAGCCGCTTGATCGGCGAGGTGTCAGCCGCCACGACCGCGACGACGCGCTCCGCCGCCACCACGTTGTCAAACCCGACGTTCAATAACGTCGGCGCGCTCATCACTCCAAGTTCTGCACTTGCTCGCGGATCTTCTCGATGCAGCCCTTGATGTCGACGACGTGCTGCGTCGCCTGGGGGTCATTGACTTTTGCGCCCAGCGTATTGGTCTCGCGCATGAGCTCCTGCGCGATGAAGTCCAGCCGCTTGCCGACAAGCGATCCTTCGGTGAGCGTCTGGCGCATGTAGCCCAGGTGGCTTTCCAGCCGCACGAGCTCTTCGTGTACATCGACGTCGCGCACCAGCGCGGCCGCTTGTTCCAGCTGCGCCGCGGAGCTGGCAGCGCTCGATCCCAAGAGCTCCTGCAGCCGCTTCTTCAGCCGCCGCCGCTGCTCGCGCAGCGCCACCGGCAAGCGGCGCTGAATCGCGCGCGCGCGGCGCTCGATCGTCTGCAATTGCCGCCGCAAATCGGCGGTGAGTTTCGCGCCTTCCCGACGGCGAGCCAGGATCAGCTCCTGGACCGCGGCCTGGACGACCGGGCGGAGCACTTCCCACACCCGCTCAGGAGCCACGCGCTCTTCGATGACGGTGACCGCCTGCGGAAACGCCAGGAGATGCTCAAGCGTGACCGCCCCCTTGACGCCGAAGCGCGCTTTCAGCGTCATTAACGTGTCATAGTAGCGCTCCAGCAGCGGTTCATCGAATGTCACCCGTCGTTGGTCGCGGGACGCCGGCTGCAGCATTACGTGCGTCTCGACGCGGCCGCGGCGGATGCCCCCGCGGATCAGTTCGCCGAAGCGCTCTTGCAGTCCGTTCAGCCCGTTGGGCAGCCGTTGGTCGATCTCCAGATACCGGTGGTTGGTGCTGCGCAGCTCGACGGTGACCGACCCCAGCGGCGTGCGCCGGCCGGCCCGTCCGAACCCGGTCATGCTCTGAACCGCGCCGGAACGTTTCGGCCGGGAGCGTAAGGGTTTTGCGCTCATCGCTTCCCCGCTGGCGCAGAGAGCAGCTCGTGCGGCTGAAACCAGAGGTGGATTTCGCGTTCCGCCTCGGTGGCGTCCGACGATGCGTGGATGACGTTTTCCATCAAGCCGTTCGTGCGCATGCGCCCGAACGCACCGCGGATGGACCACGGCTCGGCTTTCTCCGGATGCGTAGCGCCGGTCACCTCGCGCACGCGCTCAATCGCCCGCTCGCCCTGCAGGACCAGCGCGAGGACATAGTCGACGCCGTGCAGCTTGCCCTGCAGATAGTCGACGGTTTCCTCAAAGAACGGCTTGGTACGAATATGCTTATAGTGCTCCTCGGCCAGCGCGCGGCTAACGCGCATGACTTTGGCGCCCACGATGTCCAGGCGCAGCGGCTCCAGCCGCCCGAGAACCGCGCCGACGATCGCGCGTTGGATCGCGTCGGGTTTGATGATAATGAGCGTGAGTTCCCCGCTCATCCCCCGTCAAGCCCGATGACCTCGAGGATCCGCTGGAGATCTTCCTGAGAAAAATACTCGATCGTAATGCGTCCGCCTTTTTTGCGCGCCGAGAGCGACACCTTCGTGCCGAGCGCTTGCCGCAGCTGATCTTCCAGCTGCTTCAATTGCGGATCGGTGCGCCGAATGCGCCGCCGCTTGGCTGGGCTGAGCGTTGCGGCCAGCGCTTCGGTCTGCCGAACCGACAATCCGCCCGCCGCCTGCTTGTAGACCTCCACCTGCCGCGCGCGGTCGCTGATGCTCAGCAGCGCTTTGGCATGTCCAAAGCTGATCACCCCATCGCTCAGCCCCTGGCAAATTTCCTCAGGAAGCGCCAAGAGCCTCAGCAGGTTCGCGATGGTCGCCCGGTCCTTGCCGACCGCGGAGGCAATATCTTCCTGCGTGTAACCGAACTCGTCAAGTAATCTTGCATAACCTTTCGCCTCTTCCATGGCGTTAAGGTTCTCTCGCTGGACGTTCTCCACCAACGAAATTTCCAGCGCTTCTTTATCGTTAAGCGTCTTAATAATTGCTGGAACTTCTTGTATACCAATGGCTTGCGAAGCTCTAAACCTGCGCTCGCCCGCCACCAGTTCATAGGTGCCATGCGCCACCGGCCGCACGATCACCGGCTCGATAATCCCCGAGCGCTTGATGGACGCTTTAAGTTCTTCCAGCGCAGCCGGGCTGATGGTGCCCCGAGGCTGCGATTTTCCCACACGGATCTGTTCGATTTTGAGCATCACGAAACTTGAAGTTTTCGACGCTGGGGTTTCAATTATGTCCGCCAGCCCTCGTCCAAGCCGTTTCATTGTCATGGCTGCGTCGACTCCTTTTGAATCACTTCCTGAGTTAAAAGCTGGTACGCCATTGCCCCGGTCGATGTGGGGTCATACAAGCAGATCGGCTTTCCAAAACTTGGAGACTCGGCCAGCCGGATGTTTCTTGGAATGGATGTATCAAAAACCATATCTTTGAAAAAGTGTTTTACTTCTTCAGCAACTTCCTTGGCAAGGTTTGCTCGAAAATCTGTCATAGTCAACACAATCCCCCCTACGCGCAATGAGGGGTTGAGGTTTTGTTTAATCAGGGAAACCGCCCGCATGAGCGAGTTGAGCCCTTCGAGCGCAAAGTACTCGCACTGCACCGGGATGAGCGTGCTATCGGCGGCAACGAGCGCGTTCACGGTCAGCATGCCAAGCGAAGGAGGACAATCAAAAATGAGGAAATCGTAGATGCTCCTGAGCGGTTCGCAGATTTTCTTAAGGACCGTTTCTCGAGCGTCCGCGTTGGTCAGGTACGGCTCGGCGCCGGCCAAATCAAGACTGGCCGGGATGACGCTAAGCATCTCGATTTGCGTTGGCCGGATCGCTTCGGTCACCGGCAACCCATTTACCAGCACCGCGTAAATATCCTTTTCGAGATTCTTGCGGTCGATGCCACAGGCGGTGGTGGCGTTGCCTTGGGCGTCAAGATCGATCAGGAGAGTTTTCTTTCCGGAGAGCGCCAGATACGATCCAACGTTCACGGCGGTCGTCGATTTACCGACGCCGCCTTTTTGGTTGCACACCGCAATCACTCTGGCCATGAACTGGTTTTGGTCAGCAAAATGTTCCACGTGGAACATTTTCGCTGCTGGGCTGAATTGTAGCAGAAGATGTCAGGGTTTCAAGAGGAAAATCTGGGATAAAGCCTCGATTTGCACAATGTGCACAAGCTGTGGATTCTTATTTGGCGAGCCTGTACCACACCATCGAGGTCAACGTATTCGTTAACCAGTATAAAATCAGCCCTGATGGAAAATGGTACAGCGTCAAACCGAAGATAATTGGCATGATTGGCCCGGACATCATGGCGGCCATGGGATTATTCTGATCTTTCGGCATGGCTTGTTGAGAAATCCGCATTTGAAAGAACATGGCTCCTGACATAAGCAGCGGCAGCACGTTCAGCTCGTTGCCAAAAAACGGCAAGCTCATCGGCAAATGCGCGGTTCGATCCGGCAGCGAAAGATCCGAGATCCAAAGGAATGTTTTCCCGCGCAACTCGATGAAGTGCGACATCGCCTGCACAAGCGCGATCAGAATTGGAATTTGAAACACCATTCCAAAGCACCCTCCAAAAGGGCTGACCTTGTGCTCCTTGTAAAGCTTCATGAGTTCTTCTTGCTGTTTTTTTGCGTCGTTCTTGTGGGAAGCTCGGACCTTTTCGATCATCGGGGCCACCGCTTGCATTTTCTTCGCGGACTTCAAGCTAATTAACGTAAATGGCGCTGTGAGGCATGAAACCAGGACCGAAAAGACGATAATGGCGATCCCATAGTTTTTTACCACGCTGGCGATCCCGCCCAGGATAAACAGCAAGACGAGCCCGATCCTGCCGAAGAAACCCACCGGAAACGCTTTCTCCAGCCCGCGGTCTCTTAGATGGAAATAATCTCTGGGACCAATATAGACCTTGAGCTCAACCAGCTCCTGGCGATCGGTTTCAGGGGAAATAGCAACCGCCATGGTGGTATCGCTTGAAAACAGCGGTTGGGAGACAAGCGGCGCTTCTGATTCGATGGTGCATGTAAAGTAGCGCTCGGCCAGGGAAACGATCGTATTGTTTGAAAATGTTCCACGTGGAACATTTTGGACTGTCTTCCAGGGACCCTGAAGCTTTTTATGACGTTCCTTTTCGTTAACTACTTGATAATGAAAGAGTTCAAGCGGATTGCTTGTCAAAAGATCGCTTCTGTGCCACGTACCAACCACTTGAGCGCCATACTCCTTGAATATTCTGTTATCTAACTTCAACTCCAACAAGCTCTTGGTTTGATCTACCGAGTATGAAAGATGGTAATCTTTATCTCCGACTTCGAACTCTGCGCCCTGTGAAGAGCTGCGAACAAGGTCAATATCTGGGGTCTTTTCGCTAAAGCGCAGCCCCAGCACAGGAAACCGCGTTCCCATTTGAACCGGTTGGTGTGTGCCCGGCGCTGGAAAATTTTTCAGCGACACGTGGTGCACCGACGCTGATTCCTGGCCGATCTCCAGGCGTAACTGTGGAGCTTCCAACGCTATCGTTGGTTCATCAAGCATTTCAGGGGCTGCCGATGCTGTCGAAGGCTTTACGGTTTCAAAAACAGCCTGAGGGGCTGTGGTCGGGGGACTGGGATGGCGCTTGTTCAGCGTTTGAACATAGAGCGCCAGGAAGAGAAACGAGACGACCGAGGCTAGGAGGACGCGCTTTTCCATCAAGGAACCGGGTCAGGCCCTCCCAGCGCAAATGGGCGGCAGCGCCACAACCGTCGCACGATCATGGGCGCGGCGCGAAGGATTCCGTAGCGCTGGAGCGCGGTCACGGCGTATGCCGAGCAGCTTGGAGAACTCTTGCATGATTGTAACACTAAGAGAGACAAGGTGTTCTGATATAGCACTATGAAGAGGATGGCGGCGCGGCGCGATACAGTTTGGCAAGCCGACCACATAGCTGCAACAGCTCCTGTTTGAGATCTTCGGTCGTCGCAGCGCCGCGGTTTGGGTGAACAACGACGACGAGGTCTGCACCCTGAAAGGCGGAGAAATCGCTGGCGGAGATGATAGCCCGAAGCTGCCGCTTCAGGCGGTTGCGAACCGCCGCGCCTTTGAGGCCGCGTTTCGTTCGCACACCAATGCGAGTCTGGGCGCCCCCGGCGATCGCGCCCAGAGAGAGCAGCGCACCCCTGGCCCAGCGTCCCTGACGGTAAACGTCCTGGAACGCTTTATCGGCCCTCAGGGTTACGACGGGATGATCTGCCAGCGCCCTTTCTTTCGACGACGACCAAGGGTTTTTTGCCCGCCCCGGCTTCTCATGCGCTTGAGAAACCCGTGAGTGCGCGCGCGTTTTCGGTTGGAAACCGGCCGAAGATGTTTTTTCATATGACTTGTGGCGCATTATAGGGGTCGCGCATCGGGGAAATCAAGGAGAAATCGCTTGAGGCGGTTTCCCGGGCTTGTTATAATGCGCCGACGAGATTCCTCGCCGCATTTCCATGGATACTCCCGCTGTGGAAAACGTGTGGAAACTGTGCATAACTCCTCATTTGATTGGGCCGGGTCAAAGGAAGTCCTGAAATCCCGCCTTGGAAGCGAGGTCGTCAGCCGCTGGCTCGATCCGCTCTCGCTTGCCACCGCAGACGACCACTCGGTCGTCCTTGAAGCTCCCAATTTGTTCTTCCGCGATTGGGTGGCCTCGCACTATCTCGAAGCGATGCGGCTTGCGGCCGGAGGCAGGGAAGTGCGCGTGGTGACCGCGAGCTCGCCTTCGATCGCCTCTGTGATCCCTAGAGCGCTCGAGCCGCTTCGTCCTGCTGAGCCAGCGCCTCGCTCCGCCGCCGGTGCCGAGCCCGCCGCCGCGCCGTCGGAGTGGGCGCACGGCCTAAACCCCCGGCTGACCTTTGACCGGTTTGTCGTCGGGCCGAGCAACCGCTTTGCGCACGCCGCATCCTTGGCCGTCGCCGAGTCGCCTGCGAAGGCGTACAACCCGTTGTTCATTTACGGCGGCGTGGGGCTGGGCAAAACCCACGTGATGCAAGCCATCGGCCACGCCATCCTGAAGCGCTGGCCGGCGCGGCGGGTGGTGTATTTGTCGAGCGAGCGGTTCACGAACGAGCTGATCGCCGCCATCCAGTCGCGCACGACGACAAAATTCCGCGAGCGCTACCGCTCAGTGGACGTCCTACTGATCGACGACATCCATTTCATCGCGCAGAAAGAAGCGACGCAGGAAGAGTTCTTCCACACCTTCAACACGCTCTACGACGCGCACAAGCAGATCGTGCTTTCCAGCGACCGCTCGCCGAAAGAAATCTCCGGGCTGGAGGAGCGGCTGGTCTCGCGCTTTGAGTGGGGGCTGGTGACGGATATCCAGTCGCCGGACCTGGAAACGCGCATTGCGATCCTGCGCAAGAAGGCGGAAGAATCGCAGATCCGCGTACCGGACGACGTCACGGGGTTCATCGCGCAGCAGATTACCGCCAACATTCGGGAGTTAGAGGGCGCGCTCATACGCGTCGTCGCGTATTGCACCCTCTTCAACACCCCCCTATCGGCCGCGGTCGCGCGCGATGTGCTCAAGGACATGGTCAAAGAAGTGCGTGCGCGGATAACG
Source organism: Candidatus Omnitrophica bacterium CG11_big_fil_rev_8_21_14_0_20_63_9 (assembly GCA_002796105.1). Lineage (GTDB taxonomy): Bacteria > Omnitrophota > Gorgyraeia > Aquiviventales > Aquiviventaceae > 21-14-0-20-63-9. The sequence continues at coordinate 6,921 of PCVX01000003.1, read as the reverse complement.
TTGGAAGACATCCAGCGCCGGGTCGCCGAGTATTTCCAAGTGGAGCCCAGCGAGATCCGTGGGGGGAGGCGGCAGCGCTCGATCTTGTATCCCCGGCAGGTGGCCATGTTCCTTTGCCGCCGACTGACCGAGGCTTCGCTGCCGGAGATCGGCCAAGCCTTCGGCGGGCGGGACCACACTACCGTCATGCATGCGGTGGATAAAATTGAGCGGGAAATTGCACAGGATACCCACAAGAAGCAGCTCGTGGAACACCTAAACCAGCTGGTCCTTTCAGCGTCTCAAACCGCGAAGTGACCCGGCCTGTGTCCACATTTCCCCACCACCGACTGCTACTGCTACGGTTCTTTCTTTAAGATAAAGAACTCTTAGTACTACGCCATTGCTCATGTGAAATTGTGGATAAGTCAGAAAACCGACGGAGTCAGCATGCGCATTACGATTCCTCAACCGCAACTACTTAAAACACTGCAAGTCGTCGAGCATGCGGTCAACGACCGCAGCACCTTGCCGATCCTCTCCAATGTGTTGCTGGAGAGTTCCGGTAACGAGCTGACGCTTACGGCGACCGATCTGGATGTGGGGATCCAGTGCCGGTTTCCGCTCGCTCAGGCGATGGAGAAAGGCGCGGTCGCGCTGCCGGCCAGAAAGCTGACCACGATTATCCGGGAGCTGCCGGATGATACGGTTACGCTTGAGGCGAAAAAGAATCACACCGCGACCGTGAATTGCGGGACCAGCAGCTTTCGCATCCCTGGATTGCCAGCGGAAGATTTCCCAGTGCTCCCGTCCTCAGACTCCACGGAAACCGTTTCGGTGTCGCAGGGGGTGTTGAAGTCGCTGATCTCACTGACCGCCCATGCGATGTCGATCGAGGAAACCCGCTTTATCTTAAACGGCGCACTACTGGCCACTCAAAAAGACATGGTGGTGATGGTGGCAACCGACGGACGGCGCTTGGCGGTTGCCCAGGCGCCAGCTACCAAGGTTGGCAAACAGCCGCTGAACGCGGTGCTCCCGGCTAAAACCATCCGCGAGCTTGGACGATTGTTGGCCGAGGCAGACACGGAAGATGTCATCATTTCGCCGCTCAAAGACAACCAGCTGACGTTCCGTTTCGGCTTGGTCACAGTGGTCACGCGCCTGATCGAAGGACAGTTCCCGCAATACGAGAAAGTCATTCCATCCTCCAGCAAGATTGTGGTGACGTGCGATCGGCAGCGGCTGCTGGAGGCGGTGCGACGGACCAACCTTATGACGACTGCGACGTCCCAGGCGGTCGTGTTTGAGCTTGAGCCGAACAGGTTGGTGGTCTCCAAGGAATCGCCGGAGCTTGGCAGTGCGCGCGAAGAACTCGATGTTCGCTACAATGGCGATCGGTTGACGATCGCCTTCAATCCAGAATTCTGGCTCGACGTGCTGAAGGTGTTGCAATCCACCGAGGTGAGCATCGAGCTGACCGGACCGGACCGGACCGCGGTCATCCGGGAGCACGGATTTACCTTTTTAGTCTTACCGATGAAAGGGGCGTAAGACGAGCGTGCGCAAGCGCACCGCCAGCGAGCCAATCGCCCAGGTGCTGTCAGGATTATTGCTGCGCGTGCAGCAGGAGCAGCGGCCGCTGTTCCTGATCCAGCAGGCGTGGCCCAAAGTCGTAGGCCGGCGCTTGGCGGCGCACGCCAAGCCGGTAAGCTTCCGTCGGGGCCGGTTGGTGGTAGCGGTCGATCGTCCCGGGGAAAGCTTTGCGCTGACGTTCAAGCGGGTGGATGTGGTCGCCCAGCTCAATCAGCTTGTCGAAGGGGCGGTGCACGAGATGGTCATTCGCCCGGGCAACCCGCCGCAACCGAAGACGTGACCGATGGCATACCTGATTGATCGCGATCGGGCCATTTGGAGCCGGGAGCTTGTGGTGATCGTGCCGGGACGGCAGCGCGGCATTCGCAGCCGCGCGATCCTGCGCGACAACAGCCAGCACCAGACCCGCACCCGCCCGCGGACGCTCGCGCGCTATCTGCGCGCCGCCACCGCGCTGCGCGGTCGCGTGCCGCGCGCGGTGTGGCCGGCGTCATGAAACGTGCAAAAGGAAAGAAAGGGGGCACCGTCGAACCAGCCATGAAAGCCGTCGCAGGAAAAGCGCCAGGAAAATCAACAAGGTCGACCGAGGGAGCGTCGTACGACGCCAGCAGCATCCAAGTGCTCGAGGGGCTGGAGGCGGTCCGCCGCCGCCCGGCGATGTACATCGGCGACTCGGGCAACCGCGGGCTCCATCACCTCGTCGAAGAGGTCGTCGACAACTCGATCGATGAGGCGATGGCCGGCTATTGCAAGCACATCGAGGTCGCGATCCACCGCGACAACTCGGTGACCGTCATCGATGACGGGCGCGGCATCCCCGTGGACCTGCACAAGACCGAGAAGAAGTCCGCGCTTGAGGTCGTGCTTACGAAGCTCCACGCCGGCGGCAAGTTCGACAGCCGCACGTACAAGGTCGCCGGAGGGCTGCACGGCGTGGGCGTGTCCGTCGTCAACGCGCTGGCGGAATGGCTCGAGGCTGAGGTGAAGCGTGACGGCAAAGTCTACCGCCAGCGCTACCAGCGCGGCAAGCCGGTGTCGGCGCTGACCACCGTCGGCAAAGCCACGGGGACCGGCACGCGAATCACCTTCAAGGCGGACAAGGAGATTTTCAAGGCAGGCATCGTCTACAACTACGATACGCTCGCCACCCGCATGCGCGAGCTGGCCTTTCTCAACAAGGGTCTCATCGTCAAGCTGAAGGACGAGCGCAGCGAGAAAGAAACCTCCTTCCAGTTCAACGGCGGCATTAAGGAATTCGTCGAGCATCTCAACAAATCCAAAACCGCGCTGCATGGGGCCGTCTATTTCGAGGATGCCAAGGACAACGTCTCGGTGGAAATCGCGCTGCAGTACAACGACGGGTATGCCGAGCACCTGTTCTCCTTTGCGAACAACATCAACACCGTCGATGGCGGCACGCACTTGTCGGGCTTCAAATCGGCGCTGACCCGCACGATCAACAACTACTGCAAGGCGAAGAACCTCTTCAAGGGCGACGACCTAAAGATCGAAAGCGACGACTCCCGCGCCGGGCTGACCGCGGTCGTCAGCGTCAAAGTGCCCCAGCCCCAGTTCGAAGGGCAGACGAAAGCGAAGCTGGGTAGCCCTGAGGTCGAAGGGATCGTCTCCTCGATCTGCAACGAGAAGCTGGCCACGTTCTTTGAGGAACATCCGACCATCGCGAATAAGATCGCGGACAAGTGCTTGATCGAGGCGCGGGCGCGCGAGCGGGCCCGGCATGAGCGCGAGCTGGTGCGCCGCAAAGGGCTGCTCGAATCGAGCGCGCTTCCTGGCAAGCTAGCCGACTGCTCCGAGCGCGACGCGGCGCTGTGCGAGCTGTACATCGTCGAGGGCGACTCGGCCGGCGGCTCGGCCAAACAGGGGCGCGACCGGCGCTTCCAGGCAATCCTGCCGCTGAAGGGCAAAATCCTCAACGTCGAGAAAGCGCGCCTGGAGAAAGTGCTGACCAACGAAGAAATCCGCACCGTCATCACCGCACTTGGCTGCGGGGTGGGCAGCGAGTTCAATTTGGAGAAGCTGCGCTACCATAAGATCATCATCATGACCGATGCCGACGTGGACGGCAGCCACATCCGCACGCTGCTGCTCACACTCTTTTACCGGCAGATGAAGCAGCTCGTCGAGAACGGGCACATTTACATCGCGCAGCCGCCGCTGTACAAGATCAAGCGGGGCAAGCGCGAAGAGTACATCGAGACCGACGAGCAGATGTCGAGCCTGCTGCTGGACCTCGGCTCGGAGGGCGCGACGCTGACCCACCTGAAGAGCAAGCGGGTCTTTAAAGAGAAAACGCTGCTGGAGCTGCTCAAGCTGTTGGCCGAGGTGGAGCCGATGGTGAAGAGCCTCACGCGCCACCGCATCGACCCGACGGCGTACTTCGCCCAGTTCGACCGCAAGAAGGGGCTGCCGCTCTACCTGATCCGCATGGAGGGCAAGGAGCACTTCCTGTTTGACGACGACGAGCTGGCCAAGTTCTCCCAGAAGCACGAGTTGAATCTAGATGAGCTTGAGAAGGCGGTCGGGGGCTCCCCGTCGCAGTTCGTGGAGCTCTTCGAAGCCGCCGAGATCAACGAGCTGCGCAAGCGGCTGGAGAAATACGATCTGGCGCTCGAGGAATATTTCCCGCAGGATTCCAAGCCGGCCTTCAGGCTGGAGGAAGACGACAAGGCGAAGCAAACGTTCGGCGGATTGCGCGACGTGCTGCTGGCCATCGAAGTCAACGGCCGGCAGGGCATGGCGATCCAGCGCTACAAAGGTCTTGGAGAGATGAACCCAACCCAGCTGTGGGAGACCACGATGGACCCGGCGAAACGCACGATCCTCAAGGTCGCTTCGGAGGATGCGGTGGAAGCCGAGCGCATGTTCACGACGCTGATGGGCGACGCGGTCGAGCCGCGCAAGCAGTTCATCGAAGAGCACGCACTCGAAGTCAAGAACCTGGACATCTAACCCATGTACACACTTGGCGAGAAGATCGTTCCGCGGGATATCGAGCAAGAGATCAAGGACTCGTACCTTTCGTACGCGATGAGCGTCATCGTCGGGCGGGCACTCCCCGATGTGCGCGATGGGCTCAAGCCGGTCCACCGGCGCATCCTCTATGGCATGACGGATCTGGGGCTGGACCCGGGCAAGCCGTATAAGAAGAGCGCGCGTATCGTCGGTGAGGTGCTGGGGAAGTACCACCCGCACGGCGACGTGGCGGTGTATGACGCGCTCGTGCGCATGGTGCAAGACTTCAGCCTGCGCTACCCGCTCATCGACGGGCAGGGCAACTTCGGCAGCGTGGATGGCGACGCCCCGGCTGCTATGAGGTATACGGAGGCGCGGCTGGCCTCGGTCGCGGGCGAGGTGCTCGCCGACCTCGACAAGGACACCGTGGACTTCGCCCCGAACTTCGACGGGTCGCTGCGAGAGCCCAAGCTCATGCCGTCGAAGCTACCGAACCTGCTCATCAACGGCTCAAGCGGGATTGCCGTCGGGATGGCCACCAACATCCCGCCGCACAACCTGAGCGAGGTGGCTGACGGGGCCTGCGCGCTCATCGACGACCCGCAGATCGAGCTGCCCGCCCTGATGCGCCACATCAAGGGGCCGGATTTTCCGACAGGCGCGATCATCTGCGGCAAAGACGGCATCAAGGACGCCTACCAAACCGGCCGCGGCTCGCTGCGCATCCGCGCGAAAGCCCAAGTCGAGCAGCTGAAAGGCAACCGCCAAGCGCTCGTGATCACCGAGCTGCCGTATCAGGTCAACAAGGCCAACTTGCTGGAGACGATCGCCAGGCTCGTGCAGGAAAAAACGCTCGAGGGCATTTCCGACTTGCGTGACGAGTCCGACAAGGACGGCATGCGGGTGGTCATCGAGCTCAAGCGCGACGCCAACGACCAAGTCGTGTTGAACCAGCTGTATAAGCACACGACGATGGAAACGACCTTCGGCGTCATCATGCTAGCACTCGTCGATGGCCGGCCGCGCGTGCTCAGCTTGAAGTCGATCCTGCAAAGCTTCATCGAGCACCGCAAAGAGATCATTACCCGACGCACGAAGTTCGAGCTGGCCAAAGCGCAGGAGCGGGCGCACATCCTGGAAGGCCTCAAGATCGCGCTGGAGAATTTGGACGCGGTCATCAAGACGATCCGCCAGTCCAAGAGCCCGGCCGAGGCCAAGGAAGCGCTCACGAAGAAGTTCGAGCTGAGCGACCGGCAGGCCCAGGCGATCCTCGAGATGCAGCTGCAGCGGCTCACCGCGCTTGAGCGCGACAAGATCGACGCGGAATACAAGGAGCTGCTCAAGAAAATCGAGTACTACCAGATGCTGCTCAAGAGCGAAAAGAAGGTGCTCGAGCTCATCAAAGACGAGCTGCAGGAGCTCAAGAAAAAGTTCGGTGATGAGCGGCGCACCGAGATCCTCGGCGAGGTGAAGGACTTCAAGATCGAAGATCTCATCGCCGAGGAAGACGTCGTCATCATGATCAGCCATGCCGGCTACATCAAACGGCTGCCGGTGTCCGCATACCGCAAGCAGCGGCGCGGCGGAGTGGGCGTGACCGCGATGGAAACCAAAGAAGAGGACTTCGTCGAGCACCTCTTCATCGCCTCGACGCTGGAGACGCTGCTGTTCTTCACCAATCAAGGCCGCTGCTATTGGCTGAAGGTGCACGAGGTGCCGCAAGCCAGCCGGTACGCCAAAGGCACCGCGATCGTCAACCTGCTCTCGCTGCAGAAAGATGAGCGGCTCTCCACCTTCGTCTCCGTGAAGGAGTTTGTGGCGGAGCGATATCTTGTGATGGCGACGAAGCAGGGCACGGTCAAAAAATCCAGCCTGGATGCGTACTCGAACCCGCGCAAGGCCGGGATCATCGCGATTACGCTGGAAAAGGGCGACGAGCTTATCGAGGCCGAGATCACCGACGGCAAGCAGGAGCTGCTGCTGATCACCAAGCAGGGGCTGGCGATCCGCTTCCCCGAGGAGCAGGCGCGCGAAGTGGGCCGCGCCAGCCGCGGGGTTCGCGGCATCCGCTTGGGCAAGAGCGACGATGTCATCGCGATGCAGCTCGTCCGCAAAGGGTCATCCCTTCTGACGGTGACTGAGCTGGGCTTTGGCAAGCGCACCGATCTGGAAGAATACCGCGTGCAGAGCCGCGGCGGCAAAGGGATCATCAACCTTAAGGTGACCAAGAAAAACGGCGCGGTGGTTGGCGCGAAGACCGTTACGGATCAGGACGAGATCATGCTGATCTCGCACGAGGGCATGATTGTGCGCTGCCCGGTCAAAGACGTCCGGACGACCGGCCGCGCCGCGCAAGGCGTGCGGCTCATCAAT
>PCVX01000061.1:4260-7278 GCA_002796105.1 Candidatus Omnitrophica bacterium CG11_big_fil_rev_8_21_14_0_20_63_9 | reverse complement strand
TCCGGGCAACACGGTGCTGAAGGTGCGGGAGATCCTGACGGAGGACCGCTACCAGGAGGCGATCAAGACGCACGGCAAGAGTTTCACGGCGAAGATGGGGGCGGACGCCGTGCATGACCTGCTGGCCACCGTCGACCTGGCGCAGATGGCCAAACTGCAGCACAAGGAGCTCCAGAAACAGAAGGTGGAGCAGACCCAGAAGCGCATTGCCCGGAATCTCCGGATCATCGAGGCCTTCCGGAAGAGCGGCAACCGCCCGGAATGGATGATCCTCAAGGCGGTTCCCGTCATCCCGCCGGATCTGCGTCCGCTCGTCCCGCTCGATGGCGGCCGCTTCGCGACGTCGGACTTGAACGACCTGTACCGGCGCGTGATCAACCGCAACAACCGGCTCAAGAAACTGATCGAGCTCAAAGCGCCCGAGATCATCATCCGCAACGAGAAGCGCATGCTTCAAGAAGCGGTCGATGCGCTCTTCGACAACGGCCGTCATGGCCGCCCGGTGCTCGGGCCGATGAACCGGCCGCTGAAGTCGCTGGCCGACATGCTCAAGGGCAAACAGGGGCGCTTCCGTCAGAACCTGCTGGGCAAGCGCGTAGACTACTCCGGCCGCTCGGTGATCGTGATCGGGCCGGAGCTGCGCTTGCATCAGTGCGGGTTGCCCAAAAAGATGGCGCTGGAGCTCTTCGAGCCGTTCATCATCCGCAAGTTCCGCGAGCAAGGCTTCGCGCAGACGATCAAGACCGCCAAGCGCATGGTGGAAAAAGAGCGCACCGAAGTGTGGGACATCCTCGATGAGGTGATCCGGGAGCATCCGGTGCTGCTCAACCGCGCGCCCACGCTGCACCGCCTGGGCATTCAGGCGTTTCAGCCGATCCTGATCGAGGGCAAAGCGATCCGCGTGCACCCGCTGGTGTGCACGGCGTTCAATGCGGACTTTGACGGCGACCAGATGGCGGTGCACGTGCCGCTGTCGATCGAAGCGCAGCTGGAAGCCCGCATCCTCATGATGGCGTCGAACAACCTCTTCTCGCCGGCCAGCGGCAAGCCGATTGTGACCCCAACGCAGGATATCATTCTCGGCTGTTACTATTTGACCAAAGCCCGCGACGGCCTGAAGGGGCACGGGTTGATCTTCAGCGACATCGAAGAAGTCGTGCTGGCGTATCAGGATCAGCAGGTGGAGCTGCACGCGAAGGTCAAGTTGCGCTGGGAAGGGCAGATCTACGATACGACCCCGGGCCGCGTCCTGTTCAACTTAGCGCTGCCGGACCAGGTGCGGTTCGTCAACGAGCTGATCGATAAGGGGCGGCTCAGCAACCTGATCACCAAGGTCTACCGCTTCTGCGGCCATGCACGCACGGTGGAACTGCTCGACGAGCTCAAGTCGATGGGATTCGAGTGGGCCACGCTGGCAGGGCTTTCCATTGCGATCGTCGACCTGACCGTCCCGCCGGACAAGGACAAGATCCTCGGCAAGGCAAACCGCGAGGTGGAGCAGGTCGAAAGCCAGTATCGCCGCGGGCTGATCACCGAAGGCGAGCGCTCCAACAAGATCATCGATATCTGGATGCACACCACCGAGGAAGTCTCCGATCACGTGATGGAGAACTTCGACGCCTTCAACCCGCTGTTCATGATGGCCGACTCCGGCGCCCGTGGGTCCGAGCAGCAGGTGCGCCAGTTGGCCGGCATGCGCGGCCTGATGGCGAAGCCCTCCGGCGATATCATCGAGAGCCCCATCACCGCGAACTTTCGCGAGGGGCTGACCGTCCACGAGTACTTCATCTCGACGCACGGCGCGCGCAAGGGGTTGGCCGATACCGCGCTCAAGACCGCGGACTCCGGCTATTTGACCCGACGCCTCGTTGATGTGGCGCAAGAGGTCATCATTACCGAAGTCGACTGCGGCACCGTCAACGGTATCCTCATGACGCCGATCCGCGAGGGCGACGAGGACATCGTGGCGCTCAAAGAGCGCATCGTGGGCCGTGTGGCGCTCGATAATATCGTGGACGTCGTCAGCGATGACGTGATGGTGAAGGCGGGTGATGAAATCACCGAGGAAGTCGCCGACCGCATTGAATTGGCTGGCCTTGAGAAGATCCGCATCCGCAGCGTGCTGACGTGTGAGTCGGCGCGCGGTTCGTGCGCCCGCTGCTACGGCCGCAACCTGGCCACCGGTTGGATGGCCGAACTGGGCGAGGCGGTCGGGGTCATCGCCGCGCAGTCGATCGGCGAGCCTGGCACGCAGCTGACGATGCGTACCTTCCACATCGGTGGCACCGCGCACCGTGTGGTCGAGCAGTCCCAACTCAAGACGAAGCACAAGGGTGCTGTGAAGTTCCACAACTTGAAGACCGTCAAGACCAAGCCCGGCGAGCAGCTGGTGTTGAACCGGAATGGTGAGCTCTCCGTGGTGGATCCCGACGGCCGCGAGCTGGAGCGGCACCGCATCCCCCAAGGGTCGGTGCTGTCCAAGGGCGACGGCGAGAATATCGCCAAGGATGAGCTGCTGGTGCGCTGGGATCCCTACACGACCCCGATCCTCACCGAGTACGGCGGGGTGGTGCGCTTCGAGGACGTGCGGGCTGGCGTCACGATGCGCGAGGAGCTTGATGAGGCGACCGGCCTGACGAACCGCATCATCGTCGAGCACAAGGGCGATTTCCACCCCCAGGTCGTGGTCGAGACTGAAAAGGGTGAGCTGCTGGCGGTCTACGGGCTGCCGGTCGGCGCGCACGTGCTGGTGAAGGAAGGCCAGACGGTCAAGACGGGTGACATGGTCGCCAAGACCGCCCGCAAGATCAGCCAGACCAAGGACATCACCGGCGGTCTGCCGCGCGTGGCCGAGCTGTTCGAAGCCCGCCGCCCGAAAGACCCGGCGATCATCGCGGAAATCGACGGCGTGGTGGACTTCGGCACCGCGAAGAAAGGCCAGCGGCGCATCATTATCAAGAGTGCCTCCGGTATGACCAAGGAATACCTGATCCCCCACGGCAAGCACCTCAACGTCTA